>JAVBJO010000093.1:0-14480 GCA_031546925.1 Rhodospirillaceae bacterium
TTTCGGGGGTTTTTTGTTGGGGGGTCGGGGGGGATGGGCTGTCTGGCTTGCGCCGGGGCTGCCGCCCCAATCCCCGCCCGGGGGCATGCCCCGGACCCCCTTTTCTTTCACCGCTTGTCCACGACCGGCACCACCGAAATCGAGTTCTTCGGTGATCCATCAACAATCCGATCCGAATATACCAAATAAATCAGCACATTGCGTTTCTCGTCCAGGAAACGTACCACCTGCATGCTTTTGAAAAGGAACGAGGTGTCTTTTTTGAAGACCTCTTCTCCGTCCTTGATCTTTTCTTTAAAGGTGATTTCTCCCACCTGGCGGCAAGCGATCGAGGCATCCGAGGGGTCTTCAGCCATGCCGAATCCTCCTGAGACGCCGCCGGTTTTCGCGCGCGACAGGTAACAGGTGATGCCCGCAACCTTGGGATCATCGAAGGCCTCGATGACGATTTTGTCATTCGGCCCGACCATCTTGAAGACAGTAGATACGCTGCCGACCTGCTCCGCCAGCACCGGTGCGGCGAGGCCCACGAGCCCAATGCCCCCAACGCCCAATGCCATTATAATTTTCTTGATCATGGTCCCTCTCTCAGCCTGACAGTCGCTTCAGGGCATCGCGCAGATTTCCGGCCACAGCCCTCCATTCGGAACGACGTTCGTGATTTTCCTCGACAATCTCCGGAGCAGCCTTGGCGAGAAAATCGGCATTGCCCAATTTCTTGTCCACCTTGGCGATTTCGCTCTCCACCCGAGCGACTTCCTTTTCGAGTCGCATCCGTTCTTTCTGGATATCGATGACTCCGGCCAGAGGCATCACCAAAGTGGCCTCGTCCACGACCATCTGAGCGGCACCGTGGGAGAAGGCCTGGGCGACGAGCTCGCCTGTCGCCTGAGGCACCAAGGCGGCCAGCCGCCCCATGCGCTCGATCAAGGGGCGATGAGTCACCGCCCACCCCAGCCGCGCGGGAGCCAACCCGGACATCAGCACATCCACCTGCGCCGCCGCCGGAACATTCATTTCCGAACGGACCCCGCGCACGGCGGAGATGACTCGCACCACCCAATCCATTTCCTCTTCCGCCGCCTTGTTGTGCAGGCCCGTGGCCACCGGCCAAGAGGCCCCCATCAGGGCATGATCGCGCTCTCCGGTTTGCTCCCAAAGCTCCTCGGTCACGAAGGGCATGAAGGGATGGAGGACATGGAGAATCAGCTCCAGGGTCCAAGCGGCGGTGGCGCGGACTTCGGCTTTGGCGGCTTCGTCCGAACCCTGGAAGGTGGGCTTGGCGAATTCCAGATACCAATCGCAGAAGGTCCCCCACACGAAATGATAGGCGGCTCCGGCGGCAGCATCAAAGCGATAGCCATCCAGCGCCAGAGCCACCTTGGCCGCCATCTCCCCGGCTTTGCCCACCACCCAGCGATTGATGGTTTCCTTGACGGCAGAAGGCTCGAACCCGGCCACCGACGCGCATTCGTTCATCTGGCAAAACCGAGCCGCATTCCACAACTTGGTGACGAAGTTGCGGTATCCCTCCACCCGTCCTTCCGCCAACTTGACGTCGCGCCCCTGGGCTGCGAGCGCCACCAAGGTGAACCGCAACGCATCGCAGCCATATTTGTCGATCAAGTTCAAGGGATCGATGATATTGCCCTTGGACTTCGACATCTTCTGGCCTTTTTCATCGCGGACCAGGGCGTGAATGTAGACGTCCTTGAAGGGAACCTCCCCCATGAAGTGAAGACCCATCATCATCATCCGGGCGACCCAGAAGAAGATGATATCAAACCCTGTCACCAGAACATCGGTAGGATAATACCGTGCCAGCTCTGGGGTCTGCTCCGGCCAGCCCAGCGTGGAAAAGGGCCACAAGGCCGAGGAGAACCAAGTGTCGAGCACATCATTGTCGCGAGTAAGCTCGATGGCGTGCCCGTAATGCTTCAAAGCGGCGGCGGCGGCCTCGGCTTCCTCCATCTCGACGAAAATGGTTCCGTCGGGGCCGTACCAGGCCGGAACGCGATGACCCCACCAAATCTGGCGTGAGATACACCAGGGTTGGATGGTGCGCATCCACTCGTAATAGGTGTTTTCCCAATGTTTGGGGACGAAGCGGGTTTTTCCGCTCTCGACGGCGGCAATGGCGGGCTTGGCCAGAGTCGCGGCATCGACGAACCATTGATCGGTCAGCCAAGGCTCGATCACCACGCCCGAGCGATCCCCATAGGGAATCATATGCAGGTGGGGATCGATCTTATCGAGCAACCCCAGGGCTTCCATATCCTCGACGACCTTCTTGCGAGCGTCGTAGCGATCCAAGCCGCGATAGGCCTGGGGAACCGCGTCGGTCAGCTTGGCGTCGCGATCCAAGATATTGATCAGGGGGAGAGCGTGACGCTTCCCCACCTCGAAATCGTTGAAATCGTGCGCTGGCGTGATTTTCACCGCCCCGGTGCCCTTGGTGGGGTCCGAATAGGTGTCCGCGACGATGGGAATCAACCGATCCACCAGCGGCAACCGCACCTGCTTGCCCACCAAGTGGGTATAGCGTTCGTCGTCGGGATGAACCGCGACGGCGGTGTCGCCCAGCATGGTCTCCGGGCGCGTGGTGGCAACGGTGATGAAGGTGTCGGCCTGGCCCTCTACGGGATATTTGAAGTGCCACATATGGCCTTTGGTGTCGCGCTGCTCCACCTCCAGGTCGGAAATGGCGGTGTGGAGCTTGGGATCCCAATTGACCAACCGTTTGTCGCGATAGATCAGCCCTTGCTTGTGCAGCGCGACAAACACGGTGCGGACCGCATGGGACAGTCCCTCATCCATGGTGAAGCGCTCTCGCGCCCAATCCGGCGAGGCCCCCAAACGACGCAACTGATGGGTGATGGTTCCGCCCGATTCGGCTTTCCACGCCCATACCCGGGCGATAAAATCCTCCCGCCCCAGGTCGTGCCGGGTCTGCCCTTGGGCGGCCAATTGACGCTCCACCACCATCTGGGTGGCGATGCCCGCATGATCGGTGCCGGGCTGCCACAAGGCATCGCGTCCGATCATGCGATGGTAACGGATCAACACGTCCTGAAGGGTAAAGGTCAGCGCATGCCCCATGTGCAAGCTTCCCGTCACATTGGGCGGCGGCATCATGATGGTATAGGGCTGCGCTCCCCCTGCTCCGGTGGCTGCGAACGCGCCGGACTGCTCCCACTGGGCATAGCGCTTAGGTTCGACCTCGGAGGGGCGATAGGTTTTGTCCAACATGAGTGAATGATTCCAAAAGTTTGGAGAAGACAGCGAAGGGCCTTATCTGTGACACCTTCCCGCGCGGTCCAAGGGGAGGACGTATCCTCCCCTTGTCTTCTCTGGGTCAAAGGTCTTGCGCGCGACTGACCATTTTTTCGATTTCTTTTCTGACGAGCTGCTCGATCACCCCCGGCAAGTGCTGATCCAACCATTCTTTCAGATAGGGCCGCAGCATATCGCGGACGAGATCTTCCAGCGTTATGGAAGCCTCGGTGCTGGACGGGGCACGTTTGCGCGCAATCTCTCGCGTCAGGCCTGACAACAGAGAGGCCGATGCTTCTGCCACCGGAGCGGAAATGAGTTCTTCCTCGTCCTCTCCTACGTCCATTGGAGGAGGGGGCGGCGGGGGCGGGGGCGGCGGTGGAGGAGGCGGCGGAGGCGGGGCCATCTCGATCTCCATTTCCGGCTCCGGCTCGGGTTCCGGCTCCGGCTCGAGTTCCGGCTCCGGCTCGGGTTCGAGCTCTGGCTCTGGCTCTGGTTCCGGCTCCAACTCCAGCTCTAGTCTGGGCTCCGGCTCCAGGATCATATCCTCGGTGAGTTCCAGAATATCATCTTCTGGCTCTGGCTCCGGAGGGGGCGGAGGTGGAGGCGGCGGCGGAGGGGGGGGAGGCGCTGCCGCAGCGGCTTCTTTGGCTTTTTCTTCGTCATCCTCAGACAGAATGCGTCGAATGGAAGCCAGGATGTCTTCCATTGATGGTTCTGATTGAGCCTTGTCGTCGCTCATGATGGGCGTATCCGATAATCTTTTGTACGAACGAACGCCCCCTCGCACCCTTCGGCACGGGGAGCGTCAACGGCTAAAAAGAGGGGCAAGCCCACGATGAGACAAAGGAGGAGACTGACGAAGACATGATATCCCTACTCTCCTTGATCATAGGAGGGAACCGGAGTGATTCCAGTTCCAATCCACTTATTCTTGACATCGTTATAGTGTTCGGTCGGATCATAAACGGTGACAGGCAACCCAAGTCCCTCTGCCGTCATCTGTCCCAAAGCCGACTTCAACTGAAAAGCCGAGACGAATTCTTCTCGTTTCGCTCGCACAAGATTAACCCGAGCGACAAAAAGCTCTTGTTCGGCATCCAACACGTCAAGAACTGTCCGAGAGCCGACCTTGGCCTCTTCCTCGACCCCGGACAGAGCCAATTCCGACGCTTTGATCTGACTTTGGAAGGAGCGGATGCTGGCGCGGGCCGCCTGGAGATTCTCCCACCCTTGCGTTGCGCTTTCCAAGGCATCGCGCCGCGCTTGATCCGCCTCGATCTTACGCTGCCCAAAGGTGTGCTTCTGCGCCCGAACGCGGGAGTAGGTTTCGCCCCCCTCGTACAGCGGCACGACCACTTGCACCTGCGCCGACAGCTCGCTGGTCTCGCTATCGTGATCGGTCGCACCGTAGGAGCGATCCCATCTCCCGTTGAGATTCACGCTGGGCAACAGCTCCCCTTGCACCAAATCGATGCCTTCCTTGGCGGCTTGTGCGGTCCAATCGGCGGCGATAATGTTGGGGTTCTTGGCGAGGGAGATGGACTTAATCTCTTCGTAGGAAGTGGGAACCTCCACGGTGGATTTTGGCGTCTTCGGGGATTCCGGAGCCCGGCCCACCACATTGATGAAGGTAGCGCGACTGCCTTGCAGGGCTCCCTCCGCCGCGACGCGATCCGCCACGGCGCGGGCCTGGCGGGCCTCTGCCTGGGAGACGTCGGTTCGCGTGATTTCCCCCACGCGGAAGCGCTCTTTCGCGGCATCCAACTGGCGGGTCAGCACCTGCTGGTTGCTGATGTTGAGCTTCAACACCGCTTCGTCGCGCACCACATTGATATAGGCGGTGGCGGCGTTGAGCAGCACCTGCCCCTCGACGGCTTGCAGCAAGGCCCGCTGCGCCAGCACGGCGGATTCATTTTGTCGGGTCTGCGCCACCGTGCGCCCACCGCTATACAAGGGCTGGGTGACCTGAAGCCCCACGTCCTTAGGGGTCAAGGGACGCCGCCGGTGATCTCCGGAAAAGGCGTTATTTTCCACCCTGGTCTTGCTGACATCGCCGCTGGCGCGCACCGTCGGGCGCCAACCGGACAGGGCCTGAGGAACCCCTTCATCGGTCGCCCGCAGTTGGGCCCGTCGCGCCTCTAGGGTAGGATTTGTGGCGTAGGCGGTGGCGAGAACTTCCTCTAGGGTTTCGGCCTGGGCCCATCCATTTACGAACAGCCCCACGCCGATCAAGGCGGCTCCAGCCATCAAACGCGCTTTGCTCATCCGAGATCCTTTAGCACACGCATAAACCATGCGTCTCTGTCGCGGGAAAGGAGACATTCCAGACAATAACTTGCTCAAAAGAAAGATCAAGGAATATTCCTTAACGAACCCCTACGAGGGAGGCGTACCGCCGCCTCTTTCGGGGAAACCAGGGCGGTTTCAGCGCCGCAAGAGACCATCAATTTCGCTTTGCGCCATAGCGTGATCCGATCCATGGATGATCGACGAGGCACAATCCATCAAAACCTGAGCCGTCCGCGAAAGAGTCAAACAAGTGTCCCGCAAATCATCCTCGGGCGCGCCTTGCTCGATCTTATAGGCTAGGGCAACAACCCCTTCGGTAATCACCACATTTAACTGCCGCACTGTTTCCTCGAACGGACGAAGATAGCGTTGAGGAACCCGATCATAAGCCTCTATGGCCAACTGCTTGTCGGAAAAGGTGGAGTCCGCGAAATGCTCCTTATAGGATTTCGGCTCCCAGGTTTTGCAATCCTCCACCATATCCGGCATGTCAGGAAGCATGTCCAGCAGCATCACGATCTCGTTGAAGTGATTCAGATAATCCGTGGCAAGGAGGGTCTGGGAACTGACATTGGTCCCCTGAACCTTCTGCTGGTACTCCGCGTACCCTAGGGATTCATCAGGCGGAAGCTCCGCATCCACGACAAGGTGATCCTTCTCCATTGAACGGCGGGTATCCTCGCGCGGACACGCCTTGATTTCAAGAGGCTTCATACCGTCGCGTGGCGCAACCCGGCGAAGAAAGAGACGAAAAAAAGGAAGTGATACCTTTTGGGCTCACAGGGGGGGGATTTGTGGCTGGCCTGCTCTATGGGGCTGCCGCCCCAGACCCCGCTTAGGGCGCCATTGCCCCAGACCCCCTTTTTTTCATCGAGAGGGAGGCCAACCAAAAAGCTATCTGTCCTGGCGTCTCTCGCAAGCAGACACACAGGAAGGGATCTTGGACCTCCGAAAGAGGGCCGCAATCGGGGGGATTTTTAGGTGGGTTGGTCGAAAACTTGAGCGAGAAGAGCCTGCGCCATCTGCTCGGCAGTGGTGACCGCACGGTCGTGGAGGGCGGAAAGAGCTTCAATCTCGGCCACGCGCTCGGAAAATTCTTGCTGAAGGGGGAGAGGGGGAAGTAAGAGAGGAAGTGTACGCAGTCTTCCTTGAGATAATTTTTTCATACTATCGCTGGTTCCTGTAGCAAGTTGAGAAATTTTACTTCTCACCGATCTATTTTGGCAATAAGCCCATATATAGTCAGATAATATTTTACTATTTTCTAACTTTACTATCCGCCAAATCAAATCAGGAAGGAGTAGTCCTTCTGTGTTATGGCGGACAAGTGCCACTGCACCTACCAAATTAGATGTATTGGACCGAGTAATAAGGATGTCACCTTGTTTAACATGCTGGACATCGGATGGCTTATAACTATATGGAGCTGGCTTGCTCTCTTGATGTAGAAAGTATCCACTTGTCACCGCACTTAATTTAAGAATCCTGAAAGGGGAATGCCCATCTTCTCCTGCCTTAGGGCTATGCCCTCCTTCAAATCCTTTAATGTTGGCACCGAGAGTAGATTTTTCCCACCCCTTGGGGTTTGTGGCGGGGTCGCCGAACATGTCGACGAAGAGGGCGGGGATGAGGTCGCGCGTCTTGGCCCGCGCCTCCTCCCGCAGCCGCCGGATGCTGGCCGCGTGATTGAGAATGTCCACAATCCGACGTTGCTCTTCGAGAGGGGGAATACTTATTTCCCAGTCTTCTACAGATGTCTTACGAATAGATGGGGGATTTGAATCAGATGAAAAATCACATAAATCTTTATTTATAAATATATAGAAGATAAATTCCGACAATAAATAACGCTTATTAGGTGAAACAGACATAACATTGTTGTCAACACATGAGTTTTTTGTTAAAATTCTTTTTTTATTTGTTGATATGGCTGCTCCAATTTTTGGAAAAATGATTGACCCACAAGGAAAAAAATTAGCCCGCAATTTTTTGCGCACCTGATCTGATATCGCATTATTATGGGAACACATAAAAATTTTATTTTCTGCTAGATTCATATCACTAACTTTATAGAATGGGAACTCTCCTTCTTTTTCTCCTTGATAGGCTATAGGAAACCCAGCACCAGAGGCGACTTCAGCAACGTCGGCTAGACGCACCCGTGTCCATATTACACTTCCCGTCATCCCACCCGCTCCCGCAACTTATCCGCCAACGCGTCCACTTCGGCCAGCAACTCCACCTCGATGGCCCGCAGTTCATCCAGCAATTCCAGCGGGTTGCGATGTTCCACTTGGGTCTGGGACTGAGGGCGATAGCGGCCGGAGGAGAGGTTGAAATCGGCGGCGCGAATTGTTTCCGCGTCGGCAAACCACCATTTTTGGGGCCATTCTGCCCCCTCCTCGCGGGCTTGCCAGGCGCGCCACGAATCGGGGCGGTGGTGGTAGACGTTGATCAATTCGGGAAAATCGTCGGCTTCCACGGGGGTATCGTGGTTGGCGTCGAGCTTGTAGCCGTCGGCGTCGGCGTGGAGGAAGAGGACTTTGTCCGTCGTGCCGCCTTTGCGGAAGAACACCACCGAGGTCTTCACCCCGGAGTAGGGTTGAAACACGCCTCCGGGGAGGCTGAGCACCGCTTCGAGGGTGTGGTTCTCCACCAGTTGGCGACGCAGTTCCTTGTGGGCACCCGTGCTGCCGAACAGGACGCCTTCGGGCACCACGACACCGCAGCGTCCACCCTCTTTCAGCGCGTTCAGCATGTATTTGAGGAAGAGGATTTCGGTGGCGGTGGTGGTGCCCACCTTGACCTCGGCCACCACGCGATCCTTGTCCAGCTTGCCGGAGAAAGGGGGATTAGCGAGGATCACGTCGAAGCCGTCCAACGGAAGATCAAGCTCGGCTTTTCCTGCGCGATCCAGGGTGGTGGTGAGCGCGTTGCGTTTCAGGATGCGCACGTTGGTGAGACCGCGCAGGGTCAGGTTCATGGTCGCCAAGCGGACCATCTTGGGGTCCACGTCATTGCCGTAAAAGGTGGCATTGGCGAGCTTGTTGCTCATGGCGGCGGAGAGTTTATCGCCCCAGCCCCGTTGGACTTTCTTCCCATCCACGTCCGCCGCCTCGATCCCGGCGGGGGAGGAGTTGGCGAGGCGGATATAGTTATAAGCCGCCACAAGAAACCCTGCGGTTCCCGCTGCGGGGTCATAGATGGTCTCGTTCCAGCGGGGATCGATCATGGCGACGATGGCCCGGATGACGTGGCGCGGGGTGCGGAATTGACCCAACTCCCCCGCTTGCTTGATTTGCTTCAGGACGTACTCGAACAGGTCGCCCTTGGTGTCGGCGTCGGCCTCGTCCAGGCGGAGCTTGTCGATCAGGCTCACCACCTGGGTCAGCACGGTTGGCTCGTCCACGCCAAGCCGCGCCCCGGTCATGAAGTTCGTGGCCGAGTGTTCGGCCAGGTCGGTGAAGAAGGGGAAAACCTCGTCGCGGACCCAGCGCACCAGGGACTCGCCGGTTTTCACGCTCCATTGGGACCACTTGAGGCGCTCGGCGGGGACGGTGCTTTGGCCGTTCGGGGCGTTTAAGGGGTTGCGCACCGTCCAGGTGCCGGAAAACATGCCGGCGTAGGCGCGTTTGGTCGCCTTGGCCTGCATCTGGTTGTCGGAGTCCAGGCCTTCCACCAGGTAGAAGAAGAACAGAAACGAAAGTTGTTCCGCATTGTTCAGCGGGTCGGGGAAGCCTCCGCCATAAAGGTAGTCGCGGATTTGGTCGATACCACGCCGAAGCTCAGGGGTCAGAGGCATCGCAAGGGGGCTCTTCTCTTAAAGGAGGGGAAGGCTGCGTCGGCAGCGTGGCCTCGGAGGGGGTAGAAAACACAGCGGCATTCAGGCTGGCAAGCACTTCCTGTAGGGCCGCCTCGCCGCCGAACACCTGGCGCGCCCGAGCGTAGCCGCCGTGGAGCGAAAAGGGCGGCAGGGTGAAGTGGTAGAGGTGGAGCGCCTCCATCTCCTCGGCATTGGCGTGGATTTGGCTGTCCAGCATGCGCAGCCAGCGGGTTTGTTCGGCGTCGAAGGCGTGATGGATCAGCCAGCCCTCGAAGCGCAGGCTCAACAGGGTTGCCTTGGCCTCGCGGGCTTCCGTGCGGATGAGATTGCCGTCCTCGTCCAGGGTCAGCCAGTCGCGGGTGGTGGGGTCGATGTGATCGTGGATGTCCAGAGTCAACAGGCTGCGCGGTGGGTTGGTCCGGTCCCTGGGTTTGCCCGTGACGACCACGCCTCCCTCCCCGGCCTCCTCGTTATCGCCGTGGTGAGTGGCCACGCCGGCAAAGTCGAAGATGGTGAAGGAGGACTTCTTGATATGCGGGGCCAAGCGCGTGCCGCGTCCGCGCATTTGCTGATACAGGATCGTCGATTTGGTGAAACGGGCCATCACCAGATTGACCACCTCGGGGGCGTCAAATCCCGTGTCCAGCATGTTCACCGAAACCAGGATCTGGGGAAATTCCTCCTGCTTGAAGCGCTCGATCTTGGAAAGGCCATCCGTCGTGTCCTCCTCCCCCAAGCCCGAGACCACGAAGTCGGCATAGCGAATCTGAGGATGCGGTTTCTTGTCGCGAAATTCATCGTCGAACATCTGGGCCAAGGTCTCGGCATGGCGTTTGGTCACGGCGAACACGATGGTCTTGCCCCAGAGAGGAACCCGTTTCACCCCATTCTTGCCGGTAAAGCCTGCCTCCAAGACCTGGCGGAATTCGCGCACCAGGGCACGATTGCGCTCGGGGATGGTGAATTTGCGCTCCAGAGCGGCGGGATCGACCTCGATGCTGTCGGACTGGGCGAAAAGGGACTCGAAGCCCTGGCGGGTTTCCTCGTCCATGGCCGACCAGTCCAGTTCGCTCCTTTTCACCTCGAAACCGCCCTCGGCGGCGGTTCTAACCGTCAGGGCATGGTAGATGTGGTAGGGGAGGAGGTTGCCCTCCTGGATCGCCTGCCTCAGTCCGTAGGTGAAGGTGGGGCGGTCCACTTCGAAGAAACGCAAGGTGTCGCGGATGAACTGGCTGTCCTCCGGGTCGGGGGAGGCCTCGGCCTCTCGCAGGATGCAGGGCGTGGCGGTCAGGCCAACCTGGATGCCGTCGAAATGGCGCAGCGTTTCTGACCACGCGCCATAAATCGAGCGGTGGCACTCATCCACCACCACCAACTGGAAATAAGAGGCTGGAAGCTTGGCGTAGTCGCGAATGAACGTTTGCAGCGTGCTGATGGTGATGCGCTTCTCGTCCTGGAAACGCCGCCCGCCGCGCAGGACATAGGCGGGGTAAGCGGGGAGGTGCTCGGCGAAAGTGTCCTCCGTCTGCTTGGCTAGGGTGATGCGGTCCACCAGGAAGAGAACGCGGCTAACGCAGTTGGCCTCGAACAAGCGCTTGATCAGGGCGGCGGCCATGCGAGTCTTGCCCGTGCCCGTCGCCATGGAGACCAACATTTTCCGCCGACCGCGCGCCATTTCTTGGCAGAGCGTGGTGATGCAGGCCTGTTGATAATCCCGGCCGGCGATCTTTTCATCCAGCGGCACCGTCAGCGGATCGAGACGCTGTTTTCGTAGAGCCTCTGCCCGCTCCAGATCCTCCTGGGAAGAGAAGGTCGCCACGCGGCGGGGATGCGCCTCTCGCTCCCATTCCCACAACCAGACCTCTTCGCCGTTGGCCAGGAAGACGAAGGACACGCCAAGCTGTTTGGCGTAGGCGCGGGCTTGATCTTCGGCCTCCACCGGGGCGATGGACGCCTTCTTGGCCTCGACCACGGCCAGAGCATGGCCGTGTCGATTGCACAGCACATAGTCCGCCTTGGTTTTGTCGGGGAGGACGACCTCGTAGCGAACGCTTTTTCCATCGACGAGGCTCCAGCCCACATCCTGGAGCTGAGCGTCAATCTTGACTCGGGAAAAGGCTTCGTTCGTTGACATCGCTGAACCCCTTATCGCGCGGCTTGATCTTATCGGCGAGGGGAAAAGTTGCAAGGTGTCAGGGAAGGAGAGGGGGAGAGGAGATCCTTTCTTTGCCACCCGGATTGTGTTCCTTATTTCCCCCTTGACTTTCTGGAACATTAAGCCTACAAACGCCCAAGACACTGTGGGAGGAGGAACTATGAGATATCGAAAGCTCGACAAAAACGGGGACTACGCTTTTGGCAATCAACAGGCCGACTTTCACCGCGACGTCCCCGCAGCAGTGGTCCAGGCGGTGGTGACCCGGCTCCGCTTGTTGCGAGGGGAGTGGTTTTTCGATCTGTCCGAAGGCGTTCCCTATGCCACCGGAGTCTTGGGCAAGCATACCCAAAGCACTTATGATGCCATCATCCGGGAACGTATCAGGAAGACTGAGGGGGTGAAAGGGATTGCCTCTTACCAGAGTCGCTTTGATCCCGATACCCGCTGTCTCAACCTTTCGGTGGTCCTGGACACGGTATACGGCCCTTCCCCCCTTGAAGCCACCTTGTGAGCGAAAACGAAAGCGAGAGCCACGTCATGTCTACCCTCACGTCTTCTTCGTCCATGGTTTGTGCGGTTGATGCCTCGGGCATCCACTGCCCCCCCTACGCCCAGGTGCTGGAGATTTTAAAGCAACGGACCCGCGATATTTACGGTCCCGACGTCTATCTGGAGCCGGACAGTCAAGATGGGCAGTGGTTGGGGGTTTTCGCCTCGGCCATTGATGACGCCAATCGGATGGCGGTCGCGGTTTATAACGCCTTTTCCCCGGCGACGGCGCAAGGGGCGGGGTTGTCTCGTTCGGTGCGGATCAACGGGTTGCGGCGAGGGTTAAGCTCCCACGGCACCGTCACCCTGCATCTGATTGGCCAGCCCAACACGGAGATTCTCCTGGGGGTGGTCCGGGACGCGGCGAGCAACCTGTGGGATTTGCCGGAGAGCGTCGTTATCGGCCCCCTGGGCGAGGCCAGCGCCACCGCTACCGCGCGGACGGCGGGCGAGATCCGCGCCGCGCCGCATTCCATCACCGAGATTACCACCCCCACCTTCGGCTGGCAAAGCGCCACCAATCCCGAGGCGGCCCTCCCCGGTTGTAAGGGAGAAAGCGATGCGGATTTGCGTCGACGCCAAGCCTGCTCCACCGCCCTGCCCAGCCGGACGGTGCTGGAGGGGGTCGCGGGGGCCATCGCCGCTCTGCCCGGCGTGGGCCGTCTTCGTGCCTACGAGAACGATACCAATGTCCCGGATGCGCACGGTCTGCCGCCCCACAGCATTGCCTTGGTGGTGGAGGGCTGCGATCTCCAGGCCATTGCCGCCACCATCGCCACCAAGAAAACGCCCGGCACAGGGACTTATGGTTCCCTTCAGGTGGAGGTGCAGGACTCCTGCGGCGTCCCCAACACCATCCGCTTCTTCGCGCCGAGGCCGGTCCCGGTGCGGGTCGAGGTGGAGGTGCGCGATCTTGGCGGTTATCTGTCCTCGACCGCCTCTGCCCTGCAAGACGCCCTGGCCGAGGCCATCGAGAGCATCGGCATCGGCAACGATGTGGTGATGACGAAGCTTTACGTCCCGGCCAATCTCCCCAAGGACACGCGCGGGGCCACCTTCGAGATTACCGCCCTGCGTCTGGCGCGGGACCAGGCTCCTCTCGCGGCGGCCAACCTGACGCTTGCTTTTGATGAACGCCCCACCTGCACGGCGGCGGATATTGATGTGCGGGTGGTGGCATGAGTGCCCCCTCGGCCTTGGAGAGCAAGCTGGGACGATTGACCTCCCAGCACAAGGATCGGCCGCGCTTCGCAGCAAGCCTCGCTGCCGTGGTCGCGCCCGTGATGGACCTGACCGCCCTGCTTGCCCATCTGCCCCGGGACTTCGACCTGGATCATGCGGTAGGCGTGCAGTTGGACCAAGTGGGCCAGTGGGTGGGGAAGACGCGACGCATTGCCACGCCGCTCGATTGTTACTTCTCCCTCGGCGTGCCGGGGCTGGGGTTTGGCGAGGGGTTGTGGAAGGGGCCGTATTCCCCCGATAGCGGCATCATCGATCTGCCCGACGATATTTACCGGTTGATCCTGCGGGCCAAGGTGGCGGCCAACCGATGGGATGGGACCGCGCCGGGAGCCTATGCCGTCTGGCGCGAGGCCTTTGCCGACAAGAGCGTGCTGTTCATCCAAGACAACCAGGACATGAGCCTGCTGGTGGGCATTGCCGGCAATACCTTGGATGCCGCCTCGTTGAGCCTGCTCACCACCGGAGCCCTGCCCCTGAAACCCGAGGGAGTCCGCATCGCCTATTACACCGTGTCGTCCGTGGGAGGGCCTCTGTTTGGCCTGGGCGCGGACAACGACGCCATCGGCGGGTTCGGGCATGGGGCCTGGGCACGCGTGGTGAAGCCTTCTTGATCCTCTGGAGACCCTGAAAATGGCAACGACAGAAATTCTTCCTTTTGCCCTCGACCCTCTGGCGGTGGTTTTGCCCCAGGACGAGTACGAGGCTCTTCCCGCCCGTCACGGCGGCTTCCGCGATGGGGTGGCGCTTCCGGCGCACCTCAACAAGGTCTGGCGGCAATCGTCGTTCGTGTCCGCCGCTGTCGCCCAGTTCGTCGCCGAGCAAAGCGAGACCGACGTGCGCGACGATGGCCAAGTGGACGCCTTGGTGGAGCAGATGACCCAAGCGGTCTCCCACGCCGTTCCTCTGGCGACGGTTGTCGCGCCGGGCCGGGTTCAACTGGCGACGACACCGGAGACCCTGGAGGGAACCGATGCCGAGCACGCCGTTACGCCCACGGGACTGAAGGCGGCTCTGGAGGCCCGAACCGTTCCCGACGCGACTTACACCACTTCCGGCATCATCGAGCTGGCCACCACCCAGGAGACCCTGGCCGGGACCGATACCACGCGGGCGGTGACCCCCGCCGGAGTGAAAGCAGCGCTC
>JAVBJO010000089.1:0-14479 GCA_031546925.1 Rhodospirillaceae bacterium
CGGGGCTGCCGCCCCCTGCCCCGCCCGGGGCCATTGCCCCGGACCCCCTTTTCTTTCATCACTGAAGGGGGGCGTGCCAAACCAGATTATATCGCTTCTTTGAGCAGCCAGAGGAGAGCCGCAGCATAAAGCGCGGCTAGGATATCATCGACCATAATCCCGAAGCCGCCAGGAAGAGTCTGGTCGGCCCAGCGGACAGGCCACGGTTTCCAAATATCAAACAGGCGGAACAGGAGAAAACCCGCCACATATAGCATCAGATCATTCGGCACCACCGAAAGGACCAGCCATTGCCCCGCCACCTCGTCGATGACCACTTCCGAGGGATCGCTCCGTCCAGTGCGGGTGGCGTACACTTGGGAGGTCCAGCAGCCCACCAGGAAGCAGATCGCTGCGGCTCCCAACAGGAGCCCCCTTCCGCCGCTATGAAACAATCCCCAAGCCAGCGGAAGGGCCGCCAGGGAGCCCCATGTTCCAGGGATAAAGGGAAGCCTGCCGCACCCAAACCAAGTCGAGAGCAGCGCCGCCGGATGCCAAGAGGAAAGTCCGGTCACGGCCTTTCGAGCTTCCGCCAATTGGCCACGTTGCGATTGTGCTCTTCCAGAGTTGCCGCGAAAACGTGGCCCCCCGAGCCATCGGCAACGAAATACAAGGCGTTGGTTGCCGCCGGATGGAGCACGGCCTCTAGGCTGGCCTGTCCGGGATTGGCAATAGGCGTCGGCGGAAGGCCTGAAATCACATACGTGTTCCAACGATGCGGAGTCTTTAAATCCGTCTGCGTCAAAGGATGGTCAAGCGTGCCCATTCCCTCTGATAACCCATAGATCACCGTCGGATCCGATTGCAGGCGCATCCCCAATTTCATCCGGTTGAGAAACACCGCAGCAACCATCGGTCGCTCATTGGCGATGGCCGTTTCACGCTCTACGATCGAAGCGAGGATCACCGCCTCCTCCTTGCTTTTTAGCAGCAAAGCGGGGGCTCGTTTTTCCCACAACTGATCCACCGCCTGCTGCATGGATTTTCCCATCCGCGTCACCACCTCGGCGCGGGCATCATCACGGGAAAGATGCCAAGTCTCGGGGAGCAGAGTCCCTTCGGCGGGGAGGTTGGGGAGGGCTCCGCTCAGGAAGTTCGCCTCCTGCACCAGGGCCAGGACTTGCCGGGAGGTCAGACCTTCAGCGATGGTCAGCTTGTGCACCACAGTCCGCGCCTCGGCCAGGATCCGCATGGCGTTCTCCGGAGAAACACCAGGAGGAAACGCATACTCGCCCGCCTTCAGCCGGGCTTGGTAGAACTTGACGCCAACCATGAAGGTGTAGGGGTCGGGGATGATCTTGGCATTGAACAGGATCTCGCTGATCTCCACCAGGCTGGCACCTTTGTGGATGATCACCATCTTGGTCTCGGTCAAAGGACCGGGGCCAACGAAACGTTGGGCCCCCGCGAGGCCAAGCCAAGTTGCTCCGGCAATGAGCAAGACGGTGAAGACGCCCAAGACCTTGAGAAACGTCTTCATGACAGGGCCGTCCCAAGAGGACGAGGGGACGGTCGTCCTCTCCCCTCTTTAGGGGGCTCGTGCAAAGACCAGCGACGCATTCGTCCCGCCAAAGCCAAACGAGTTTGACAGGACGATTCTGACTTCACGCTCGCGCGCTTTGTGCGGCACCAAGTCGATATCGCAACTGTCGGACGGATCATCCAGATTCAGCGTTGGCGGCACGATCTGATCGCGCAAGGCCAGCAGCGAGTAAATCGCCTCCACGGCACCAGCCGCCCCCAGCAAATGCCCAACGGCGGATTTGGTGGAACTCATGGAAAGCTTGTACGCATGACTTCCGAACAACCGCTTGACGGCCCCCAGTTCGATCTCGTCGCCCAAAGGCGTGGACGTTCCATGGGCGTTGATGTAATCCACGCTTTCCAACGGAACGCCAGCCCGGTTCAAAGCGGCTTGCATGGCGCGGAAACCGCCACTGCCGTCCTCTGCCGGAGCAGTGATGTGGTGCGCGTCGCCCGACATCCCATAACCGATCAACTCGCCGTAAATCTTAGCGCCTCGGGCTTTGGCGTGTTCCAGTTCTTCGAGCACGACGACGCCGGCACCTTCGCCCATGACGAAGCCATCCCGGCCCTTATCCCAGGGACGAGAAGCCTTTGTCGGCGTATCGTTGTAACTGGTGGACAAAGCCTTACAGGCGGCGAATCCCGCCAGTCCCAAGCGGCAAACGGCAGCTTCCGCGCCTCCGGCGACCATGACGTCAGCATCGCCGAACATAATCAGCCGGGCGGCATCGCCGATGGCGTGCGCCCCCGTTGCGCAAGCGGTGACCACCGCGTGGTTCGGCCCACGAAAACCGTACTTGATGGACAGATGTCCGGACACAAGATTGATCAACGCCGAGGGAATGAAGAACGGGCCAATGCGGCGCGGTCCATTTTCCTTCAAGGTCACCGAGGCATCGTACATGGTGGAAAGACCACCAATACCCGAGCCAATCATCACCCCGGTCCGATTGAGGCTTTCCTCATCGGTTGGTTTCCACCCCGCATCCTCCACGGCCTGAATGGCGGCGCTTAGGCCATAGACGATGAACTCGTCCATGCGGCGACGATCCTTGGCCGGAACATAATGATCCGGGTTAAAATCGTGCTCCCCCGTTCCCCGGGGAACCAAACCCGCAATCCGCGCCGGAAGATCCGACACATCAATATGCGTAATAGCTCGCAGACCCGATTGGGAATCGAGGAGTCGCTTCCAGTTGATCTCATGACCACAGCCCAGAGGGCTGACGATACCAAGACCGGTGACGACGATTCGTCTCATGCCGGAGTCCCACTGCTATGGTAAAACGGGGGCGAAAAAGAGGCCGCCCCCCGGCCCAATACTAGGCGGTAACGTTCTTCGAGATAAAATCAATCGCGTCGCGGACGGTCAGGATTTTCTCGGCAGCGTCATCGGGAATTTCGCAGCTGAATTCTTCCTCGAAAGCCATGACCAACTCGACCGTGTCGAGGCTGTCGGCGCCCAAGTCATCAATAAAGCTGGCATTGTCCGTCAACTTGGTCTCATCCACGCCCAAGTGCTCGACAACTATCTTCCTAACGCGCTCGGCGACGTCGCTCATGTGAATTCCCTCGAAGGTTTTCGGTCAATCTGACAACTCGTTGATTCCACAGGAAATATCGGGCGGAGCCGTCATATTCCTTGCGGAAAGTCTTACGTAGCTACCATACTTTCAGGAGGGAATCCAGAGGCAGATGCACTCTGAGGCGGTTGGAGGGCCTTGGGACCCGAACCATCCGCGGCTCCCGCCGTAGAACAAGCTGCTTTATGCCGATGCTCGCAAATTTGTATCGGCGGCTTCGGTACTCTGGTATGCTTTATATACTAATGAGGGAATTTATCGCGCAAGAGGAGGGGCTGGCGGTGCTCAGAATATTCAGGTTTCGCGGGATGGAGCTGGTCCCCCGGATCATCATGCTTACGGTTGTGGGAATTATTCTGCTGGGGGTATCCGTCTGCACACTGAGCTGGTACTTGCTGTATCAGAGCGCGGAACATGCGGCTT
This sequence comes from Rhodospirillaceae bacterium, assembly GCA_031546925.1. Lineage (GTDB taxonomy): Bacteria > Pseudomonadota > Alphaproteobacteria > Rhodospirillales > Magnetospirillaceae > Magnetospirillum. The sequence goes on from JAVBJO010000089.1 coordinate 3,573, forward strand.
TGGAACGAGTCGACACGAATATGAAGGTCGCTTGGCAAACTCTGCGGCATAAAGGAGCGTCGTTTCGGATCGAACAAGACAAATTGGTGGCGGGCAACTATGTCACCAACGGCGTTTTCGACGTGGTTGACCAAGTGAAACAAGTCGCTGGCGGCACCTGCACGATCTTCATGGGGGATATGCGGATCTCGACCAACGTGATGAAGCCGGATGGAGGGCGAGCGATTGGCACGGCTTTGGCACGCGGTCCGGCCTACGACGCGATTTTTACCCACAAGCAATCCTTTCGAGGACAGGTTCAGATTCTCGGCGAGCCCTATATGACGGCTTACGATCCGATTTTGGATGACTCCGGGAAGGTCATCGGTATCCTTTTCGTCGGCCTGAAGCAGGCGGACTTCACCGAGAGCGCGGACAACATGATGCGCTTGACCTTGCTGGTGACGGCGGTGGTGATGGTGCTGGCCATAGCAATCAGCTATCTGATTGCGAAACGGACCATCGCCTTGCCGCTGAAGGCCAATATCGGGGCCATGCGCCAGCTGGCCGAGGGCGATTTGACGGTCATGATTCCCCCTGACGAACGCGCAGATGAAATTGGTGAAATCACCAAGGCTCTGGCTGTGTTCAAAGCCAACGCCCTGGAGCGGTTGCGGCTCGAAGAGACGCAACATGCCGAACAAATGGCACGTAACCGCCGTCAGGCAGCGATGGATCAGCTGACCCACGACTTTAATCTCAGCGTCCAAGGCGTTCTGCAAAGCGTCACGACATCGGCCCTTCAGGTGCGCGATTCCGCCGAGGAGATGTCGGCGGCGGCCACCGAGACTTCCCTACAAACCACCGGGGTTGCTGCGGCGGCCGAACAAGCCTCTGTCAATGTCGAAACTGTTGCCGCTGCAGCCGAGGAACTGGCCGCAGCCGAGTCCGAAATCGCGCTCCAAGTCTCTCACTCGGCCAAGGTCGCCCAGACCGCCGGCGAGGAAGCGCATAAAGTCGACGAAATCATCCGCAGCCTCGCCAACGCAACGGCTCGAATCGGCGATGTTGTTAAGATCATCAACGATATCGCGGCCCAGACCAATCTATTGGCCCTCAACGCCACCATTGAGGCTGCTCGCGCCGGGGAAGCCGGAAAAGGTTTCGCTGTCGTCGCCAACGAAGTCAAAGCCCTCGCCAATCAGACAACCCGCGCAACCGAGGAAATCGCAACCCAAATCGGAGCCGTCCAAGCCGTAACCCAGGAAGCGGTCCAAGCAATTACAAGCATCGGATATACCATTACTGCCATTGGCGAAAGCACAACTGCAATATCATCCGCGATCACCGAGCAGACTTCGACAACAGAAGAAATAGCTCGAAATGTCGTCCAGGCCTCTGCCGGAACGAGAGAGGTAACAGAAAGCATATCTATCGTCAATAACAAAACGTTAACAACAGGATCTGCATCAAAACAGCTTCTAAAAACGGCCGAACATCTCTCAAAACAGTCAAGCGATCTATCTAAAGAAGTTGGGCACTTCTTGGAGTCTATAAAAACTGCCGGAGAGAGGCGTGGATTTGAACGAAAGAATTGTAAGGTATCAGCAATAGTTCAAATCGAGAAAAATAAATATAACACAACTGTAACTAATATCTCTGCGTCTGGTGCTTACATCTCTCACCCTCTAGAGGCTCGCCCAGGAACGCTCGTCACCCTCGCCATCACAGGATGGAGCCCCACGCAAGCCCGAGTCGTGAGTGTCGATCAAAAAGGAACCCATCTCCAGTTCATGCTCGATCCTGCGGTTCAGGCCAAAATAGCGCGGGATATTGAAAGTTTGGCGGCCTAATCTTTTCTTTCACCGCAGGAGGTCGTTCTAAACGATATGACAGCGTTTTCAGGCCTTATCGCGACGAAATCCACCGAGGTTCTCCGCGTTTACCAGGAGAATCATCGCACCCTGGCTACCGCTGAGTCCTGTACTGGCGGCTTGCTGGCCGCTGCCTTGACGGCGATTGCTGGATCCTCCGCCGTGGTGGAATGTGGCTTTGTAACCTATTCCAACCGCTCCAAGAGCGCCCTGTTGGGGGTTTCGCCTGAGCTTCTCCAGACTCAAGGGGCTGTCAACGAGGAGGTGGCTCGCGCTATGGTAGAGGGCGCTTTGTCTCGCTCGGGGGCGGATGCGGCGGTGGCGATCACCGGCATCGCCGGACCGGGCGGGGGAAGTGCGAAGCGCCCCGTCGGCTTGATCCACTTCGCCGCGTCCCTGCGCGGGGGGGTCTGTCGCCACGAGCGGTGCATCTTCGCGGGCGACCGTTTTGCCGTCCGGGAGCAGTCGGTGATCTTCGCCCTGGACCTGTTGCTGGAGATGGGCTGCAACGCCCCCTTTTCTTTCACCGCATGAGGTCATTCCAATCGGTATTATCGACAAAATTGTAGCCGCACTCTTTGCAAAGAAAACGTTGTTCATTGCGGACCATGCCATTTTTGACAATTTGTGAGCTTGAACATTTATAGCATTGAGGCATTTTCTGGAGCACGCATTGCGATCTTGTAACGATACAGAATGCTACACCATATCTATCTTAATGTAAATCCCTCCCCTATCGGACGGCCCCAACTACCAAGTCGGCTGGAATTGTAATGTCTTAGATTGATTCATCAGGATTTTGTCTAGAGGAAGGGTTTTAGGCTTCGGGTAGGGGGTAGATCATCTTCTCCTGGTCTTGGCGCGTGGAGGAGAAAATCTCGACGGCGTTGAGCCATAAAGCGGGAGTGAAACCAAGGGGTCATTGTTCCCCGAGACACGCCACGAATCCCTCTCCCAATTCTGTCAGCAATGCGAAGTATAGTCCTTCCCCGGGGGTCAGTGCGGCGCCTTGCGGGTCGAGGACGCCTTCGTTTGCGCCGGAATCCACCACGAGCCTCCTCACCACATCAGCGGGAAACTGAGGCTCTCGAAAGACGCACGCGGTCTTTCCTGCCTTCAACTTCTCTCGTAAAGCCGCCAATTTCCGCGCCGACGGAGGACGATCGGGATCGGTCGTAATCATTCCCGCAGGCGACAGTCCATAGTGTTGTTCGAAGTACTGATAAGCATCATGAAAGACAACGTAGTGTTTTTTTTCCATTCCCTTCAGTAAATATTTCAATTTATCATCTAATTTTGTTAATTTTTCTGATGTTTCATCAGCATTTGCCCGATAAATTGCTCCATTCTCTGGATCCATGCTGGCAAGTTTTTCCGCCGCCGCATTGACGATGATTTTGGCATTGAGGGGATTGAGCCACAGGTGCCCATCTATTCCCTCGTGGTGATGGTGGATCTCCTGAGGTTCAACGCGAGGTGACAAGACAATCATCCCCGGCAGCTGCGCCAACACCAGGGTTTCCCCCTTGCCTTGACGTAACTCCAGCGGCTTGGCGAGGAAAGTTTCGTAGAGGGGATCCACCAACACCACCAGCCCTGCCGTCGCCACCAAGCGCGCCTGGGAGGGCTTCAAGGTGTAACCGTGTTCAGAGGCCTGCCCCTCCACCAGCAATTCCGGTCTTCCCACTCCCTTCATGACGGAGGCGAGCAAGCTATGGATGGGTTGGACAGAGGCGACGACAACCGGCGTCTCAGCTCGGGCCAAATTTGCCAGCAAGGCGACCAGGAGTCCTGCGACAATACACGCTCTCGCCCACAGTCTCTTCCGATGGGGGGACGCATCACTCTGTGAGGGGCGTCCTTTGAGGGCAAGACGGTTTTCCATCTTGGAAAGAAGATCGTAGGGGGTTTTCTCCCTGGGCTGCACGGGCATCCGATGACCGATACGCTTCTTGCCCTCAAGCGGGTTTGTTTGCCCCTTGGTCCCCCATTGGTATTGCATACCGTCTTTTTGACGGTGCGGGCGAGGCAGATCGCCCCCCGTTTTCATCCTCGAAGCGGGCAAGCTCCGGAGGAGGGGGACAGAGGAGGGGACCACCATCGGTGTTTCAGCTCGGGCTGCATTCGCCAGCAAGGGGAGGAGGAGTCCTGCGACAATGCACGTTTTCATCCACGGTCTCTATCCGGTGAGGGGGGGCGTAACTGTATGACGGGCGTCCTCGGGCGACAAGGCGCTTTTCCACCTTAGAAAGAAGGTGGTAGGGTGCGCCCTCTCTTGCGCTGCATGGGCATCCGATGACCGATACGCTTCTTGCCATCAAGCAGGTTTGTTTGACCCTCGGCCACCAAGCGGTGTTGCACGATGTCTCCTTGACGGTGCGGGCGGGGCAAATCGTCACCCTCATTGGCCCCAATGGCGCGGGGAAGTCCTCTTTGATCAAGCTGGCCTTGGGGTTGGTGCGGCCAGAGAGCGGAACCATCACTCGGGCACCCGGACTTATTCTGGGATATGTGCCGCAGCGGCTCTTGGTACCGGAGACCTTGCCCTTGTCGGTGCGGCGATTCCTTACCATGGCGAACCCGGCGGCGAACCGTGCGGCCATGGAGACCGTCCTGGAGCGCACCGGGGCGGGACATGTCCTCTCCCGCCAAGTGGTGGCCCTGTCAGGAGGAGAATTGCAACGGGTGATGTTGGCGCGTGCCTTGCTGCGCCGCCCTGGCTTGCTGGTTCTGGACGAGCCCGTCGCCGGAGTCGATATGACCGGACAAGCGGAATTGTACGACTTGATCGCCGAGGTCGCCCGATCCTCTCCCTGCGGTGTCTTGATGGTCAGCCATGATCTTCATGTCGTCATGGCCGCAACCGACGAGGTGGTGTGCCTCAACCACCACGTTTGCTGTGCCGGCCACCCCGAAGCCGTCAGTCGTCACCCGGAGTACCTCGCGCTGTTCGGAGTCAAAGCAGCGGCGAGTCTTGCGGTTTATACCCATGCTCACGATCATGCCCACCTTGCCGACGGATCGATCCAGGGGGGCACGCCTCACGTTCACGGCCCGGATTGCTCTCATGGATGAAATTCTCGCACGCGCTTTGGTTGGTGGCGTAGGACTGGCTGTGGCTGCGGGTCCGTTCGGCTGTCTGGTGGTGTGGCGGCGCATGGCCTATTTCGGCGATACCTTGGCCCATACCACCCTGCTGGGGGGGGTGGTGGGGATGTGGTTGGGGGTCGCCCCCCTGGCCGGGATTGCGTTGTTGTGCGTCCTGGTGGCGGTGATGCTGGCGCTGGGGCAGGAGCAGCGGCGCTTAGCCTCGGACACCTTGTTGGGCATCGTTTCCCACGGGACGTTGGCCAGTGGATTGGTGGCGCTCTCGTTGATGCCGGACGTGCGAGTCAATCTCACCTCTTGGTTGTTGGGGGATATTCTCGCTCTGGGGTGGGGCGATGTCGCCGCTATTTGGGGCGGAGGCGCAATCGCCCTGGTGGGATTGGCCTTCCTGTGGCGAAGTCTGGTCGCCAGCGCGGTGGATGAGGATCTCGCCGCCGTGGAAGGACACGCCATCGCTCGGACTCGCGTGCTCTTGATGGTGCTTATCGCCCTGGTGGTCGCGGTGGCGATCAAGGTGGTGGGGGTGTTGCTGGTGACGGCTCTGCTGGTGGTCCCGGCCGCCTCGGCGCGGCGCTTTGCCCGGACGCCGGAGCAAATGGCCGGAGGAGCCAGTCTGGTGGGAGTGCTCGCCATGGCAGCCGGAATGGGCGCGTCCTGGTGGTGGGATACGCCAACGGGACCATCGGTGGTGGTGGCTCTGGTGGGGCTCTTCCTGGTGGTCCGTTAAAGGCAGAGCGTTAGAGGCAGGGCGTGTATCCTGTTGGGGGTATGCGCCGATTGCATGGCCTTCCCCCTAGAGAAAGACCATCGTTTTATGCCATCCTCTCGGAGGTATCTCTGAAAGGGCAGCAATGGCGTTTCCTATCCAATGAGCAAAATAAGCGTTGTTCTTGCGTTTCTCCTCCTTATGGGGGGGCTGACAGGCGCGGTAACGGCCCAGGCCAGTTCGCGCCCTGCCGCCCTGCCGGTCGAGGCCATGTGTGCGGCGGAAACGGCTCGGGTCGAGCGGCAATATGAGATTCCGGCTCAGTTGTTGGATTCCATCTCGATCGTTGAGTCAGGACGCTACAGCAGCGAGCTCAAGGGGGCCTTGGCATGGCCTTGGACGGTGACCTCGGGGGGGCCGGGGAAGTACTTCGCCACCAAGGCCGAGGCCATCGCCGAGGTCAAGCGCTTGAAAGGCGAAGGGGTTCGCAACATCGACGTGGGCTGCATGCAGATCAATCTGCGCTACCACCCCGATGCCTTCAAATCCCTGGAGGAGGCCTTCGAGCCAGGCCCCAATGTGGGCTACGCCGCGCGATTCTTGAAGGGACTTTATAGCGCGACGCAGAATTGGCCGGTGGCGGCCTCTTATTATCACTCTCAGACGCCCCATCTGGCAGCGGGCTACCGCGAGCGGTTGATGCGCGTATGGAACAATGGCGGGAGCCTGAAAGCCATCGCCGCCCTGGTTCCGCGCGTCGCCGCCGAGGGTGGGGTTCCTCCCGCTCAGGCAGCGGAGGAGCCTTCCGCCTCCGAGCAGCCTCAAGCCCTGGCACTGGCGCGTCCTCCGGCGACGAAGGCGTATCCGCTTTCGTCGGAACGGACACCCACCGCCTTGTCGGCTCCTCCCCCTGATGCGGCAGAGCGGGCCGAGGCCAAAGCTATTGCGGATGCCTATCGTCAGGCGCGGTTGGTGGAATATCGTCTCCGGCGGGAAAAAATGGGTGAACGTCGCCGCGCATGGGGGCTGTCGGAGGATGGGTATTGACTCTTCTCTCAAAACCTCTGAAGAGCTGTTTCAGAGTTCTGTTGGAGTCTGATGATGTCTCATAACTCCCCAAATCCACGTTATCTTTCTTTTTTCGGCGTTCGCCATGGTTTGGACGGCGAAAGTCTTCGCCATGGTTTGGACGGCGAAAGTCTTCGCCATGGCTTGGACGGCGAAAATCACCGAGAACATCGGTAAGGAATCCCATTCATGCAAGCCGGGAGAGCTTTTCGTTGGCTTGACTTTTTTGCACAAAATGCGTACATTTTTCCGCCCAGATGGAGGGAGGTTCCCAGTTCTTGGGTGTCCTCCCCGCTTGGCTGTCGAGTCCCGGGATCCCCAAAATCATGACCATGACGGCTGCTCCTGCTCTTCCCCATGATGAGGACGAGTCTCCCAATGCCCACCGTCGCGGTGGTTTTGCCCTGATTTTCGGGGCCATTGGGGTGGTGTTCGGAGACATTGGGACCAGTCCGCTTTATGCCGTGAAGGAAACCTTCACCGGCCCCCACCCGCTGGCACTGGATCGCTTGCATGTGTTCGGGGTGGTGTCGCTGGTCTTTTGGGCGGTGATGATCATCGTCTCCATCAAATACGTCGTCTTCATCATGCGAGCTGACAATCGTGGCGAAGGGGGAAGTTTGGCGCTTTTGGCGCTGATTAGTCGCATCGCTCAAGGCCGCCCCATGCTATCAGCGGTGGTGGCCGCCCTGGGGATTTTCGCAGCGGCGCTATTTTATGGGGATTCCATGATTACGCCGGCCATCTCTATCCTGTCGGCGGTGGAGGGGCTCCAGGTGGCCGCTCCGGAATTGGGGCGATGGGTGCTTCCCATTACCCTTGGCATCCTATTCGTCTTGTTCGCGGTGCAGAGATATGGCTCGGCAGCCGTCGGGGTGATGTTCGGGCCGGTGATGACGCTCTGGTTCCTCACCTTAGGCACCTTGGGGACCATCAATATCGGATTGCATCCCCAGATTTTGCAGGCTCTTTCGCCCCATTACGCGGTGATGTTTCTGCTCAACGATGGCTGGTTAGGTTTTTTGGCCTTGGGGTCGGTGGTGCTCGCCGTGACCGGGGCAGAGGCGCTCTATACCGATATGGGGCATTTCGGACGTAATCCCATCCGGATCGGATGGTTTGGCTTGGTCTTGCCGGCCTTGGTGCTCAACTATCTGGGGCAGGGTGCCCTGATCCTGAGCACCCCAGGGGCCTTGGAAAATCCCTTTTTCCACCTCGCGCCGGAATGGGCGCGCATGCCCTTGGTGGCGGTGGCGACCTGCGCCACGGTGATCGCCTCGCAAGCGGTGATCTCGGGGGCTTTCTCGGTAACGCGCCAGGCGATCCAATTGGGCTATCTGCCGCGCATGACCATTGTTCACACCTCGAAAAGCGAAATCGGCCAGATCTATATCCCGCTGCTGAATTGGGTTTTGATGGCCTGCGTCATCGCCTTGGTGTTAGGCTTTCAGACCTCCTCCAATCTGGCATCGGCCTATGGGGTGGCGGTCACCGGGACCATGGTGATTGATGCCTGCTTGATCGGCTTGGTGATGGTGCTGGTGTGGGGCTGGGGCAGAGGACGGGTATTCTTGCTGTTGGGAGTGTTCTTCACCATCGATTTGGCCTTCTTCTTGGCCAATTCCACCAAGATTCCTCATGGGGGCTGGTTCCCTCTGGCGGTGGGGTTGTTGGTCTTCTTGCTTCTCACCACCTGGAAGCGGGGAAGGGAAGTGCTCATGGCGCGTCTCAACAAAGAGACCGTCCCGGTGGATGTGTTCGTGGCTTCGACCTTGGCGTCGGAGCGGATTGCACGCGTGCCCGGCACCGCGATCTTCCTGACCGGTACCCGGCAAGGCATTCCCTTGGCGTTGCAGCACAATCTGAAGCACAACAAGGTCATTCACGACCGCGTGGTGATCTTGACGGTCTCCATGGAGGAAGTTCCTTTCATCAGCGAGCGCCGTCGTGTAGAAAGCGAGGAACTGGCTCCGGGGATTCGGCGCGTTATTCTGCGGTTTGGGTTCATGCAGGATACGAACATTCCGAAGACCTTGGCCCATGCGCGTTCGGATGAGCTGGGTTTCTTCTATGAGCCCACCTCGATCTCCTATTTCCTCTCACGAGAGACGATTATCCCCTCGGACCGACCAGGGATGATTCTTTGGCGCGAGCACCTTTTCGCCTGGATGGCTCGCTCGGCAACGGGGGCAATGGATTTCTTCCATCTCCCTCCGGACCGTGTGGTGGAGTTGGGGAGCCAAGTAACGATTTAAGGCACGGGGATATCAACCAGGAGGAAAAACTACTCTACATGTAGGGAAGTAGTGCCCTTTCGTAATCCTAGTGATCGAAGGATTGCCTCAATGGCAGTTTTTTGCTAATTTCCCGCTGTAGATTGAGGTGAATATGGGAGAATCTCTGTCTAACCACACTTTCCCCGAGGCCGAAGCCCGGGCTGTTGCAAGAAAGCGAGTTTAGGACCATGGCCGAAGATACCGATGTCGAAAACGACGAAGGCGATGCTCAGCTGGAGAATGTTGTTGCCTACTGTACCCGCGTGGAGGATTTTTACGCTCCGAATGCACGTGATATGGTTGGCAAGATCCTCGCTGGCTTCCTGAATCAGTCGGTTCTAACACCCGGGGAACTGCTCTACTCCTATAAGGCTTTGAAACGACTGAACTATTCTGGACGTCCCTTGAACAGCGCGGTAGATCGCGTCGGGACCCGGCAGGCGAAAGCCAGAGGAGGCAATCCCGTCGCTCGTGTCCGAGAGTTGGGGGCGCTGGTCACCACCGCCGTTCAACAGGCCTTTGAGAAAGACCGGGCCAATCCCCTGCCAACCATCACCGTGGAGACCTTCCTTACCGTTATCAAAGGAATTGTCGGGACGCCAGAGCATTGTGCGGAAGAAATCAACCGCGTCATTGCCGAACATCTCTCCGCCTTTCGCACCTGGTCTGATAAAGTTAGGGAGATCCTCTGCTTCATTGAAAGTCTAGAGGGTAGCGAAGCCGAACAACAACGCTTCAAAATTCTTCTTATGGAGGCCTTGCGCAATGAATCCGCCTGGAGCCAGTTGCTGGGATTTGCCGAAACGCTTGAAGAGCGTTGCAGCGATTATATCGAACTCTGGCAAGGCATTTGGAAACATCGCGAAGGAACCTCAGAAGATCTCATCAAAATATGCTCCATGATCGCCGATGGGAAAGGAGAGGAATTCAAAGGGAGCATTGAATATATGCTCATGCAGGCACTGGTTGATAAAGATCCCTTGCGCTCTCCCGAACCAGAAATCGAAGTCCAGGCTCAATTCGATCTCTTCCGTCGGATGTGGATCAACGGACGTCTGTTGGGTGGGGCTAAAGCACTCTCCCTCTTGGAACGGCGCCAGTCGCGAATTATTAATAACGAAGGCGTGACGGATTTGCTTTACGAACGTCGTGTTCTGGTTGAACGGTTGGCGTTTCTGATCGTTCTCGCCGGACAGTGCATTGGTCGTGCCCCGCGCGCTATCATGAAGACGTTCTTCCACTCCTATTTCGGTAGTGATGATTTTGTTGCTAAACTCCTCCTGGGGCAAGAGCCTCATCTTGGGAAAATGCAAACCCTCACCACCATCCATCGCGGGTTGAAGTCCTGCTGGCTGGAGGAAGCAGAAAAGATAGACTATATGGCGAAAGTAGAAGCCGCTCAGCTGGAAATTATGAAGCGAAGCCAGATCCTCGGGCAAATTGAAAAAAGAAGCAGCGGGCCTGCGCAGAAAGTCATCTCTCTGTTGGATCTGTATCGAAAGGGTACCTTCATTGACGGCACACCTCTCTCGGTCGTGAAGCAGATGCTGAATATGGCCTTGGCTCAACCGCAGTTTGCTACTGAGTATTTAGGGGCAGCTCAGGGAGAGGATCGAGCGAAGCGGGCCATGGCATTGGGGAGGATGTTAGGGATGTTGGGAATCAATTGGAAGCCGGCGGGGAGCTGAGCCCTTGATGAAAGAAAAGGGGGTCCGGGGCATGGCCCGGGCGGGGGTTGGGGCGGCAGCCCCGGCGCAAGCCAAGACCTTCCATCCCCCCGACCCCGCAACAAAAAAACCCCGGTTGGTTCGGGGGGTTTTTGTGGAGGGGTGGGGGGGGTGGGCGGTCGTGGGGTACGGCGGGGGTGGCCCCCCACACCCCCCCCGGGGCAAGCGC
>JAVBJO010000183.1:0-4401 GCA_031546925.1 Rhodospirillaceae bacterium
CGCTTCTTCCACTTGGCCACCGTCTTGGGATTGATCCCGTAACGCTTGGCAAGCGTGATCAGGCTCTCTTGACTATTTTGTATCGCTCGACGCACCGCCGCCGTCGTCGTGGCGCATCCGTGGAGAATTTGGCCCATAGCGCATCCTTCCAGCTTGAGGAGTAGAATACACCATTAAATTCCGGGACTAAACACCTAGGGCCTGTTAGCCCTTAATCCAATGGAGTGTGGCGGCAAGAGAGAGGACGGCGAGAAAGGAATTTGAGGTTTTCTCGTATCGGGTTGCGATGGCTTGGCATTCCTTGACTCGCGCTCAGAAGCATTCGACAAGGTTGCGATTTGCTGTAGATCCAGGATGGACAGGCGACGACGGCCTCGTTTTTCTTGGGCGGGATGGCTGGTCGAGCCCCCAAGTCCCAGATTTTCTGACGGAAGGCATCCGAAACGTAGCCGCCATCGCCGACGACCCAGCCGGGAATCCCAGGCAGGTCGTCCAACAGCTTGGCAGCCAGAGGAAGCTCATGAGTCTGCCCCGGCGCCAGGGCGAAACGGATGGCTCGTCCCAGGCCATCGACGATCACACAGGCCTTGGTGCCATACCACCACGAGAGCGGCCAAGCGCCTCATTCCAATCGGTATTAAATCACACACAACCATACACCTAACCCCAACCCTCCTCAGCCGAAATCGCGAGGTAGAGTTCCCCCCTTTGCCAAGGCTTTTGCGAGACGAAGTCCAGCGTCTCCGTCCCATTCTGCGGGGCCGATCATCCTTGCGACCTCGGCTCCGGCCCGGTTGATCAAGAGGGTTGTTGGCAGAGCCGGAGCATCAAAGACCTCTCCCGCCTTGCGGTCGTGATCCACGAAAATGGCCAAGTTCTTAATCCCTAACCGCGTATAGGTCTTGGCTGCCCCGATGGCCCCAGAGCGGTCCAGACACAGGGCCACCACAATGACTCCGTCCGGAGCCACCAGGGGCACGAGGCGGTCGAGACTGGGCAATTCGGTCACACAGGGCTGGCACCAGCTGGCCCACAGATTGAGCACCACCGCTTGCCCGATCAAGGCCCCTAATCCTGCGGCATTTCCCTCTTTATCGCGGACATCAAGAGCCATCACGGGCCGGGGTGAGTCATGAACCACCAACCCAGTGCGCGGGGCCGCCACGCCAGGGCCAGGGATCACCAGCAGGCTTCCTGCCGCGATTCCCCCCCCCATAAGGCCCCTTACAAGGAAGGTGCGACGATTCATGACTTCAAAGCCTCTCGTAGCGCGGTGACGATGGCCTCTTCTCCTGCGCGGTAGCCTAATTTCGTAATGAATCCGCCGTTTCGATCCATGATGAAGATGGAGGTAGAGTGGTCAACCGGATAAAAATCGGGTTGATTGGGATCCTCAGGGGGATGAATCTGGACACGGACCTTGAAGGCCTTGATGGTTGCATCGACCATCTCCTGGGTTCCGGTGAGCCCGACAAAGCCGGGATCAAACAAGGGAACATAGGCGCTGAGATGGGCAACCGTATCCCGACGCGGGTCCACCGTAACGAACAGAGGAACCACCTGGGCCGCTTCTCCGGGTGTCAAGGACGCGAAGGCCTCGGCAACAGACATCAAGGCGGTGGGGCAGATATCGGGGCAATGCGTATAGCCAAACACGACGACTCGGATCTTGCCCTGGTAGGTCGCGGTCTCGACGGACTGCCCACGGTGATCAATCAGGTGGAACTGTCCGGAGATCCCCTCCTCGGCGTTGGCGAGGGAAACAAAGAGGGAAAAGAAAAGTCCCACCACCGCCAACAGGCTTGCACGCACGATCAAAGGCCTCCAGGAAGAAAAGGGGAGGCGGAAATCTCTTTCCCCCTCCCCTTTGATGTTCTAATCGCGATTGCCGAGAAAGCGCAGCAGATAGAGGAATAGGTTGATGAAGTCGAGGTAGAGGTTCAAGGCTCCAATGACGGCCTTTTTGGTGGCGATCTCGACGCCATCATTTGCCAGATACATTTCCTTGATCTTCTGTGTGTCGTAAGCCGTAAGGCCGGCAAACAGGAGAACGCCCACGGCGGAGATGACGAAGCTCATGATGCCGTTTGGCCAGATCATATTCACGATGGAAGCAAGGATCAGCCCCACCAACCCCATGAGCAAGAAACTGCCAAACCCCGTCAAGTCCCGTTTGGTGGTGTACCCGTACAAGGACAAGGAGGCAAAGGCCGCAGCCGTGACAAAAAATGTCATAGCGATGGACGGCCCTGTGTACACGATGAAGATCGCCCCCATCGAAACGCCAACCAGGGCGCTGTACAGCCAGAACAGCCCTTGCGCTGTCGAGGCGGAGAGCTTCTCAATGCCAAAGCTCAGGATCAGGACCACCACCAGGGGGGAGAACATCACCACCCATTTCAGCGACGTATTGTACAACATCATCTGCAGGGACTCTGGTGCCAATACCCCGACGGCAAACGCGACCACGCCGGTGAGAGCCAGCGCCGCCGTCATGTAATTGTATACACGAAGCATGTGCTGGCGCAGGCCAACATCAATGTCGAGCACCTGGCCATGGGCCGGAAGAGTTACATCACGATCGGGACCGAAAGCCATGGGCTGCCTCTAAATGATGGTACGAAATGCGGTCCAACGAATATGGCGCATTCTGAGAAGAAATCAAGCACGGATCCTCCTCGCGCGCGCCCTCTCCGGAAGAGGCTCACTTTTCTCTTGCACCCCCGGCTCTTTTAGAGGATAACCCCTCTCCTTGACCATCTTCTGGTCCATCTACTGGTTTGGAGGGGGAGCAATGGCTTACGCTCTTGCCCGACTGGGGATGAACTCGGCGGTTGATCCGAGGAATACCCAAGGCGCCACGATTGCGGTTCTCAACGAGACCGCCCATGAACGGGTTACTGTTGAGCCTGCCGACCAAGTTTGGCCCACAGCGGAAAATGATAAGGACTATTACGTCTCGCGGAACGGGATCAAGTACGCGGGAACCCATTTGCTGATCGACCTGTGGGGGGCGTCTTGCCTGGATGACATCGATTTGGTGGAACGAGCCCTGCGCCAGTCGGCCATAGAGGGGGGAGCGACAATCTTACATTGTCATCTCCACCACTTTCAGCCGAACGGAGGGGTCTCGGGGGTTTTGGTTTTGGCGGAGAGTCATATCTCCATCCACTCCTGGCCCGAGCGTGGTTATGCCGCCCTCGACGTGTTCATGTGTGGTGATTGTGACCCCTATAAGGCCATTCCCATCCTGAAGGCTGCCTTCCACCCCGAGGTCGTCACCGTCTCCGAGAGCAAACGCGGACTGGTTCCGTGACCTCCTGGTTTCAGGAACAGTTGCATGAACACTGGCGGCAAGGCTTCCGGGTGACCCGGGAGCTTTGCCGATCCTCCGGGGGCATACAGGACATCGTCCTGTTTGAGACTCCCGGATTCGGACGAGTTTTGACCCTTGATGGTGCCGTGCAACTCACCACCGGGGACGAGTTCATCTATCATGAGATGCTCGCCCACGTGCCCATCTATACCCACGGCGAAGTGCGCTCCGTCTGCGTGGTCGGAGGCGGCGATGGCGGCATGGTGCGGGAGGTTCTCAAGCACCGCTCCGTCACGACCGTGGTTTTGGTCGAAATCGATCGTGCCGTCATCGAGTTTTGTGCTCGACATCTGCCGTCGGTGTCCGCCGGAGGTTTCGAAGATCCACGTACGGAAATCGTAATTGCCGATGGTGTCGCCTTCATGGCGGAGACCACGCAGAAGTTTGACCTCATCGTTATCGACTCTACCGACCCGATTGGTCCCGGCGGCGTTCTGTTTACCGAGGCCTTCTATCGCGATTGTGCCCGCTGTCTGAACCCTGGGGGGATTGTCGTCAATCAGAACGGCGTTCCCTTTATGCAGGGAGAGGAAATCACCGATACCTATCGGCGGAGACTTCCCCATTTCGCCGAGGTCGGCTTTTATCTGGCAGCCGTTCCTTCCTATATCGGTGGGTTCATGGCGTTGGGATGGGCGGCGGCGGTGCCTTATCCCGGCAAGGCTGGCGATGTGCGAGGGCGGTTCGAGGCGGCTCCTGTGGAGACACGCTACTATACGCCCGAAGTCCATGCTGCGGCGTTTGCGTTGCCGCGCTACATCCAGGACTTATTTGTGGACGAAGGGGTCAAGGGTCCCTGACCCTTGCGGGGGTGTCGGGGGCGGCGCCCCTGACGAGGGCGTAAGCCCATACCCAGCCAACCACCCCGACCCCCCAACAAAAAAACCCCGAAACAATCGGAGGTTTTTTGTTGGGGGGTCGGGGTGGTTGGCTGGGTATGGGCTTACGCCCTCGTCAGGGGCGCCGCCCCCGACACCCCCGCAAGGGTCAGGGACCCTTGACCCCTTCGTCCACAAATAAGTCCT
>JAVBJO010000142.1:0-5128 GCA_031546925.1 Rhodospirillaceae bacterium
TTATGCCGCAGTCGAACCCGCCACCGGCGCGGCGGAGGTCTTATTTTTGCCCCGCACCGATGCGGCTTGTTTTCAAGTCTTCCTCAATCATCTCCGGAAGGCCTTTCCTGAGGCGAGCCTTGGACTGCTCATGGATAACAAAGCCAGTCATAAAAGCGGCAACCTGCGCAGGCCCGATCAGATCCACAGTCTCTTTCTCCAGCCTTATAGTCCAGGACTTAACCCAGCGAAACGTTGGCTTGAGGTCATGCGCAAAGAAATTGCCGATCACCTCTTCGATACCATGGAAGACATGCAGCAGACTTTGACCAACATCCTCTCAACATTCTGGGAAGATCCTCAATCCCTCAAAAAATTGACCGCATACCCATGGTGGCGCAATGCCCTGCCAGACGCACAATAAAGGCGTACGCAGGTCGTCATTCCAATCGGTATTACGCCCTCGTCAGGGGCGCTGCCCCCGACACCCTTAGCTCAGGGTCAGAGACCCTTGACCCCTGCTATTTCCGCAATCTCTTCTCCCGACAACGATTCCCTCTCCAGCAAGGCCTGCGCTACCGCCTCTAGAGCCGAAGCGTGCGTTTTGAGGATATCCATGGCCCGCTTCCGCGCCTCGCCCACCAGAGTACGGATTTCCGCATCAATCTCCCGGTTGGTATTGTCAGCATGCCCTTCGCTGAAAGCGAGCGGCCCCAAGGCATCACTCATTCCCCACTCGGTCACCATTTTGCGAGCAATCCGGCTGGCCATTTGGATATCTCCAGAGGCTCCGGTAGAGATTTCATCAGCCCCGAAGATGATTTCCTCGGCAACACGCCCCCCCATGGCGACGGTAAGATCGGCCTTGAGTTTCGAGCGGCGAAGGGCGGGAGAATCTTTTTCCGGCAATCGCATGACCATCCCCATCGCCTGTCCGCGAGGAACAATGGTGGCCTTGTGGATCGGGTCAGAGGCGGGAGAGTACAGCGTCACCACGGCATGCCCGGCTTCGTGATAAGCGGTGAGGCGACGATCCTCCTCCGCCATGAGGTTGGGCCGTTCCGTCCCCATGAGGATACGGTCCCGAGCCCCTTCAAAATCCGGCATAGTGACGCAATCGCGATTGCTCCGGGCGGTGAGGATGGCTGCCTCGTTGACCAGGTGCATCAACTGTGCCCCAGAAAATCCGGGCGTTCCTCTGGCGACGACGGTGAGGTTGATCTCCTTGGCAAGCGTCACCTTCGCCGCATGAACCGCGAGGATCTTCGTCCGTCCCGCAAGGTCAGGCGTCTGCAAAACGATGTGCCGCGAGAACCGCCCCGGTCGCAGCAGAGCTTCGTCAAGAATATCAGGCCGGTTGGTGGCAGCGATCACCACCACCCCAGAATTCGGCTTGAACCCGTCCATTTCGACCAGAAGCTGGTTCAGAGTCTGCTCGCGCTCCTCATGAGCGGTGCGAGCGTTGGCCCCGGAGCGTTGACGCCCCACCGCATCGATTTCATCAATGAACAGGATGCAGGGCGCTTTTTTCTTGGCCTCAGCGAACATTTTCCGCACGCGCCCAGCGCCAACGCCAACGAACATCTCAACAAAGTCGGAGCCCGAGATGGAAAAGAATGGCACCCCGGCTTCTCCGGCCACGGCTCGGGCGAGAAGGGTTTTTCCGGTTCCGGGAGGGCCACTCATGAGGACTCCTGCGGGGACGCGAGCGCCCACCTTGGAAAAGCGACGGGGATTTTTCAGGAATTCCACCACCTCGACCAGTTCTTGTTTCTCGGCATCGCACCCGGCAACGTCGCTGAAACGAACCAGAGCCTCATTGGGGTTGGTCAACTGGGCCTTGTTGCCGCGCCCCAAACTCCCGCCCTTGACGACGAAAAACCAAAACGCAAAACCCAAAATTGTCGTCACCGCCACCGAACCGCCGATGGCAAGGGTGGTTTCTCCGGTCAGAGAACCATCGTTGGTCAGCAGGCTCTCGGTGGCGAACATCACCAAGGCCCCCGAATCGGCAGCATCCTCCGCCAATTTACCCGAGACCTGGGGGGGAACCGCAACCCGGTGGACCACGCCATCCTTGGTCACGGCCAAGCTGTTGCCGCGATCAAACAAGGTCAGTTCCTTGATTTGCGCCGTGCTCAGGAAACCGCGCAACTGGGAATAAGACGTCTCCACAGGCGGAGCGGCAGAGGACATCTCGGCCGCATGATAGAGCGGCAAATTCAGAGCGATGATCGCAGCCAGACCAAGAAGCAGAAAAAGGGAGCCGAGGAGGTACGTCTTTTTACTCGTCAAATCCGCTGTCCTATAAAGCATGGGGTAGGCCAGAAGATAGCAAATCCCACCTGGACCAAAGACCGCGCGGATGGGGGAGGATACGGATTTTCGACACCCTACCCCCCAAGAGGTTAAAAGTCGGGGCGAACATCCTTCGTCCTTGACGCTCCCGCTCCCCCTTCCCTAGACTGACCGCCCCCATTGAGAAGGAATTCGTGATGAAAAACGTCACCGACGTAACGTTTCAGGCTGATGTGCTCGACTCGCCCCAGCCCGTCCTGGTTGACTTTTGGGCCGAGTGGTGTGGCCCCTGCAAGCAGCTTGCCCCCGTTCTCGATGAACTTTCCGGCGAGATGCAGGGCAAGATCACCTTCACGAAGATCAATATCGAGGAAAGCCCCGCCATTTCCAGTAAGTATGGCATTCGCTCTGTCCCCACCCTGATGATTTTCAAAGGCGGGGCGCTTGTGGCGACACGCCCCGGGGGAGGACCGAAGAGCAAACTGACGGAGTGGATCTCTCAGCACATTTAACGCCTCAAAACAGCAGCCGACACACGGCCACGGCTGCGATGAGGCCCGCAACATCGGCAATGAGCCCCGCCGCGAGGGCATGCCGGATGCGACGGGTTTGGATCGCGCCAAAATAGACGGCGATGACGTAAAAGGTGGTTTCGCTCGACCCGTAGATGGTCCCCAGCAGGAGCCCGGTATAGGAATCCGGCCCAATGCTGGGGACTTTCATGAAGGAGTCTAGGAGGCCGAAGGAGGCCGACCCAGACAGCGTGCGCATTCCCGCCATGGCCAGCGCCTCGGGGGGAAGGCCCAGGCCGCTGGTGACGTTCCCCAGGGGCGTCAGCAGCATATCCATGGCCCCCGAGGCGCGAAACATCCCGACGGTAACCAGAATGGCCACCAGATAGGGGATGATGCGAATGGCGATGGTAAAGCCTTCCTTGGCGCCTTCGACGAACACCTCGTAGATGGGGACGCGTCGCGCCAAGCCGAATCCCAACAGACCGACGATCAAGCTGGGAATGATCCAGGGGCCAAGAACACGACCGTAAACCACCATCAGCGGAATCACCCCCAGGAACAACGCCAGGACTGGCAAAGAAATCACCCACGGATAAGGCGTAAGCAGCGCGGCGGTTTCTACCTTTTCCTCCTTGGCGTCTTCCTGCACCAGAGCCGTCGAGGCTACAACGGGGGGCAGCGGCGAGAACCGTGCCAGGGTCCGGGCGGCGATGACCGCCACCACGGCGGCGATCAAGGTGGCCGCGAGGGTCGGAGCCACCACCGCAGCGGGATCCTTGGCCCCTGCCGCGACGCGCAGCGCGATGACGCTGGTGGGCAGCAGCGTAACCGAGGCGGTATTCAACGCCAAAAATAAAACCTGGGCATTACTGGCCGTTCCCTTATGAGGATTGATCGCCTCCAACTGCTCCATGGCGCGAATACCGAAGGGCGTGGCGGCGTTGCCCAGTCCCAGCATATTCGCGGCGACGTTCATGGTCATGGCTCCCATGGCGGAATGGCCACAAGGAACCTCGGGGAACAGCCGCCGCAAAAGGGGAGAAAGCAAGCGAGCGGTCATGGTGAGCAAGCCGCCCGCCTCGGCGACCTTCATCAATCCCAGGAACAAAGCCATGGAGCCAATCAGGCTGAAGGCAAGGGGGGCAACGCCTCCGGCGGCCTCAAGGGTGGCGGCGCTCAGAACCTCCATGGCCTTGGGCCCCGGGGTGAAAGCGGCAACGCAAAAGGCGACAAACGCGAGTAGGAAAAATATCACATTCACGGCAAAAAGCACCTTCTGGGAACAATTTTGGTGGCGGAACCAGAGCAACTGTGTTTGTAAAAGCAAAGGGCAAGGATGTCCTGAAAAATAAGCAAACCCCTAAAAATAAAGGGGGAATAGGAAGAGGGCATGTCCTTGGCACGCAAAACGTGTCAAATCAGCGGTACGTCTGTGTTAGAGTTGTGGAAAGGGCGAGGGAGAGAGCAGTGATGACAGGGCGAATCCGATTATCGATGGCCATTGCGGTCATGATGGTATGGTCTTTGCCGACGTGGGCCGCTGAGGGGTCTGCCGATGGCATTCAGACTCGGTTAGAGGCCGCTCGGGTGGCCTATCAAAAAAACGACCTTCCGCGCACCGCCCATGAATTGGAAGAGGCGCTGATGGAGGCTCATAGCCGCATCGGTAAGGCCGTGGCCGAGGCCATGCCTCCAGCACCCACCGGCTGGCAAATGGAAGACGTGGAAATTCAAGGCTTGGGCGATGCTGGAGGCGGCTTGACCGTCACCCGCGCCTATTTCCGAGAGGATCCTCAAGAACGAACCTCGTTGAACATCTCGCTGTTCATCGATAGTCCCGCCGTCGAGGCCGCTCTGGCGTTGTTGGGCAATCCCTCGGCCACGGCGGGGCAGCAGCACATGAAGCGCCTCAAGGTCAATGGAGAGGACGCCTTAATGCGCTATGACCCCACCACCCACACCGGGGAGATTACCGTCGTCCTGGATGGGCGGATCCTGTTGGAGATCAATGGGGATGGATTGTCTCGGGCCGAGCAGTTGGAAGATATGGCCAAGGGCTGGAATATCGTAAAGATTCGAGGCTTGACAGCGGCAAATGCGGGCTAGTTGTATGGTCCCGGAATTTAATGGTGTATTCTGCTCCTCAAGCGGGAAGGATGTGCTATGGGCCAAATTCTCCACGGATGCGCCACGACGACGGCGGCGGTGCGTCGAGCGATACAAAATAGTCAAGAGAGCCTGATCACGCTTGCCAAGCGTTACGGGATCAATCCCAAGACGGTGGCCAAGTGGAAGAAGCGCACTTCGGTCGAGGATTTGCCGACGGGACCAAAGGA
>JAVBJO010000170.1:0-19610 GCA_031546925.1 Rhodospirillaceae bacterium
GGCGTTGCCGTCCATTATTTTGCTCACATCTCCAGGTTTGATCTTTGCCTTGATAGAGATGTCCATTTGGAATTTCCGAAGCGTAGGCGGCGTAGTCGTCGGTGCAGAACAGGCGCACCTTCCATTTTTTCAACCGTTTCGGGAGCACTTTCAGGGCGCTTCGATCACGACTCCCACATTCCCAGTCAACCAGTTGGCCGGTATCGCGACAATAAGCCTTCCAGATCCACAGTTTGCAGGCTTTTTTTTCAAATAATGCCACATCTCATCCAGCTCCATGATCACCACCCCTCCGGCAGAAGGTTCTGGTTTCTCAGCGTATTTTTCCGCGAATTCCGCCACCCACCTCATGATCGTTGGCGTTGAGACGCCCATGATCTTGGCTGTCGCATTCAGAGAAAGGCCATTGAGGTGCAGGAGAATGGCTTGAATTTTTTCTTTTAACGGCGCCCCTCGACGGGGCTTATCGACAAAATTGTAGCCGCACTCTTTGCAAAGAAAACGTTGTTCATTACGGACCATGCCATTTTTGACAGTTTGTGAGCTTGAGCATTGATAGCACTGAGGCATTTTTTTTGAGCACGCATTGCGATGTTGTAACGATACAGAATGCTACACCATATCTATCTTAATGTAAATCCCTCATCGCATGGTTCATCCTCTTGATTGATTTTGAAACGACAATTGATTTTCGTCTGAATCGAGCCAACCAGTGGCGTTGCCGTCCATTATTTTGCTCACATCTCCAGGTTTGATCTTTGCCTTGATAGAGATGTCCATTTGGAATTTCCGAAGCGTAGGCGGCGTAGTCGTCGGTGCAGAACAGGCGCACCTTCCATTTTTTCAACCGTTTCAGGAGCGCTTTCAGGGTGCTTCGATCACGACTCCCACGTTCCCAGTCAACCAGTTGGCCAGTATCGCGACAATAAGCCTTCCAGATCCACAGTTTGCAGGCTTTTCTTTCACCGCATGAGGTCATTCCAATCGGTATAAGGTCATACGGGTGGATCAGGGACTCGGCGGGAATGCCTCGCTCCAGGTTGAGTTTCTAGGCCATTTCCATCGTCAGGGGACGCCTGCGGGCAAAATGGAACGAAGCAGGAGTAGGAGGTCAGGGATTTCGTCGGTTACCGTTGTCCACAGGATATCGTGGTCGATGTCGAAATAGGCATGTATCAGCCGATTGCGCATGGAAATGATGGCGAATCATGGCACTGACGGAACTTCTGCCCGTGTTTCGAGCGAAATTTTGGATGCGGCCTCACCAATGATTTCGACTGCGCGGAGCAGGGCGAAGCGCAGCATCTCGTTGTCCTCTAGATCGTTGCGTCGGCAGTCGGTGATGAAGCGCAAGGCGCTTTCACCCGCCTCGATCATGTGGCGGACACGGATAAGGTCATCGGGCTTCATATTGAACCTCGGCTGTCTGCACTACTCCATCGCGGAAGTAACGGCTTAGGTCCTGGGCTGTCCGTAGGTCAACCTTGCGCCCGCCCAACAGGATGGAGAGTTCATTTTCGATGGCTGCCAAAACCAGAAGGCCGGGCTTGGCCTGCGATTCGAATTCCACCAACAAATCCACGTCACTGTCAGGGCGGTTCGTACCCCTTAGTGTTGACCCGAACAGTGCCAGCCGCCGGATATGACGCTGGCGGCATACCGAAGCGAGGGCATTATCATCAGGGAAAATACTGATCGGCATGGCTGTCTCCTTACAACGGCGCATCCACGCGATACGGTACAGATAAGCACCTGATTAGACAAGATTTTACGGTTTTCGATTGGATGGCAGGGCGATAGGTTGTTTAGTGATTGAGGTCATAGGGGCGAATGAGAACTTCGGCAGGAATCCCCCATTCCCGCCTGTTCCATGCGCTGCTTGATGGCCTCTCCACCGGGTCGGGCGGGTCAATCGGCCAGTGCCTGGCGTCGTAATCGGCTTCCGAGTGGAGGGGGCGAATATCCATCAGATGGTCTCCGCGTTGATACGGTCATACTCGGCGTGGTTTCCAATGAATTTCACCAGAACACGTTTGAAAGTGTAGGACAGATGGACGATCAGGCGATAAAGGCCTGGTTCACCTCCACCGAATCCTTCGCCAAGGCGATGTCGGAAGGCAATCGGGTACTCCTGACCAGGATCGCCGATCAATATCCAAGGTCAGGTTTCATCAGGTGGTATTCAACCTAACGCTCTTGGGCGTCGGGTGACGAGGGGGGCTCAGTGCAAAATGCTCATTCTACACGGACAGGGAACGTCTTGCCCGGAGATGAGGTATTCACCCCCCTTAGGAGCGAGGAGCCAGTACCGGAAATTTGGAGCAGACAACCACGGCCTTTGATCCGCGTGTCATCGCGACATAGAGATTTCGCGCGTTGAGGATTACAACGACCTCCGCCTCCAGCCCCTTCAGCAGGAGCGTGCTGCCCACGGCACGCTTATACCGATTGGAATGACCTCATGCGGTGAAAGAAAAGGGGGTCCGGGGCAATGGCGCCCTAAGCGGGGGCGCTGCCCTCGCACCCCGCAAGGGGCACGGCCCCTTGACCCCTTCTTACCGGGCCAATACCATGCACTCATCATGCCCTATGCTAGCCTCCGCGACTTTCTTCACCAGCTTGAGACCTCGAACCTTCTGGTGCGCGTCTCAACCCCTGTCTCCTCTCAGTTGGAGGTGACGGAGATCCAGACTCGACTCCTGGCCGAAAATGGCCCAGCCGTTCTCTTTGAGCACGTTCTGCGGGCGGATGGCTCGCGCTCCTCCATGCCGATGCTGGTCAATCTGTTCGGCACGGTGGAGCGGGTTGCCTTGGGGATGGACCGAACCCCGCAGCAACTCCGTGCAGTCGGGGAAACTCTCGCCTTCCTGAAACAGCCAGAGCCTCCCGGCGGCTGGCGCGAGGCTTGGGAGATGTTGCCTCTGGTCAAAACGGTGATGGCGATGAAGCCAAAGACCGTAAGCCGTGCCCCCTGTCAGCAGGTGGTCCTAGAGGGCGATGCGGTCGATTTATCTCTTCTTCCGATTCAGGGCTGTTGGCCGGGAGAGCCCGCTCCCTTGATCACCTGGCCCTTGGTGGTGACGCAAGGCCCTCATCCATCGGGGAAGCAGGCGGATCGTCGCGATGATTACAACCTGGGCATCTACCGCATGCAGGTCACGGGCCGCAACACCACCTTGATGCGGTGGTTGCGCCATCGTGGCGGAGCACAGCACTTTCGCCGCTGGAGCGAGGCAAGGCGCGACCCCATGCCAGCAGCGGTGGTGATCGGTGCCGATCCGGGGACGATCATCGCGGCGGTGACGCCGATTCCCGAGTCCTTGTCAGAATACCAGTTCGCGGGTCTTCTCCGAGGCCAGCCGGTGGCTTTGACGGAGTGCCGCACCATTCCCCTCAAAGTCCCAGCAGAGGCGGAGATTGTTCTGGAAGGTCACGTCCTGTTGGATGAGTGCGGTCCCGAGGGGCCTTATGGCGATCACACCGGCTACTACAATGATGTGGAAGAGTTCCCCGTTTTCCGGGTTTCCGCCATCACCATGCGGCACGATCCGATTTATCTTTCCACCTTCACCGGCCGCCCTCCCGACGAGCCGAGCGTCCTCGGCGAGGCGCTGAACGAGGTTTTCGTCCCGCTTCTGGTGCAACAATTCCCCGAGATCGTCGATTTCTGGCTTCCTCCCGAGGGATGCAGCTATCGCATTGCGGTGGTGTCGATTCGCAAGGCCTATCCCGGTCACGCCAAGCGGGTGATGTTTGGGATTTGGAGTTTTCTCAAGCAATTCATGTACACGAAGTTTGTGATTGTGGTGGACGACGACATTGATGTGCGCAATTGGAAGGATGTGATGTGGGCGATCTCCACGCGCATGGACCCAGTCCGAGATATCACCTTGGTGGAAAAAACCCCCATCGACTACCTTGATTTCGCCAGCCCCGAGTCGGGTCTTGGCGGCAAAATGGGTCTGGACGCCACCAACAAAGAACCGCCAGAGACTCATCGCGCGTGGGGCAAGAAGCTCCGCATGGACGACGCTACGATCGAGAAGGTGACGGAACGGTGGCGAGAGTACGGTCTGCCGGGATCGGGAACGTCCATCTGGCGGTGAGGTTGCGGGCGTTCCCCTCTGTACCAAGGAGGGGTGCGATGGACCTCTTTGTGGCGTTTGAGGGAGCAACGATCCGACACGCTGATCAGGGCGCTCCGATGACCGCCCCCAACGGTACTTCGGTTGGCCCGCCTGGGCGTAAAGCCTATCCGTCCAAGGACCATTCCGTCTCGGAAAGCCCGTTCAAGATCGGTCTGATGACATCCTGGATTGTCCAGACAGGACAAGCCCAAAACCGCGTAGAGGGATTATTCAGAATTTCCTTCGGTTTGATAGTAAGAACGTGGACGGTGCGCTGGGGCTCTTGGGGTACTTCGCAGCAGGCTTGCGCGGCACTGGCTCCACCCAAAAGGATGGGTAGAACCAGCACCAAGCTTGAAAAATTCACCCGAAATTTTCTAATGCTCAATATCGCACCTCGGATGCAAAAGGGCGGGAGGAAGGCATCACAGGCCAGTTATTCCTAGAATTGAGATCTTCACCGGTGAATCAGATCTCTTCACCAAGCAGCGGGTGGGCATTTTCTTGCATAACAGGTTAGGCTTATCTCTTCTCCAATACCATCTTTCCTCTTCATCGCCCCTTTGTCTGCTCCATTTATCGTAAAATCCCAGATAAGCTCTTCCATCTTAAGTGTGCCATCAATGTAGCATGGAAGAGTATCATATATCTCAGTATAGGTGTAGGAATCTATCTCATCGCTCATGGTAAAAAATTGTTCTATTTCCTCTTTCGTTAAGTTCCATTGCTGACACACCTCTATTGATATTTTATCATTCCATGGACTATCTATAATTTTCTTCGGCTCAATCGTAAGAATATGGACAATGCGCCGAGGCTCTTCGGAGATCTCGCAGCAGGCTTTCGCGGCACTGGCCCCCCCCAAAAGGATCGGCAGAACCAGCACCAAGCTTGAGAAATTCTCCCGAAATTTTCTAATGTTCAACATTGCACCTCGGATGCAAAAGGGTGGGAGGGGAGGCATCGCACACCGGCCATTCTCAAATCGAAATATTGTATACGATAGGGTCAGGATCCTTCTCGTGAAAGATCAGCTCACCTTGAGTACCATCAAGAAGATGTGCTCCTTCACCTTCGGTTTTTTTGGAGATAGTGGGGTGTTCGTAAACATCACTGCTTTTAAGGCCGAATTCTTTTTTAAGAAATTCTACCAGTTGATAAATAGATTTTTTCTGCCTGCTGCTTACATTAGACCACATTTTGTTCGTTCTATCATATTTTGATATAGTCTCAATACCGATAGATTCCTGATTGATTGGGTATCTCTCAGGATATTTTTTTGATTTTTTCTCGTAATCACTGATAGATCTATCATAAGTACGCTGAAATTCTCGTCTCTCTACCTTTCTATTATCATCAGCATCTTTCAGACATTGTGCCTTCCTGCGATCAGCCTCTTTCTTGCTCATGGTTCCAGAGGTCAGTTTTTTCTCAACGTCCGTTATTTCTTTTGTCAGAACTTTTCGACAATGATTCACATTTGCCTTCCAGTTTTTCAAAATCTCCATCGCCTCGGCCTTTCTTGCAGGCTCATCGATGATGCCGGAACGGCACTTGATCAGTCCAATATGCTGTGTGTATTTCAACAGACTTGTAGTTTGGTGGATTGTGCCGTTCTCATCAACCAAGAAGTGAGTACCGATGCCACTCCGCCGGAAGCCGTCGATGGTGGGGCCAGCTTTGTAGGAATCGGTCCGATGCAGAATGATCGCATGGGGGCCGATCAAGGGGCTTTGTTCCAGCTTTGTTCCGATATGATGCTGGAGCCCGCCTTTTTTGATATACCCATCCTGCCGGTCAAGATACACCTCTCCACTGGGAGCGGGCGTGGGAGGAGGGGGTTCGTGGCCGGAAGCGACACGGTCACGGGAAACGATGCAAAACGAAGAGCGTCCCGTGGCGGGGTGGCCACAGGAGGACAGGTGGCCCTCGCAAACCACAGGCCGCCCGCCGATGGTAAACCAGGGGACGCCCTGGACCATCCGGGCGTTTTGGTGCTCCCCCTCCCCATGGGACTCCACCTCGTCTCCCATCACGATCACCGGGTGGCCGTTGATGCGGAACCAGGGTACGGTTTTGCCGATGAGTTTGCCTCCGGCACTGTCCAGATCAGCAACCGAGATTCCGAAACTCAGCTTGTCCTCGGCGGAGGGCGTTGGGGTTTGTTCCTCATTTACGCTTTCTCCCTCGGCTTTGTCGCCGATTGGTCCGGTTGCTTCATCCATGGTTTATCTCCCCATGCTCATTCGTTCAGATGAGCCATAAGAACATAAAATCTCCATCGGAACAAGAGCGGAATTTTGGATCTGAGATTGCCCGTCTTCCCCGCCCAAGCCGCTACCAAAGCGCGGCAAAGACAAAATCAAATGACCCCCAACACAATTCCTTGCAAGCGGGGCCAAACAGTGGCATCAAAAAACTCAGAATTCTACTTATGATCGGATGGAACTTGGGGGCACGTCAGCCCCCTATACAGGGGGGAAGTATGAACGAGGACACCCAGGCCGCCGATCAGGGCGGAGAACATCTGAGGCGCAATCTGAGCAACCGCCACATCCAGCTCATTGCCATTGGCGGGACCATTGGCACCGGACTGTTTATGGGGTCGGGTAAAACCATCAGTCTGGCGGGGCCGTCGATTCTTTTCGTTTATATGATCATCGGTTTTTTCCTGTTCTTCGTCATGCGCGCCATGGGGGAGTTGCTGCTGTCGAACCTGGAATATAAATCCTTTACCGATTTTGCCGCCGACCTGCTCGGCCCATGGGCCGGCTTCTTTACCGGCTGGACTTACTGGTTTTGCTGGGTGATTACCGGCATTGCCGAGGTGGTGGCGATTGCCGGATACTTCAGTTTCTGGTTTCCGGACTTGCCGCAGTGGATACCGGCGCTGTCTTGCGTCTTGTTGTTGCTGGTCCTGAACCTGGCGACCGTCAAGATGTTTGGTGAAACGGAGTTCTGGTTCGCGATGATCAAAATCGTCGCCATTGTCGCGCTGATCGTCATCGGCCTGTACATGGTGGTGACGCACTTCCAGTCCCCCTCTGGCGTAGTCACCTCGATCAGCCATCTGTGGGCCAATGGCGGGATGTTCCCGAAAGGCATCATGGGTTTCTTCGCAGGTTTTCAGATTGCGGTCTTCGCCTTCGTCGGCATTGAACTGGCGGGCGTTACGGCGGCTGAGACCCGTGACCCGCACAAGACTCTGCCCAAGGCGATCAACTCGATTCCCACCCGCATCATCATGTTCTACCTTCTGGCCCTGACGGTGATCATGTGCGTCACCCCGTGGAGTGAGATTAACCCCCAGAAGAGCCCGTTCGTAGAGCTCTTCGTATTGATTGGCTTGCCCGCCGCAGCCAGCCTCGTCAATTTCGTGGTGCTGACCTCTGCGTCTTCTTCGGCCAACAGCGGCATTTTCTCCACCAGCCGCATGGTCTACGGACTGGCGAAAGAAGGGGATGCGCCACAGAAATTCGCCCAGCTCTCCCGCCGCGCCGTCCCGGCCAATGGGCTGTTTTTCTCTTCCCTGTGCCTGCTTGGCGGCGTGGTGCTGATTTACATTGAGCCGGATGTCATTTCCGCCTTCACTCTGGTGACGACCATTTCAGCCATCTGCTTTATGTTTGTGTGGGGGATCATCCTGATCTCCTACCTGGCTTATCGTAAAAAGCGCCCTGCCTTGCATGTGGCCTCGCACTACAAGATGCCGGGCGGCGTCTTCATGTGTTGGCTGTGCCTGGCCTTCTTTGGCTTTGTGCTGGTGTTGTTGTTGCTGGAGAGTGACACGCGTCAGGCGCTATATGTAACGCCGGTGTGGTTTATTGTCCTGGCGATTGGCTACTTTGCCTCGCGCTCAGGTCGGTTGGCACGATCGGCTTCGTAAGAGACGGTCGTAATCATGCTACGGGCGGATCCCCTCCGTTCGTAGCATTGGCTCACGCAATGCCACCAATGAGTGTCTGTCGCAACCCTTGAGGCCCGTGGCTCATACCGTTTGGAACGTCCCACTGCGGTGAACCATGGCCAGGATAGTTTCCAGCAATTCATCCTGCGCCTGCTTTTCGCCAATATCTCCGGCGGAGGCCGCATGGGACAGGGCATCGGCCGCACCCAGCATCGCCCATAGGCTTGCCCGTGAAATCCCATAAGGCCCAGAGAACGGCGCCAGGATCTTCTGGCACTTCTCGATGAAAGCTTGCTGGTACTGCCGCTTCACCGCCGTCAGTTCCGGTGATCCGTTGAGTGCGGCGAGCACCCCCGGAATCTTCCGCCCTTGGGTCAAGACGCACGCGACGTAGGTGGAGGCGATGACGCTGGCCTTGTCCTTCAAGGTCGATTCGCTGACGGCAATGGCGGCATCCATGATGGCGGTCTGTCGGACGTCGAAATCCTGATAAAGCGCAACCAACAAGCCATTGCGCGTGCCGAAGTGGTTATAGACGACCGGCTTGGTGACCTCCGCTTCTTCGGCAAGTCGACCCAGGGTCAGCGCGTCCGTACCTTCCTCGCTGATCAGTTTCCACGAAACATCCAAAAGCTGACGCAAGCGCTCATCCCTGGACAGGCGGCGACGGGGTGAATTTTTGGCGGGAATAGGGGGCTTCGAGCGGCTTGACATTGCTATATACCAATAGTAACTTACCTTAAGTATATTGGAAGCCGATCTGGGAAGCAACCGGATCGCATTCACCTCGAGTACACGACCATGATCATAAGCCCTCTCTCCGATGCACCACCCGCCGACCGTCAGGCATGGTTGGGATTTTTGACTGTCCTTGCTCTCGTTTTGCTTGTCGCAATGGATGGCTCCGTCCTCTACCTCGCCATGCCGCGCATCATAGCCTCCCTCCTGCCGACGGCCGATCAGGCCCTTTGGATTCTCGACATCTACGGCTTTGTCGTTGGTTCGCTGCTGATTCCCTTCGGCAATATCGGCGACCGCTACGGGCGGCTGAAGCTGCTCATGGTCGGGGCCTTGGTCTTCGGCCTGGGATCGCTGGGTGTGGCGTATTCAACGACACCCGAGCACATGATCGTGTTTCGTGCGTTCATGGGTCTGGGGGGAGCCACATTGCTGCCCTCTGGGTTGGCCTGCATCAGTGCCTTGTTCCCTGATCCGCGACAACGTGCACGCGCCATTGGCATCTTCGCGGCGACGTTCGCGGCGGGCTTCGCCATCGGCCCGATCCTCGGGGGGGTCCTGCTGCAACGCTTCGATTGGGGCGTGGTCTTCCTGATCAATGTTCCGATCGTGCTTGTCTTCCTGATGGCAACACCCGTCCTGCTGCGAGACGTGCGAGCAACGACCTATGGCCGCATCGACATCCCGAGTCTGCTGCTGTCGTTCGCCGGCATCCTCCTGTTCACTTATTCCATTAAGAGTGCGGCAGCCGCTGGTTTCACACCGCAGCAGCTCATGGCGGGTGGTGTCAGCATCACGGCCTTGACAGCATTCCTTCGCCGGCAAACGAAGATTGAGTTCCCCTTGTTGGACGTCAGTTTGTTCAAGGACCGCATCTTTTCGATTGCCATCCTGACGGGCCTGCTTTCCCTGGTCGTCTGGTCTGCTGCGAGCTATCTGTCTGGCATCTACCTGCAATCGGTGCTTGGCTTTGAGGTGTTCACGGCAGCGCTGTTGACCTTGCCGGGTGCGATGGTGCTCACCGCCACCTGTATCGGCACAAGCCGCATTGTTGAACGAATCGGACGTAAGGCCACCTTGGTCGCCACCCATGTCCTGGTTAGTGTAGGCGTATTCCTGCTGCTGTTCGTGACAACCCAGACGGGCCTCATCGCGT
Organism: Rhodospirillaceae bacterium; assembly: GCA_031546925.1. Taxonomy (GTDB): domain Bacteria; phylum Pseudomonadota; class Alphaproteobacteria; order Rhodospirillales; family Magnetospirillaceae; genus Magnetospirillum. The sequence goes on from JAVBJO010000170.1 coordinate 9,929, forward strand.
TCGTCGCTTCGACCATGATTGCTGGTGTGGGGTACGGGCTGTCTTTCAGTCTGGTTGCGGAGATCGCCGTGTCGGCGGTGCCAAGCGAGCGCGCAGGAGCCGCCGGATCGATTGCGGAGACGAGCAATGAACTCGGCAATGCGCTGGGTATCACCCTGCTCGGATCGCTCGCAGCGCTGAACTTCCGCCTTTTCGGGCCACGTGTGGCCGGTACCTTGAATGAAACGTTGGACTACCCAGGGATCACGCTTGACACCGCGATCCAGGCCAAGGAGGCCTTCTTGTCGGGGCTGCATCTGGCCGCAGGCGTTGGTGGGCTGCTGAGTCTGCTGGTGGGAATCGTGGCTTGGCTTTGGCTGCCGCGCAGACTGCCGGAATAGGCGAGTTTTTTTATAGATCCAGTTCGATCCCTTCCGTCGCCGGTCGTGCGCAAGGGCACTCGTCTTCTCTAAGACTTGGAAGGTGTCAGCGGCCTGAAGGCGACAAGGAGCGATCATACCACGATGATCGGAGACATTTTCTTCGTCCTTCCCCCCTCTCCTCCCAGCGCTGCTCCCTCAAGCGTCACAAACGAGCCTGTCGCAACCCTCCTTGGCACAGAGGGTTCCAAACGGGATGAGTCCTTCCACTTGCCAGCCTCCCTCGCCCAGGCGTAGCAGCGAGAGCGAAAGGGGAGCCACGAGGATACGCAAGGCCGCTTCTGGCGAGAGATCCAACGCCAAGGCGAGGGCGGCGCGGATGGTTCCGGCATGGACCACCGCGATGATATCGCCCTCTGCGGTTTGCCGGGAAAGACGCTCTATCCCGCGTCGAACGCGAAGACAGACCTCGGCGAAGCTTTCTCCGCCGGGAGGGGCAATCCGCGCTGGGTTGTCCCAGAAGGCGACGAGCCCCGGATCCTCCAGGGTATTCCAGTTTTTCCCCTGCCAGAGGCCAAAATTCTGCTCGATCAAGTCGGGCTCGATCACGGGAGCCGCCGTGAGTCCCAAAGCCAAGGAGGTCTGACGGCAGCGTCGTAAGCCACTTTCCACCAGAAGAGCCCGCTTCGGCAGAGAGGCCCGTAACGCTGGCGCGGGACTCCCCGGTTCGCAATCCAGATCCTCCGTGCCATAGATGTACCCCTTGGGACACGGCACCGGACCGTGGCGGAGGAGCCACCACCGTACCGACGGTCTCATGACCAACGGGCGGCCAAGGCCAGCAGGACGCCGACTTCGCCGGCTTGTTGCAGGGCACCAAGAACGTCGCCGGTGTAGCCTCCCAGCCTGCGCCGAGCGGCGAAAATGCCACCGCCCACCAGGATTCCCGCCAGCAACACCACCGAAGGTGCCGCCACCCCGCCACCCACGCCCACCAGCACGATTCCCAAGAGCAACGCCAAGGCCGCCCGCGAGGCATCCGGCACGCCCGCCGAGGCTCCAAGTCCATCCGGTCGTGCCGGAGGCATCACCTGCATCGCAACCGGAAGGAGCGCCCGGGACAAAGCACCACTGGCCACCAAGGCCCCGCAAGCGGCCCCCCAAGAGGGAGCCTCCGCCAAACACGCCACGCGTATCCCAAGGGAGAAGAACAAGGCAATCCCCCCAAACGTGCCCAAGCGCGAATCCCGCATGGCGGCCAGGCGGTCGGCGAGACGGCCTCTGGCTCCCAATCCGTCGGCGGTATCGGCCAGACCGTCCTCGTGAAGGCCCCCCGTCAGCAGGACCAGCGCCCCCACCGTGAGCATCGCCGCAAGGACCGGCGAGACCAGAGGAAACGCAAGGGCGAATACGAGAGACGCGAGCAGCCCGACGCCCGCGCCGACGAGAGGAAAGGCGGGCATGGCCCGAGAAAGTTCTCCCTCGGGCCAGTGCTCGACCTTGGGGAGAGGTATCCGTGTGAGAAAAACCGCCGACACGTGCAGGGCTGCCAGAGCCTGACGCCAAAACGGGAATGAAGGCCCTGACGACATCGCTCGCTCTCCCTGAAACCCAAATGATAGAGACGTTAATGATATGGCAGAAAATGGTTCTTCTCGCATTTTCTGATTTTTAGGTGCATACCTTTTTCCTCTGATCAGAGGAGACTCCATGGTGACTGTGCCTCTCTCAAAACTCAATGATATCCGCGTGCTGTTGCATCATTTGCCGGAAGTGGACCGTGAGGCCATGGCCGCGTGCCACGCGCGCGAGACAACGCTCACCAAACCCCCCGGATCCCTGGGGAAATTGGAAGATATCGCCCTTTGGCTGTGCGGCTGGCAAGGACGCCACCCCCCTCGCCTCGATCACATTCGGGCACGAATTTTCGCGGGAAATCACGGGGTTGCTGCCTTAGGCGTCTCCGCCTTCCCCGCCGAGGTCACCGCGCAAATGGTGGAAAATTTTCGTCGCGGCGGTGGGGCCATTAACCAACTCTGTCGCACCTTCGGGACCGAACTCGACGTGGTGTGTCTGGATCTCGACCACCCCACCGCCGACTTCACCACCGCCTCGGCCATGACCGAAGCAGAATTCGTCCGTGCCTTCCAAACCGGCATGGACGCCGTTCCCGATCCAACCGATCTCCTGTTCGTGGGGGAAATGGGCATCGGCAACACCACCGCCGCCGCCGCCGTCGCTTACGCCCTGTTCGGCGGAGCCGCCGAATACTGGACGGGAAAAGGAACCGGCGTCGAAGGCCCCGCCTTCTTGCGCAAGATCGAAGTTGTCTCTGCCGGAGTCGATCGACACCACAACGCAGGGACTCCGCTCGATATCCTCTGCTGTCTGGGAGGACGGGAGCTTGCGGCCATGGCCGGGGCCATCCTCGCCGCTCGACTCAAACGCATCCCCGTACTGCTGGATGGCTTCATCTGCGTCGCCGCCGCCGCAGTGTTGGAACGCGAGCATAAAGGAGCCCTGGATCACTGCATCGCCGGACACGTCTCCGCCGAGGCCGCCCATCGCCGCTTGCTTGCGGCGGTGGGAAAACACCCGCTTCTCGACCTGGGGATGCGACTGGGAGAAGGCTCGGGGGCCGCGATAGCGGTGGGGATCGTGCGGGCGGCGCTGGAATGTCACCAAGGGATGGCGACGTTCGCAGAGGCTGCCGTATCGCGCTAAGCGCGAGAAATAGAAGCAGGCAAGGGTTCATGACCCTTGCCCCCCTTCGTCAGTGCTCCAACGCGGACTCAAACACGAAAATGCTCGCCCCCGGTCTGGATTTCCCCGATGCGCCATCACTGCCGCAGGCCCCCGGCGCACCAACGGGATCGGAATATTCCAGGTTGCCGCCTGGCAGCCCGCCCGCGCCCCCTGCTCCCCCAGCGCAGCCCTCGGAGGGAAGCGACAACACCTCTATAGGTGAGCCGGGGGCCACTTGAACGAAAATGTTCGACGATAACCCTCCGTTTCCGCCCTGGCCACCGTTACCCCCCCGTCCTCCCCGGCCATGGCTCCCTGCGAGGCTAGGTGGAATCGTCTTGTCGATACTCTCGGTCCCTTTTCCGCCTTTTCCGCCGGTGCCCCCTTGCCCCCCTTTTCCCCCAGCCCCGCCAGGAGCCCCGCATCCCGCTTGGGAGAAGAGGCGCAGAGGAACGAGGTCAAAACCGATGAGGCGTCCAATCCGCAGGTCCGCTAACTTGCACATGCCGCCATTGCGTCCGCGTGTCCCATCTTTCCCGTCCGAGCCGTCCTCCCCGTTGGTGCCGTTCCTACCGCTGGTATCGTGATGACTCCTGGTATCGTGATGACTCCTGGGGGACGCACAAGGAGGGGGCCAAAGAGCGATCCTTCGATTTCGGCCGACACGCCGTCCGTTCCATCTGCGCCGCCCGTCCCATCCGCGCCGTTCTCACCGGTATTCGGACTGAGTTGACGATCCACCGAAAACGGTGTCGGTAGGATGCCGATATCATGACAAGCCGCTGAGAGCGGGTCTGGAGCGATTCCGGGCTCCGCGCGTTCGAGGGTTCCACAGAGAAAATAAAGGACGTTCCCGGAAATGCTCACCCGTGCCCCCTCTTCAAGCACCAGATGATCCACGTGCACGAAGACGTAGAGCTCTTCCATGTAGTCTAAATCCGGCCACTGTTGGTGGCGGACACTGACATCCCAGATTTCCCCTTGCCTGACTCGCTTATACGGCAAGCGGATAACCTTGACGTGCAGGGGAAAATGATTGGCCAAGCCGACGCGATCGCGCTCGCATATGTGGCCGTCGGCAATCACGTACTCCTCACCCCGGTCATGCATCCCCTGCGGCAAACGCTGGCGCGCCTCGATCCCACGGTAGAAAACTTGGCTCTTCCAAACGCGGAGCGCGTTATCCTTTGTGGCAAACAGGCGCCGCGTGGCCTCCATGGTGGGGACGGTGACGAAATAGGTTCCAAAGGGCCAGTCCTGCCCCTCTTCCGGGAGCGTGATCTGGTGGGGCATAGCGGCGTGCCTCCTCTTTGCACGGATCATGGGAGAAAGGGGGCCACCCCGCGCCCTTTGTGGATCGCCCCACGGCCGTGGCCGCCAGGGGGCGGGGTGGCCTAGGATCAGAGGCTACCGATGATCAGAGACTACCGATGTGGAAGAGACCCGGCGATGTGGAAGAGACCCGGATTCCCCTGCCGAGTCCCACTCTTCCCCGATGGACCCGGAGTGCCGTCGTTGCCGGAGGCTCCCGCAGGGCCACTCGTAGAATGCTTGCCGCCACCGCCGCCGCTGCCGCAAGCTCCGCCTCTACCGGCCAGGCCGCCGAGACCGCCTCGTCCGTAAGACGCGATGTCGGAGGTTGTGACAATGCTGGAACGGGCGGAAGAGGGGATATTGACAAAGACGTCGTTGCCGTTGACGGCATCCCCCCCCTTGCCGCCATTGCCACCGTTGCCGCCCTTGCCGCTGCCACCGTCGGTTCCTTCGCAGCCGGAGTCGCAGCCCCTACCACCGTTACCACCCTGCTGACTAAAACCGCCGACTCCGCCTCTGCCGCCCGGATCGGCAGCACCAGAGCAGGTATAGATGACGAGTTTCTCACCACCCGGCGCATTGATAGCACGGAAGGTCAGATTGGCGAGGAGGTTGGGCTTACCATCGCCACCGCCCTCACCCCTATTCCCGTCGCCACCGTTGGCGCCGGTAATGCCTGTACCGCCGCAGCCGGCACCGGTACAGATGCCCGGCGTGGGAGCGCTGGCGTCCCTTCCCGTCGATGCTTGGGTGGAGAGGGACGTGCCGTTTGCACCATCCGCACCCGGCGTTCCAGTGGTACCCAGAATACCGAAATGGTACGGCTTACCCCCAGAGGAAGCGTCCTGAAAGGTCACCATGTCAGTGGTTACGAAGAGTATCGTGTTAAGTGCGGTGATGCTGCCGCTCGCGAAGGTCATTTTCCCAATGTTGAGCACCACGGGGACCGCGCTTGGGCCAAAAACCTTATCCTCGGACACAATCATCTCTGCTTGGGATATGACGTCGACCCGAACGGGGAAGATCTCGCCGGCGGCATCCGCGTCGTGCGATTTCAGGTCACCATTGCCGTAGATGAAGTTGCTGAGGCGCGCCATGCGGCCATTGGGGTCATCGTTGTTCAACAGAGCGTCATGGTTGTTGGCCAACTGGGCGCTATGGGCGTCGCGTTGAGACGGTGAGAGATTCGTCCCAAATAATTCTTTGTATTCTTCGATAGAATTGATCTGTACGAGGCTCTGAATCGGCTCGCCGTTCTTGAGGCGATCGATATTCTGTCCGAGCTTTTGCGAGAGTTCGAAAAAGTTCATATTGTTTTACTCCTATTGGTTTCAGGTAAACCGGGCCATTTCCAACCCGTGCCTCCCTCCTCGAGAGTGGAACGGTTCAGAGACGTGCCGAAAGGCCGATCAACTGCACCGTATTTCAATTCGGGCAGTGTGCTGAAGCAGAGGGACGGATGTTCTGCTCCGCCGTTGGTTTACTGGGGATGCCGTGCCAATATGCGCTTGACGAATAATCCATCGGCAAGACGGACCACATATCCCTTTTGCTTTGATCAAAGGGGATCGGATACATTCTGTGCCGCAGGCACAAATCAGATCATGGAAATTCTATTCCACTTGATCTGCCAAGTTCATGGTCTTGTTTGATCAGGCTCGACTCGTTCAGGTTGAATGTCAATAAGGATAATGACGTTCCCCGAAAAAAAATATCTGGGACATGCTGAAGTCTGCCTCTTGCTGCGACGAGTTCTACCAAGCGATCGATCTTTTTCGGAGAACCGGTCCAGCAAGGGAAGAGGCGGAGGCCCGTCGTCCCACTCTAGCGCGATAAGCCCTTGACGAGCCGCAAACCCCTCAATAGGATGCGTCCCTCTTGTAGGGGAGTCATTTGGCGCGGAGTATCCCTCGCGGGATGCCGTTGCTGCCTATTCCGCTGCACATTCGCCTTTTTACGCCAAGGTTCTTGGCGTGAGGGGGTTTTTAAGAAAGCCCCGACGGCGGACCAGCTGTCGGGGAGATTTTGTTCTTGGCGTGCTCGCAAGGGTCTGCCGAGATTGACCACGACGAAGGATAGTCACCGAATGCCTACGATCAATCAGTTGATCCGTAAGTCGCGCCAGCCCGTGACGGCGCGCAACAAGGTGCCGGCCATGGAGGCCTGCCCTCAAAAACGCGGTGTTTGCACGCGTGTTTACACGACGACCCCGAAGAAGCCGAACTCGGCTTTGCGTAAGGTTGCCCGTGTCCGTCTGACCAACGGTTTCGAGGTCACGAGTTATATTCCTGGTGAAGGTCATAACCTTCAGGAGCACTCGGTGGTGATGATTCGCGGTGGCCGTGTGAAGGATTTGCCCGGCGTGCGTTATCACATTATTCGCGGCACTTTGGATACCCAGGGTGTTAAGGATCGTAAGCAGCGGCGTTCGAAGTACGGCGCCAAACGTCCGAAGTGAGGAGCTGAATCATGTCTCGTCGTCACGCCGCGGAAAAGCGCGAAATTAATCCAGATGCCAAGTATGGCGATCTGGTCATAGCAAAATTCATGAATTGCCTGATGTTTGATGGCAAGAAGTCCATCGCCGAGGCGATTGTGTACGGTGCGTTGGAGAAGGTTGCCAACAAGACCGGGCAGAGTGCGCTGAAGATTTTTCATGATGCGTTGGAAAACGTCAAACCTGCGGTCGAGGTTCGCTCGCGCCGGGTTGGTGGGGCCACGTATCAGGTTCCGGTGGAGGTTCGCACGGATCGCCGTCAGGCCCTGGCCATTCGGTGGCTGATTGATTACTCGCGTCGTCGGTCCGAGACCACCATGGTGGATCGCCTGTCGGGCGAGCTTCTGGATGCGGCGAACAATCGCGGTGCAGCCGTGAAGAAGCGCGAGGATACGCACCGCATGGCGGATGCCAATAAGGCGTTTTCGCACTACCGCTGGTAATTTTTCAATTCAAATCCGAGAAAATCCATGGCACGCACCACGCCTCTCGATCGATACCGTAATATTGGCATCATGGCTCACATTGATGCTGGCAAGACGACCACGACCGAGCGCATCCTTTTTTACACCGGCAAGTCCTATAAAATCGGCGAGGTGCACGAAGGCACCGCAACGATGGATTGGATGGAGCAGGAACAAGAGCGCGGCATCACCATTACCTCCGCCGCGACCACCGCCTTCTGGCGGGACCATCGCATCAACATCATCGATACCCCCGGTCACGTGGATTTCACCATTGAGGTGGAACGGTCGTTGCGGGTGCTCGATGGTGCGGTGACGGTGTTCGACTCGGTGGCTGGCGTGGAACCGCAGTCCGAAACGGTGTGGCGCCAGGCCGATAAGTACGGTGTGCCGCGGATTTGTTTCGTCAACAAAATGGACCGCATCGGCGCGGACTACTACCGTTGCGTCAAGATGATCACGGATCGTCTGGGCGCACGGCCTGTCGCCATGCACATGCCTATCGGGATCGAAAACGATTTCGTCGGCATGGTCGATCTTCTGCGCAATTGCGCCGTGGTGTGGGCCGATGACTCTCTCGGTGCCCACTTCGAGGACGCTCCGATTCCGGCCGATATGGTCGAACGGGCCGCCGAGATGCGCAAGGAGATGATCGAAACCATCGTCGAGATGGACGATGTGGCCATGGAGCAATATCTGAACGGCGAAGAACCCAGCATTGATGTCCTGAAGCAGTGTATCCGCAAAGGTACGCTGGCCATGACGTTCGTGCCGGTGTTTTGCGGCTCGTCGTTCAAGAACAAGGGCGTTCAGTTACTGCTTGATGCGGTGGTGGATTACTTGCCGGCTCCGGCGGATATTCCTTCCATCAAAGGCGTGAAGTACGGCACCGACGAAGAGATCGAACGGGCCTCCACCGATGATGCTCCGTTCGCGGGCCTCGCCTTTAAGATCATGAACGACCCCTTTGTTGGTTCGTTGACCTTCGTTCGGGTTTACTCCGGCGTGGTGGAAGCGGGTTCGTATGTGCAGAACACGGTCAAGGACAAGCGCGAGCGCGTCGGCCGCATGCTGCTCATGCACGCCAACTCCCGCGAGGAATTGAAGGAAGCCCGGGCGGGTGACATCGTTGCCTTCGCCGGCCTTAAAGACACCACCACGGGCGATACCCTGTGCGATACCTCGACCTCCACCATGGTGATCCTGGAGCGCATGGAATTCCCCGAGCCGGTGATCGAAGTCGCCGTCGAACCCAAGTCCAAGGCCGATCAGGAAAAGATGGGCATGGCGTTGGCGCGTCTCGCGGCCGAGGATCCCTCGTTCCGAGTGACCACCGATTCCGAATCCGGCCAGACCGTGATCAAAGGCATGGGCGAGCTGCATCTGGAAATTCTCGTCGATCGCATGCGGCGGGAATTCAAGGTGGAAGCCAATGTGGGCGCGCCTCAGGTGGCCTATCGTGAGACCATCTCCAAGGCCTACGATGTGGACTACACCCACAAGAAGCAGACCGGTGGCTCGGGGCAGTTCGCCCGCATCAAGGTGCGGTTCGAGCCCGGCGAAGTGGGATCCGGCTTTGTGTTCGAGAACCAAGTGGTCGGCGGTGCCGTGCCCAAGGAATACGTCCCCGGCGTGGAAAAAGGCATCCGCTTGTCCATGACCAGTGGCGTGATCGCCGGGTTCCCGTTGATCGACTTCAAGGCGACCCTGACGGATGGGGCCTACCACGACGTTGACTCTTCGGTGTTGGCGTTTGAAATTGCGGCGCGTGCCGCTTTCCGCGAAGGCATCGCTCGGGCGGCTCCCAAGCTGCTGGAGCCGATGATGAGCGTGGAAGTGGTCACCCCCGAGGATTACATGGGTGACGTAATCGGCGATCTGAACAGCCGTCGCGGGCAGGTTAATGGGATGGATCAGCGGGGCAATGCCCGGGTGATCACGGCCATGGTGCCGCTGGCGAATATGTTCGGTTATGTGAATACCTTGCGATCCATGTCGCAGGGGCGGGCTCAGTACACGATGACCTTTGACCACTATTCGGACGTTCCGGCCCATGTGGCCGAGGAAGTTCGCGCCAAGTTGGCGGGTTAAGCCCCGGTGGGGTCTCTTTTTGTGTCCCAAACCGCTTGAAACCAAATTTTTGTGACGGAGTAAGAGGACAAATGGCCAAAGCGAAGTTCGAGCGCAACAAGCCGCACTGCAACATCGGCACCATTGGTCACGTTGACCATGGTAAGACCTCGTTGACGGCGGCGATCACGAAGGTTCTGGCGGAAACGGGTGGGGCAACCTACACCGCGTAC
>JAVBJO010000011.1:0-7066 GCA_031546925.1 Rhodospirillaceae bacterium
GGCGCTCGTCCTGCTATCCCGCCTCGGAAAACCGATCCTCTCGTGGCTTGCCCCGACTGGATTTACAACAACCGCGCCAGGGTGGAAAATCTCTGGGCCCGCCTCAAGGAATGGCGCGCCATCGCAACTCGGTACGAGAAAACTAAAATCTCCTTCCTCGCTATTCTCTCCATGGCGGCTGTTGTCGATTGGATCAAGATCTAACAGGACCTAGATTGAACATCTGTTTGTGGAAATTGCAATTTTGGAAATACATGTAATATTCTTTGGATTTTTGTCACAATCCAATAAAATGCTTTAAAGATGACAATTACCCAATAGATAACCCCTCCAGCCATTAAGGAAAAAAATAATCCCCGCTCAATATAGGGAAGATAGTGTTTCCAGAAAGCAGGAGGGGATTCCATTATTTTAGATCCTCTTTATCAAAAGCAATTGCGCGAAGCGTTCTAATAATATTGAGATCAGAATATACGTAAAAATCACCTCCTTTACCATGCTTTTCCCTCCATGCACGGAAAATTTTATTATTGTCCTCACACCCTTTTTTTTCATTCCTTCCTGCGTATCCTGGATATTTCCAATAACCAAGAGGCTGAGTGTCTGGTTCATAAAAAAGTGGATCAGGATCATCGTTAAAATCATAATTATCGCGAATGTAAATCCCAATTTTATTAATAGTTACATTGTAGTTACCATTTACCTTAGCGGACGGCTCAACAAACCCACCTATGATAAAATACAAATTACTCCTGGCAATATATGCAACATAATCATCCCAGTTATCAGCGTCAAGTTGGTCTAACTTAGGCATTGAAAAAGGATGGCGCTGGATATGACCTTCGTGACGATGCTCTGGTGGTTCACCGAATTCATCAAAATATGTTCGATGTGATTTGAATTTATCGTGTTTTTTTAAGAATTTTACGATCTCTTTCCTCGCATTGGCGCTGATCCAGACGTCATCTCTTATGGCTGCGTCGTACGCCTCCTTGGGTGGGGAGAATCCCAACAACCATTTCATGGTGACAGAATCAAAGTCAGGATTAAAGCTCTTATCCGTGTTGGCCTTCCCTGCAAACCAGCGATCCATCAGGCGTGCGCCCACAACCCAGCCTCTTTGGCGCATGATAGTGGGAATCCATTCAATGTGTTCAATCTGACAACTTGGAGGATCAAGCTGACACCCGGCGTAGACCTCTTCGGCAGAGACCGAGGGGGCATGTTTCGGCGGTTCGGCTCTGGGGACAAGGCGGAACCATCCGCAGGTTGCCGTTTGATCGGTGGTTTTTTGCGTGATGTCGTCCAGTCGGCAGGCGGTCACGCCGTAACCCGGACGATCGTCGTGGAACTCTGGCTGAGGAGCCAGATCGTTCTCATTGCCAGGAACAACCCAAACTTCAGTGGGGGTGGGTTTCGGTTCAGGCGTCATGATGTTGCTCTTTTTGGCTTTGTTTCCGATGGTAGCTATAAGAACATAACGGCTTATAAAGAACAATATAAAAATATCACGGATCTAAATTTTGAGATTGCCGAAAAATCAATGAACAAAATCAAAAGATTATCGGGGTAGCGTGCGTCATCCTCCTGGTGCGGCGCGCCCCGGTGATGGGGGCCTTAAAAGGAAGCAAGGCTCTTGACCCACGGTCTTGCCTCCGCCATGACATGCACGTCCTCGACCTTGGAGCCGCATTATGAGTTTGATTCGCTCCATCGCCACCGTTGGCGGATTTACCATGCTGTCACGCATCACCGGACTGATGCGGGAGAGCATGGTCGCCAATTATCTGGGAGCGAGCATTCTGGCGGATGCTTTCCTAGCGGCGTTTCGGTTCCCAAATCTGTTCCGCTCGTTGTTCGCCGAGGGCGCCTTCAACGCCGCCTTTGTGCCGCTTTTTTCCGGGAAACTGGCGGGAGAGGGACCGGATGCAGCCCGCGCCTTTGCCGAGCAAGCCTTCATCGTCATGGCCTTGGTGCTGAGTGTCGTCGTTGCTCTCATGGAACTCGCCATGCCGTGGATGATGATGCTCCTGGCGCCGGGGTTCCTGGAGGTGCCAGGGAAGATGGATCAGGCGGTGGAGTTCGCTCGGATTTGCTTTCCCTATCTGCTGTTCATCTCCCTAACCGCCTTGCAAGCGGGGGTGTTGAACTGTTTGGGGCGGTTCGCGGCGGCGGCGGGGACGCCGATTTTGTTGAATGTGGTCGCTATGGCCGGGTTGTGGGGGTTGATGCCCTATACGGAAACGGCGGGGCATGCCTTGGCTTGGGGAACCTTTGCTGCGGGTGTGGTGCAGTTCGTTTGGCTGGTGTTTTCGCTGCGCTCTGCCGGGATGCCCCTGCGTTTGGTCCGGCCGCGCTTGACCCCAGAGGTGAAGAATCTCGCCACCCGCATCGTTCCCGGAGCTATCGGAGCGGGGGTATATCAGCTTAATTTGGTGATCAACACCATGATTGCCTCGACGGTGGGCAATGGGGCCATCAGCTATCTCAACTACGCCGATCGGGTCAATCAACTGCCCTTAGGCGTGGTGGGCATTGCCGTGGGAGTCGCTTTGCTGCCGCTTCTGTCGCGTCAGCTCCGCGAGGGGCAGATGGAGGCCGCACGGGAAAGCCAAAACCGCGCCATAGAGTTTGCTCTGTTGCTGACTCTGCCGGCCTCTGCCGCGTTGATTGTCATCGCGGAGCCGGTTGTCCGCGTCCTGTTTCAACGAGGGGCCTTTGGGGTGGTGGAAACCCAGGCCTCGGCGGCAGCGTTGATGGCGTTAGCGTCAGGCCTACCGGCCTTCGTCCTGGTGAAAGTTCTGGTCCCCGCCTTCTTTGCCCGAGGCGATACCAAGACTCCGATGGGCGTGGCCGGCGCCAGCATGGTGATCAATGTGGTGTTGAACTTGGCTTTGGTGGATCGCCTCGCCCATGTGGGGATGGCGGTGTCCACCTCTATCGCGGCGTGGTTTAACGTGCTGACGCTGCTGATTTTATTGAAGCGGCGCGATTTTTTCGCCATGGACAGGCGACTTTGCTCCCGAGGCCTGCGACTCCTCTTTGCCGCCTTGGTGATGGGCGGTGGAGTCTGGCAACTTCGCGTGTGGGTGTGGAGCTACGCGGATAATTTCTGGAAAGCGACGGGCCTGCTGACCGGCCTGGTGCTCGCCGGAGGCCTGCTCTTCGCCGGGGTGGCTGCGGCCACTGGAGGAATGCGCTGGGGGGAACTGCGCAAGATGATGCGGCGAACCGCGTCCTGACGGGCGGGGAGGGATCAGGACGCGGTTGCTGCCGGAACGCAGGGACCCCGCGCTATTCTTCCATATGCTGACCGTTCCGCATATGCTGGCCGTCCCGCCGATTCCCCTTCTTGCCATCCTTGTTGTGGTGCCAGCCGTTGAGCTTATCCAGCGGCACCACTTTCTCCACCGTGCCATCGGCCTTAAGAAGCTCGACACTGTAGGTGTTGGCGTCTTTTTCGGTGATTTTGCCGATTTTCAGCTCGGAGCGCTTCATGGCCAGACGCCCGGCCACGATGGCCCGTGCCTGCTCCATGGTCAGGGGCGGGAGATTTTTATCGTTGAAACGATGGTGGTGGCCGGTGATTTTATCCATCGGAACCACCCGATCGAGCGAGCCATCTGGCTTGAGCAGCTCAATCTCGTAAGTGTTGGGGTCCTTTTCAGTGACCTTTCCGGACTTCAGCTCGGAGCGCCATTGGGCGAGCCGACCGTCAACAATGGCCCGCGCCTGCTCCATGGTCAGGGGAGTCCGAGGCTTCTCCATAGAGTGCTCTGTGGAGCCCATGGGCTTGGAATGCTCCTTGGCAACGACAGCGGAGAGGGTCCCTCCGGTGGCCAAGCTCGCGACGACGGCGAATGCAAGGAAGGGAAATTTTCTCATGATCGCTTCTGTGTCCTTCGAAAAGAGGGGGAACGAGGTGACGAGAGGGAGTAGAACAGCTGTATGTAACGCGCCGATAGGGAAAATGGTAACAGAGGGTAACAGAATCCATGGAAGCCAATCGTTTTGCGCCGACTCCTTGGGGTTGCCGCCCCAAACCCGGCCTGGGGCTATGGCCCCAGACCCCCTTTTCTTTCATCGCGAAAGGGGGGGCAGCCCCTTGACCCGGCTTACCACCCTGTTACACTCCCGCCCGGGTCACGCCCCCCCAACGGGTCGCGTCCTTCTGCAAGGGAGGGTCTTTAAGAATGTCTACCGTTTCCCAGCCGCACGTGCGGCCCTCTACCCCTTATTTTTCCTCTGGCCCCTGCGCCAAACGTCCTGGATGGTCTTTCCAGGCGCTGGCCGGTGCCGTTTTGGGCCGCTCACACCGTGCCAAGGCCGGTAAGGCCAAGCTTGAAAAGGTCATTGAGCTCAGCCGGTCCGTTCTCGGTATTCCTGCCGACTACCGAATTGGCATTGTCCCCGCCTCGGATACTGGTGCCGTGGAAATGGCGCTGTGGTCTCTGTTAGGTGCACGCGGCGTTGACATGCTGGCGTGGGAAAGTTTTGGCGAAGGTTGGATTACCGACGTCGCCAAACAGTTGAAAATCAGTGACTTGCGGACGTTTCTTGCGCCTTATGGTCAACTCCCCGATCTCTCCCAAGTGGACTGTGACCGGGATGTGGTTTTCACCTGGAACGGGACCACCGGCGGCGTTCGGGTGCCCAATGGGGATTGGATCAAAGCCGATCGAAAGGGATTGACCATTTGCGATGCCACCTCGGCAGCATTCGCCATGGATCTGCCTTGGGATAAGCTCGACGTGACCACCTGGTCCTGGCAAAAGGTGCTGGGTGGAGAAGGCGCGCACGGCATGCTGGTGCTGTCGCCACGCGCGGTAGAGCGGCTGGAATGCCATAAACCGGCCTGGCCTCTGCCCAAGATCTTCCGCATGACCAAGGGCGGGAAGCTCATTGAGGGCCTGTTCAAAGGCGAGACCATCAACACGCCTTCCATGATGGCGGTGGAGGATCAGATTGATGCCTTGGAGTGGGCCGCCTCGGTTGGCGGACTGAAGGCGTTGATTGGGCGCTCTGAGGCCAACCTCAAAGCCATGCAGACTTGGATGGACCGCTCGGATTGGGCGGAGAATTTGGCCAAGGACAGCACGACTCGCTCCTCGACCTCCATCTGTGTCGGTATCAAGGCTCCCTTCTTTGCCGCCTTGTCGGCGGACAATCAAGCGGCTGCGCTCAAAAAGCTGGTTGCTCTTCTGGAGAAGGAAAAAGTCGCCTACGATATCGGGGCTTACCGCGATGCGCCCGCTGGCTTGCGCATCTGGGGCGGTGCCACGGTGGAAACCAAGGATATCGAGGCTTTGACTCCCTGGCTGGACTGGGCCTTCGCCCAAATCAAGGCCGAATTCGCCTCCTGACCCGGTGCTCCCGCCTCCTCTCTTCGTTGGAAGAGGAGGCGGGATCCCCTCCAAAACCCACGAGGATTCCCATGCCCAAGGTTCTCATCAGCGACAAGCTCAGCCCTGCCGCTGTCCAGATTTTCAAAGATCGTGGCATCGAAACCGATGTCAAAACGAATCTCACGCCGGAGGAGCTCAAGGCCATCATCGGCAACTACGATGGTCTGGCCATCCGCTCCAACACCAAGGTCACCGCCGAGGTTCTGGCCGTCGCTACCCAGCTTAAAGTGGTGGGGCGCGCGGGGATTGGCGTCGATAACGTCGATGTCCCCGCCGCCACCGCCCGAGGCGTGGTGGTGATGAACACACCGTTCGGTAACTCGGTCACGACGGCGGAGCACGCCATCGCCATGATGTTTGCCCTGGCGCGCGATATTCCCCAGGCAGATACCTCGACTCATGCTGGAAAGTGGGAAAAATCCAAGTTCATGGGCGTCGAGCTGACCGGCAAGACCCTGGGCATCATCGGCTGCGGCAACATCGGTGCCATCGTCGCCGATCGCGCCTTAGGCCTGAAGATGCGCGTCATCGCCTTCGATCCTTTCCTCTCTCTGGAACGGGCCAAGGATCTCAGCATCGAGAAGGTCGAACTGGAGACCCTGTTCGCTCGCGCCGACTTCATTACCCTCCACACCCCCCTGACCGAAGCCACGCGCAACATCATCGACGCTCAATCCATCGCGAAGATGAAAAAAGGCGTGCGCATCATTAACTGCGCTCGTGGTGGCTTGATCGTCGAGGAAGATCTGAAGGTGGCCATTGCAGCCGGCCAAGTGGCCGGTGCGGCCCTCGACGTCTTCAAAGTCGAGCCCGCCAAGGAAAGCATCCTGTTTGGTATGGAGAAGGTGATTTGCACGCCTCACCTGGGGGCTTCGACCTCCGAGGCGCAAGAAAACGTGGCTTTGCAAGTGGCCGAGCAGATGGCCGACTACCTGCTGACGGGCGCGGTGACCAACGCCCTCAACATGCCGTCGGTGTCGGCGGAGGATGCCCCCAAGCTGCGACCCTATATGCAGTTGGCGGGACAATTGGGCGGATTCCTCGGGCAAGTGACCGAGCATGCCGTTAAATCGGTCAGCATCGAGTATGATGGTGCCGTGGCTTCGCTCAACACGCGTCCGCTCACCGCCATCATCCTGGAGGGGCTCCTCCGCCCCATGGTAGAGGCCGTGAACATGGTCAACGCCCCGGTTCTGGCCAAGGAGCGGAATATTTCCGTCGCTGAAACCAAGAACCAGCGGGAAGGCGACTACAACACGCGCATCCGCGTGACCCTCACCACCGAGGTACGGACCCGCTCCGTGGCCGGGACGTTGTTTGGCGGAGACAAGCCGCGGGTGGTCGAAATTAATACCATCCCCATTGAGGCCGAGCTGGGGCAGCATATGCTGTTCGTCATCAACCAGGACAAACCCGGCTTCATCGGGGCGCTGGGGACACTGCTCGGAAAGCACGAGGTTAATATCGCCACCTTCCATTTGGGGCGGACCACCTCGGGAGGGGATGCTATCCTGCTGACCCAGGTTGATCAGCCTATCTCGGACACGTTGCTGAATGCCGTACGGGCGCTGCCCCATGTGGTGAAGGCAAAGGGCCTGAAGTTTTAAGAAAGAAAAGGGGGTGGGGGGGGGGGGGGCCCCGCCCCCCAGGGGTTTTTGGTG
>JAVBJO010000167.1:0-13029 GCA_031546925.1 Rhodospirillaceae bacterium
CACCGCGAGGGGGGCCGGGGCCCGCCCCGGGGGGGGGGTTGGGGGCGCCCGCCCCGGCCCACCCAAAACCCCCCACCCCCCCCCCCCCCCCAACAAAAACCCCCCGTTGGTTTCGGGGGTTTTTTGTTGGGGGGTCGGGGGGGATGGGGGGATTGGCTTGCGCCGGGGCTGCCGCCCCAAACCCCGCCCGGGGCGATGCCCCGGCCCCCCTTCTCTTTCACCGCAAGATTTCGGCAACAAACTCCGGCACGATCACCGAGGCGAGACCCAAGCGGTTTTCCTCGAACACACTGGATCGCTCGCTGGGATCGAGATTCAGCTCTAAGGTTTGCCCCACGCCCTGATAGCGCACCGCTTCGACGAATCCGGCGGCGGGATAGACATTCCCTGAGGTTCCGATGGAGACAAACAGGTCACATTGACCGAGAGCGTCAAAAATTCGCTCCATTTCCAGGGGAATCTCTCCAAACCAGACGATATGAGGGCGGAGCTGGCCAGCGATATGACAGGAGGGACAAGGGACCTGGGCGGAGAGTTCTTCCGCCCAAATATGAATCTGCCCACAATTCTCACAGCGAATCTTGAGCAATTCCCCGTGCATGTGGATCAAGTTAGAGGAGCCCGCTCGCTCGTGGAGGTCATCGATATTTTGGGTGATAAGAAGGACCTCTCCCGTCCATTCCCGCTCCAAACGCGCCAGTGCCAGGTGGGCGGCGTTTGGCTGGACCTCGGCATCACGGAGCCCTTCCCGTCGTGCATTATAGAATTCTTGCACCAAGATCGGGTTACGTCGATACCCTTCCGGCGTTGCAACGTCCTCGATACGAACTTTTGACCAGGTTCCGCCTTCGCAGCGGAAGGTATCCAGTCCGGATTCTTTCGAGATTCCGGCTCCGGTCAGGATGACGATGAAGGCGTCGGGGGCAAGCGGCTGCATAGGGAACAAAAACCTTTGTGGAAAGAGAAACGGAGCGCCGAGGGATCCTCTCTTATGTGGGGGAGGTCAGCGCCCCCCCAACCCCTTGAGAACATCATTGAGAACTTTTCCGCCTTCTTTGCCGAGCGCCTCTCCCCCTTTCCCCTTCAGCACCTGTCCCACGCCCCGGGCGAGGAAATGCTGTTGCAGGGCATTGGTATCGATGGCTTTCCTTGGATTATCGAGAGGGCCTTGGATCTTGATCAGGACCGGCGGGGCCGAAGAGGGCTCCAATCGTAAGGCGGTTTGGCTATTGATGTCCCAGCGCGGCAGATTGATGGTGGTTTTCCCGTTGGCGCTGCCGCCCTGGGCGGCCAGCACCAGATCATCCGAGACCATGACTCCGTTGTCGATACGAAACGATGCCGAGAGGTGGGAAAATGGCGTTTGTCCCCCGCTCAACAGGGATTGGACGATGCCGAGTAAGCCCGCGACGTTATCGCCTGAATTGAGCTGTTTCCCGACGGCGGGCAAATCGAAACCGCTGACGATACCATCCTTCACCTCGAATTTCCCGCTTCCATTCAAGCGCGCGGCCATTTCCTGGGTGGATTTGCCGCTGCTGGCGAGTTGGCTGGAGAAGGTCAAGCGTCCCTTGGTAACGTTGATTCCGCCACCGCCAAGCCCCGAAGCGCCTACGTCGGCCCCGGCGATGTTGAGGCGCGTATTCAGCGTCGGCTGAGGCTTCGAGCCCAGCGAGGAGTCGAGCGCGAGGTCTCCCCCCAGGAGTTTCCCGTTCAGGCTGTTGGTCGCCGTTCCATCCTGAACTTTCAGGCTGAGCACCGGCTGATCCAGGTGCCATCCTTGGGCGGAGAGGGACGTGGCCTTAATTCCCACCTGGGCATCAAAAGCCTGGAGGGCGCTTACATCCAGGGGTTCCCGCGAGAAGGGCGCCCCCCCAGAGGCGGCAGGAGGCGCCGCCGGAGCCACCACCACCGCGCCCGCCGCAGCGGCGGGAGCAGCGGCCTTGCTCTTTTGTGCCCCAAGGAAGGGGTCGAGAACCAGGGCATTGCCGGTCAATTCGGCGATGATACGAGGCCGTGCCCCCGTCAGATCGCTCCGCACCTGGCCCGAGAAGCGAATGGCCCCGGCAGTGAGGGTCAGGTTCGAGGCCTCGATCATTTTCGCATCGCCGGCCAGGTTGGTTTCCAGTGAAAAGCTACCAACGTTGCCGCTCGGACGGAAGGTCGGAGAGAACAAGCGGAGCAAGCTCGCCAAATCGCCATGGGTCGCCTTCACCGCGACGTTTGCCCTGGGGGCGGTCAGCAATTGCACCACCGTTCCATTGGCGGTCAGGGTCAAGCCACTGGTCTGCGCCTGAGCGTCCAGCGCAACCCGCGCCGCATCTCCATTCAGGGTGGCGTTCGCCGTCAACGCACCCAAGCGGGTGGCGAAATCCGGCACAGATCCGGTAGCGAAACGAATCAATTTGGCCGGCTGAGGACTGTTGACTTGCAGTTTCAGGGCCTCCACCGAGGGCGCTCCCCCGGCCAGCCCGCGCAGAGCCCCTTGAAGTTGGATCTTGGCGCCGCCGAGATCACTCACCCCCAAGTTGCGCAGCTGGAGAGTCCCTTTCTGGAGCGTACCATCGACGCTCAAGCCTTTGGCCTCCACCTGGTTCATCACGATGCGCTGCACGGTGATGTTCACGTCGGCGTCGAAGGCTCCCAAGGCGGTATTATCGCTTTCCTCGGCGGGTTTCTTGGTGTTCTCCGCCGCTTTGCCCGCCGGGGGAGGCTTGTTCGTCGCAGCCGCAGCCGGGGGTTTATAGGAATCGAGATCGATGCTGTCCACCGTGGCGGTCATCTTCAACGCCGGTCGGTCCGACAGCTGGACCCCCAAACTTCCTTGCAGTTTGGTAGCATCCAGGGTGAGCCGGATATCGGGAAGAGTCACCTGAGGCCACGCCAGCCGCACCGCCGAGGCAAAATCCAACCGCTGCAAGCGCTCTGGCGCTACGGGGGGGACGGCGACTCCGGCCCACGCCAGGGTGGCCCGAGGGGCATCCGACCGCACATGGATCTTGCCCTCGAATCCCGGCATCGCCTCGCCGGTCACCAGCTTGCCATCCAGCGCTACGGTTGAGCCTCCGGGCAAGGTGGCTCCTGCTTTGGTGATCGCCAACTGGCCGTTGTTCAACGCGGCCTCGAAGCGCACATCCTTGATCGCTTGGCCGTTCCACACCAGGCTATTCACCCCGAGAACCGTGGTGGCGGCCATCGTCTTGGGCAAAACGAAGGGCGCGGGGGCGGCTTTTTCTGTCCCCGGAGCCTTCTTGTCCGCCACCGGAGCCTTCTTTTCGCCTTTGGTCTCGGTGGTTTTCATCAATTTATCAAGATCAAGCGCCGCAATGATCATTTGCGCATCGATCTTTGGGACGTCTCCCAGCGTGGCCTTCACACTGCCGTTGGCGTGCGTCTCTCCCAGGGAAAGTTCCAGCTTCTGGAGGGAAACCTCCGCAGCCGAACCGCTGATCTCACCGCGGCCGGAAAGGGGCATCCCCGGCGGAACCGTCGCCGCGACCCCCAGGGAGGCCAAAGCCGCCCCTGGATTAGGCACGGAAAGCTCGAATTGCCCCTGTCCCTTGGCCTGGGCTCCGTTGACTGCGCCCGTGAACTGGAATTGCGCCTCGCTGCCGGGCAGACGCACATTCAGCCGCACCGGAGAATCCGCCCCCTGGACCAGGCGATCCACCCCAGCGGTGATATGGATGGGGGTTCCATTGAGACGCCAATCGCCCTCCACCGCGAAGGGGCCGGTCATTCCAGGGGCGGAAAGAGCAAGATCCAGCCCCTCCACCACCACGGGGTTCCCGGTGGGACCGCGATAACGGACCGCTCCGTCTTCGATGGTGGCCTTGCCGATGATGATATCGAGGGGGGCGGAGGGGTCCTTGGCGGCGGCAGAGGTCTCACCGCTCGGCGGGGTCGTCTGCTTTTCCCCAGGCGGCGAAAAGGACCAGTTGGTCCGCCCATCGGGGAATTGCACCAGACTCACCACGGGTTTCTTGATGGCAATAGAGCTGAGTTCCACCGTCCCCCGCAGCAGCGGGAGAAACGCCAGATGGACATCGACGCTTTCCACCTGAACCAGGGGGGCCTCCCCCACACCGGGAATCGTTGCGACAGCGATTTTGTGGGCGCTGATCCGTGGCGTCGGCAGCAACGAGAGCCGGACGGGGCCTTCGATGGTGACTTTTCGCCCGGTGGCGGCCTCGATTTTATCGGCCACCTTCTTCTGGTACGAACTCCAGTCGATGAGCGGCGGAATCGCCACAAGAGCAACCGCAACCGCGGCAACACCGCCGCCAGTGATCAAAAGAGCCTTTTTCATGGAGAGAACTCCCCTATCGACGCAAGGCGCTTAGGGCTGGAAGAAGGGACTAGGAGAACGCCTTAAAGGCGATGAGGGTACTGGTATCCTTGACGCAGGGAATCTTTTGCAGCGTCTCGACCACGAATTGCCCGATATCCTGACTATCGGGCAAAAAGCACTTCACCATCAAGTCATACTGCCCCGAGATGGAATGAACCTCCGAGACTTGTTCAATATCCACCGCAGCATCGGCGACCTCATAGGCATGGCCGAGGTCACACTTGATTTGCACGAAAATGGTCTGCATGAGTTTCCCTCTATGCTTCGCGGTCTTCGTCCTCGATATCATCGGCTTCGGCTCTGCCACTGCGCGGCGAGGGCGGGGGGACTTCTTGCAAAATGAAATCGGGAACATGATCCCCAAATCCCACCACATCGTCTTCGTGCAGCATCTCGCCAATCCCCAAGTCGTCGACCCGTCCCCGGCGGCGCACTCCGCCGTTCTCCCGGCGATGGTGTGCGGGAACGCGATGATCTGGCCTGCGCCATCCGCCGGAGTGACCGGTGATCGCTGCGACAGGCTCCTGCGTAACATTGGCGGGCGCTGGCATGGGCGGCGGTGGCGACGCTTTTTCCACGGGTGTCTCTTCCTGTGTGGGCTTCTCCCGACGCCGAGGTGGCGCTTTGGGGGCAGCACTCCGCGAGGATGGAGCATGACGCCGCCCCCCGCGGGATTCCAGTTCCAGATCCAGGGCGGGCACGCCTTCGACCGCAATCCGGGGGATGGTTTTGTCGATCAAGGCTTCGATCGCGACGACAAATTTGCCATCTTGAGGGCTAGCGATGGTAAAGGCCCGTCCAGGCTCCCCGGCGCGACCGGTGCGGCCGATGCGGTGGATATAGTCTTCGGCATGGATGGGAACGTCAAAGTTAAACACATGGCTTACCGCCTTGACGTCAATCCCGCGCGCGGCCACGTCAGAGCACACCATCAAGGCTTTTTCACCCGACTTGAACGACTCCAGGGCTTCGTTCCGCGAGGACTGGGCCATGTCGCCATGCAGCCGAACCGCATTCAGATGATGCTTGCTCAGCGAGCGAAACAGAACGTCCACATCGCGCTTGCGATTGCAGAAGATAAAGGCGTTCTTGACGTTCTCGACGCGGATGATGTGACGCAACGTCTCGCGTTTGTCGATTTCATCGACCACCGCGAGGAAATGCTCCACCGTCGCCGCCGTCGAGGAGGGAAGCGAAACGCTCACCCGTTGAGGATCGGTCAGGAACTCAGCCGCCAACCGCTCCACCTCGGGGCTGATGGTCGCCGAGAAAAACAGCGTCTGGCGCGTCTTCGGGAGGAGGGAAACGATCCGTTGCACATCGGGAATGAACCCCATGTCCAACATGCGATCCGCCTCATCAATGACCAGGATCTTCACGTCATTCAGCAGAATGCGGCCCCGGTCAAACATATCCATGAGCCGACCGGGTGTCGCGATCACCACGTCAACGCCGCGATCCAGCAAATTCCCCTGATCCATCATCGACTCGCCGCCGATGATCAACGCCTTGGAGAGTTTGTGATTTTTGCCGTACTTATCGAAATTGTCGGCCACCTGGGCCGCCAACTCGCGCGTTGGCGTCAAAATCAGCGATCGAGGCATCCGGGCTTTGGAGCGTCCGGCTGCCAGAATCTCGATCATGGGGAGGGTGAACCCTGCGGTCTTTCCTGTCCCGGTTTGAGCGCACCCCAGGACATCCTTCCCCCTCAGCACAACAGGGATGGCCTGTGACTGAATCGGCGTGGGCTTGGTGTAGCCTGCCTCGGCAATCGCGCGAAGGAGTTCGGCGCTGAGGCCGAGATCGGTGAATTCCATGGGAGTCGGGATGCCGTCCATAGCGGCTGGTCTATTATGTGTCATATGAGTAAGGATAATAGAAGGTCAGACGCACATGTCAATCGCATTCGGGGACAAAGAGGGGTCAAGGGGCCTTTGCCCCTTCGCGGGGGTGCAGGGGCAGCGCCCCCGCAAGGGGCAAAGGCCCCTTGACCCCTAGCAGCAAGCTCGTCCAATCGCCACCATGATCGCTTCCATTCCGGCCCACTTACTCAACACTTGGCGATTATGGCTCCCTTCGCGAACCTGTTGTTCGGTCAGGAGGATGGCCGGGGGTTGCCTCACCGTCTCCCCGACCATAAGACTCACGGGAGATCTCAGAGAACGCCCGCCAGAATCACCGAGACTCCCGCCAGTCCTCCCACCAAGACCAGCCGCTTCTTCTCGGTTTTCACCACCATTCCCACCAGGAGAGCCGCTCCCCAGAGGGCCAGGGGAATCCACCAGAACATTTCCTTCCCGGAGCGGATCAGCGGCCAAGCCACCGCAAGGGAAACCACGAGCAACGGCAGAGCCCACACGGGATTGACGAAGGAAATCCCTTTCACTTCGGCGGGAACACTCTTCGCTCCGGTAATCATCGGCTTCAGCAGGCTGTCTTTTTTGACGAAGGTGTAGAACAGAATGGCGCAGAGGTGCAGGCCAATGAGGACCAGCAGCACGGTACTGCCGGTGCGGTGGACGGTCGAGAGGAGGGAGACGACGCTCCCGGAGACCAGTTTGGCCAGGGGGCCTTCGCTGATGATGTCGTCACTGGTGAACAGTCCGCTCAAGGCCTGGACCAGGCACAGACCGAGCAAGGCAAGCACGCTCAAGGCTCCCAGGGGATTATGCCCGATGCTGGAATGTGCTGCCCCGGTTTTCAAGAAGCCGAGGAGTTTCCGAGGACCGGGTACGAAATTGCGGAACAGAGCCGTTTCAGAGCCAAACAAGCCCCAGGCGAGGCGAAAGAGAATCAACCCAATGAGCAAGGCTCCGACGATCATATGACAATCGAGCTTACCCATCTGTCCACTGACCCAGAGAGCGATCACGCCCGGGACGAGGGTCCAGTGGAACAGCCGGGTTGGCAAGTCCCAGACTTTGACCTTTTTTGCTAGGGTCTGCTCTTCGATTTCACGGGGAGGACGAGGGACGGAGCGTGGATCGTTAAGCATCTTTTTTCCTCAAGACATCGAAGGGGCTTTCATGGTTCCGGCGTTCCTTGGGGCGAACAGCGGGACGCGGTGCTCTCCATCCGGTTTCATTCCGACGAAAGCCCAATCCGGAAAGGATATCCTCGACGGACGCGGTTTCCAACCCCAACATGGAAAGCATCTGGTGATTGAGGGCGAAACCGGCGGGAGTTTGCCGGGATTCCTTGCGGGCTTCTCCGGCGAAGCGCTCCAGCATATCGACGCGGACGGCGTGGTTTCCGCGCACCGCGTAGCCGACCGCTTGGTAGAAGGTCTCGGGCAAGGTCACCGCAACAGCGACGCGCTCTCCGGGCGGAGCGGGAACGTTGTTCACCCCCGCTCGCACGGCCCACAGCACCGCCCGGAGCCTCTGGCACGGCGGCTTCAAGAGCTGGGGCAGGTAAATGCTTTCCATTCCGAAACGAAGGTTCATCCGCGCCAATTGCTTCCGATCTTCCTCGGTCAGCGCGGCAATCTGGGGAGCAGCGGCCCGACGCGGTAAAGACCCGAGCGCTTCCGCCAACTGATGCACCAGCCCCCGCGCGGCACCCTTGAGCGGGGCCTCGCGTGCGGCGATCAGGGGGTGAAAGGTCTGTGCCAGGGTGCCGGTGGTCCAGTCGGTGAGGCGTTGCCGTACCCGCTCTCGCAAGGGGGCTTCGAGGAGATCGCTGGGAAGAGGCTCCACCAAGGGGCGCAGGAGTTCGGGACCGGGGACCAGACGAGCGACAGGCTCTTCCCGCCACAGCAACAGCAGGCCTTCCGTGGAAAGGGAAAAAGCCGCATCCTCGGCCTCGCATAGACGCTGGACGCGGGCGTTAATCTGGCTTTTCAGCACCTTCGCGGCGGCACTGGTGACCGTCTTCAGGGCAGCGGGGCCAGAGGTGGCCGCATCGGGCTCGAAGCGAAAGCCACACAGTCGACCCACATAATGGCCCTCCACCAGGACCTCCCCCGCGTTGCTGACCGAGGACGACAAAGGACCATCGTCGCGCATCCTCTGCACCAAGAGTGCGGTGCGACGGTCAACGAAACGCTGGGTCAGACGCTCGTGCAGGGCGTCGGAAAGCCGATCCTCAATGCCCC
Source organism: Rhodospirillaceae bacterium (assembly GCA_031546925.1). Lineage (GTDB taxonomy): Bacteria > Pseudomonadota > Alphaproteobacteria > Rhodospirillales > Magnetospirillaceae > Magnetospirillum. The sequence goes on from JAVBJO010000167.1 coordinate 8,448, forward strand.
GCGTCATGGCCTGCCAGTGGAGCGGATCGCTGACCCAATCGCCGCGATGGGACACATAGGTCCAGGTGCGAATATTGGCGATGCGTCCCAAAATTGTGTCCAAGTCCCCATCGGTTCGGTCCAGACGCTCGACATGCCCCGCGAGCCAATCCGTGGGGAGTCTGCGTCCTGGTCCGGTCAAGGACAAGAAGATCTGGCCAAGGAGCCGCGTATGCGCCTCTGCCATGACTTTGCGGAAGTCGGGGATTTGGCACACCTCCCACAACAGCTTGATGCGCTCGGGGTGGGTGGCTTTCTCCATAATTTGGGGATCTGTCGCGAGGCGAGACAAGGCAAGGTGATCATCCGCCTCGCGCGCTCGGATCAGACCCGGAATGTCAGGGGCCAACTCCAACCCCGCCAACAGCGCCTCCACCGAGGTAAACCGTAGGGAGGAATTGCGCCACGACAACGCCTTCAAGGGGGCAAACGCATGGCCCTCCACCGCTTCGATCATCTCCGGCGGAAAAGCGGGCGCGTCCGCCGTGACGCCAAACGTTCCGTCATTCATATGCCGTCCCGCTCGCCCGGCAATCTGAGCCACCTCGGCCGGTTCCAGATCGCGCGGCACCCGTCCGTCAAACTTCCGCGTTCCCGCAAAAGCCACATGGTCCACATCCATATTCAGCCCCATGCCAATGGCATCGGTGGCGACGATGTAATCCACCTCTCCCGCCTGGTAGAGCCCGACCTGGGCATTGCGGGTGCGCGGCGAAAGAGCCCCCAAAACCACCGCCGCCCCGCCGCGCTGACGACGGAGGAACTCAGCGGTGGCGTAAACCTCCGCCGCGGAAAAAGCCACCACCGCCGACCGAGGCGCAAGCCGCGTCAACTTGCGCGGCCCCGCATAAGTCAACGAGGAAAACCGAGGCCGGGAAATGAACTCCACCTTGGGAACCAAACGACGCAGAAGCGGCTTGATGGTCTCCGCCCCAAGGAAAACCGTCTCCGCCATGCCTCGGGCATGGAGCAGGCGATCCGTGAAAATATGGCCGCGTTCGGGGTCGGCGCAGAGTTGAATCTCGTCCACCGCGAGGAAAGCCACCCGACGATCCAAAGGCATGGACTCGACCGTGCAGACGAACCACCGGGCCTGAGGCGGAATGATCTTCTCCTCTCCCGTGATCAACGCAACGGTAGAGGCGCCCTTGATTTTGACGATGCGGTCGTAATTCTCGCGGGCCAGCAGCCGCAAGGGGAAGCCGATCATCCCGCTGGCGTGGCCAAGCAGGCGCTCCAGGGCGAAAAACGTTTTTCCCGTGTTGGTCGGTCCGAGAACCGCGAGGAGGCGTCCTTGATCCATTTGTCTGGGATGTTCGTGGTTGTTGGGGCACATTGCAAGGGGTCAAGGGCCGAGGCCCTTGACCCTACTCGCTTTTCAGCCGTTCAATATTCGCCCCGCACGCAGCCAACTTCTCTTCCACCCGCTCGTAGCCTCGGTCGAGGTGATAGACTCGTTGTACGATGGTTTCTCCCTCAGCAGCCAGGCCCGCCAGGATCAAGGACGACGACGCCCGCAAGTCGGTGGCCATGACGGGAGCACCCGAGAGTCTGGGGACGCCTCGGACGATGGCGGACGACCCGTGGACGTTGATCTTCGCCCCCATGCGGACCAATTCCGGCACGTGCATGTAGCGGTTTTCAAAGATGGTTTCAGTAATCATGGCCGCACCCCTGGCCGTGGCCATCAAGGCCATCAACTGAGCTTGCATGTCGGTGGGAAAACCGGGATAGGGTTCCGTCATGATATCGGTTCCGACCACGCCATCGGGAGCAGCCACCCGGAGGCCTCGTTCGGTTGGCTCCACCAGGGCACCGCATTCCCGCAGGATTTTGACGACGGATTCCATGAGTTCCGGGCGAGCGCCGATCAACTCCACATCGCCCCGGGTAATCGCAGCGGCAACCGCGTATGTTCCGGCTTCGATACGATCCGGTACCACGGCGTGAACCGCCCCGTGCAACTGCGACACACCTTCAATGCGGAGGGTTCCAGTGCCGATTCCCTCGATCTTGGCACCCATGGCGACGAGGCACCGGGCGAGGTCCTCGACCTCTGGCTCCCGCGCGGCGTTGACCAGCACGGTTTCCCCATCGGCGAGGGTTGCGGCCATCATCAGGTTCTCGGTTCCGCCGACGGTGACCTGCGGGAAGACGATATGAGCCCCGCGCAACCGGCCATCCACGTAGGCGGAGATGTATCCTTCCTCCAGCTCGATCTTGGCCCCCATTTGCTCCAGGGCTTTGAGGTGGAGATCGACAGGACGGGTGCCAATGGCGCATCCGCCGGGCAGACTCACCCGAGCCCGTCCGCAGCGGGCCAATAGCGGCCCCAGCACCAGCACCGAGGCCCGCATCCGTCGGACCAGGTCGTAAGGCGCGGTGGTGTTGGTGATTTCGATTGCGGAAAAATCCAAGGTTCGCCCGGTGTGTCCGCCGTCATCGCCGTTGAGAGCCATGCTGACGCCGTGCTGCGCCAGCAAATTGGCCATGGTGGTGATGTCCACCAGATGGGGCAGATTGGAGAGGGTGAGCGTCGCATCGGTGAGCAGACAGGCCGGCATCAAGGCCAGAGCGGCGTTCTTGGCGCCTCCAATGGTCACACCCCCCTTAAGAGGCGTCCCCCCGACGATGCGAATCCTATCCATGAAGAGCGACCTCTTGAATGTTGGGTACCACGAATCGAAGGGGCATCCTCCAAGAGTGGCAGACCAAAGGCAACACAACAGATGCGCTCGGACGCAATCCATGTGAGCAAGACACACGTGGTAACGCCGTTCCTGCTTTCAGGTCAAGGACTTGATGCCGAGGGCAGAAAGGCCCGCCAGGAGCAACTGCCTCGGATGCGTTTTTGGCTTCCCTCAAGGCGTGACGAGCAAAAGAGGCCGTCCGCGTGAAAACCGCGCTTGACGACGGCGGCGCATCGGGGTCTTCTACCACCGCGGTGCAGGACCTTGCGGTCTCCCCCTCTCTCTTCCCTAAAATGTCCAGGATCACGCCATGCCGAGGGCTGCCCCTCTTCTTTCTCGAACTCACCTGGTGGAACACCTGGCGCGGGGGTGCAAACCCATCGCCGACTGGAAAATCGGAACCGAGCACGAAAAATTCGCCTATACCCAGGACGATCTGCGTCCCTTGCCCTATGCCGGAGAGCGCAGCATCAAGGTTCTGCTGCAAGGCCTGGTGCGTCAAGGGTGGCAGGGCGTCGAGGAAGCAGGGCATCTGATCGCCGTGCGCGATGCCGTCACCGGCGCCTCGGTGACCCTGGAGCCCGGCGGCCAAGTGGAATTGTCCGGCGGGTTGCTCACCACCGTCCACCAAACCGATCAAGAAACCCGCACGCATCTGGAACACCTTAAACGCATCGCTACCCCTCTGGGGATTGCGTTCCTGGGAAGTGGATTCCAGCCCAAATGGGGACGCAGCGACTGCCCCTGGATGCCGAAAGGCCGTTATCGCATCATGCGCGCCTATATGCCCAAGCGCGGGAGCTTGGGACTGGATATGATGCTGCGCACCTGCACCGTGCAAACCAACCTCGATTTTTCTTGCGAGGCCGATATGGTGCGGAAATTCCGTGTCGCCCTCGCCTTGCAACCGTTGGCGACGGCGCTGTTCGCCACGTCACCCTTTATCGAAGGCGCACCCTCGGGGCTTTTGTCGTCGCGCTCGCGGGTTTGGACCGATACCGATCCGGATCGCTGCGGCATGATCCCCTTCGTCTTCGAGGATGGAATGGGATTTGAACGCTATGTGGACTGGATGCTGGATGTTCCCATGTATTTCGTCTATCGGGACGGGAAATACCTGGATGCCTCGGGGCAGTCGTTCCGCGACTTCCTCGCGGGGCGCCTCGCGGCCCTCCCCGGAGCGTTCCCCACCCTTGACGACTGGAACGATCACCTCACCACCGCTTTTCCCGAGGTCCGGCTGAAGCAATACCTGGAAATGCGCGGTGCTGACAGTGGTCCTCTGTCCCATCTCTCAGCCCTTCCCGCCTTCTGGACGGGGCTGCTTTATGATGGAGGAGCGTTGGATGCGGCTTGGGACTTGACCAAGGACTGGACCCTTGAGCAACGGGAATCCTTAAGAGCCGACGCGCCGCGCTTCGGACTGCAGAGCGCCGTCGGGGGGAAATCTCTGCGGGATCTGGCGACGGAGGTGTTGGACTTAGCCTCCCGGGGGCTGAAGAACCGGGCTCAGTTGGATGAGAACGGAAATGACGAGAGCCTCTATCTGGAACCGCTCCACGAGATGGTCCGCTCTGGCAAAACCCGTGCCGAGCGGATGCTGGACAATTATCATGGGGCATGGGGCGGAAAGGTGGATCCTGTCTTTCTCGACATCCTCTAAGCGATGAAAGAAAAGGGGGTCTGGGGCCTCATGGTTTTCCCTCTCCTACCCCCCCTCCATCACCCTCTTCAACCACGTGGGGCTCTGTCACCCCGCCCCCCCGCGGGGCAGGGGGCGGCAGCCCCGGCGCAAGCCAGACCGCCCCCCCACAAAAAAAACATCTCTGCTTTATCGGAGATGTTTTTTTGTG
>JAVBJO010000040.1:0-28930 GCA_031546925.1 Rhodospirillaceae bacterium
GGTTCCCCCTCTCCAAATCCACACCCCCCCACACTCCCCCCCTCCTGTGCCTCTGGTTTGGGTGGTCGGCCGGGGGGCGGTTGTGCGCGGCGGTGGGGCTCGGCCCCCCCCCCCCCCCCCCCCCCCCCCGTCCCCCTCACACATACTTTCTCAAATGCGTCAGCGCGTTCTTCTCCAGTCTCGACACCTGCGCCTGCGAGATGCCCACCTCGCCCGCGACTTCCATCTGCGTGCGCCCTTCGAAGAACCGCAGCCGCAGAATCCGCCGCTCGCGGTCGCCCAGGCGGCGCAGCGCTTCCTTTAGCGCGATGCCCTCCAGCCATAGGCCGTCGGTCTCCTTGTCGTCCTTCACCTGGTCCATTACGAACACGGCGTCGCCGCCGTCGTTGTAGATGGGCTCGAAAAGGGAGACCGGGTCCTGGATCGCTTCCAGCGCAAAGACGACGTCTTCTCGCGGAAGGCCAAGGGCGGCCGAGATTTCGGTCATCGTGGGTTCCTTGCCGGACGCGGCGGCCAGCTTGTCCCGCGCCTGGAGGGCCTTGTAGGCCGTGTCGCGGAGCGAGCGGCTGACGCGGATGGTGTTGTTGTCGCGTAGGTACCGGCGAATCTCGCCGATGATCATCGGCACGGCATAGGTGGAAAAACGCACGTTCTGTGTTACGTCAAAGTTATCCAGCGCCTTCATCAGGCCAATGCAGCCGACCTGAAACAGATCGTCCGCATTCTCGCCCCGATTGTTGAAGCGCTGGATGACGCTGAGAACCAGGCGCAGGTTGCCGCGGATGAACTCCTCGCGCGCGATCTGGTCGCCGCCATGCACCAGCGGGAACAGCTCGCGCATGCGCTCGTTCGTTAGTACCGGCAGGGTTGAGGTGTCCACACCGCAAATTTCTACTTTGTTAATCGGCATTGGCTTCCCTCCGCATCTTCGGGATGAAACCATTATTGCCGTATGGATGTCAGATTATACGAATGGTTATGTCATACGCACCATTTCTTTTCGCAATCGATGCAAAATCCGCTTTTCCAGCCTTGAGATATAGCTTTGTGAAATCCCAAGCGCATCCGCCACACCTTTCCCATACGCCGGATCCGCCTTCTGACAATTGCGGATATGCCGAAGCTGGATGTCACGCGGTGCCCCCCCCAGGGAGCGAGCCGTATTTCCGAACAACGCCAGTTTCTGCTCATTTGTCATCAAGCGGAACAGCGCCCCCGGCTGAGAATAGTAATCCCCATCCTCACGATGGTTCCAATGGTCCGCCGCGCCATTGAGTCCGAGCGGGGGCTCGGCATACGCGGGTTGTTCGGCCCACTGCCCCTCGCTGTTGGGCTCATAGCCGAGAGTCCCGCCGTGGTTTCCATCGACTCGCATGGCCCCATCGCGGTGGTAACTATGGACCGGGCAACGCGGAGCGTTAACGGGAATCAGGTGGTGGTTCACCCCGAGACGATAGCGCTGGGCATCACCGTAAGAGAAGAGTCTCCCCTGCAACATCCGATCCGGCGAGAATCCGATACCGGGCGGCACGTTGGCCGGATTGAAGGCGGATTGCTCGACTTCGGCGAAGAAGTTCTCGGGGTTCCGATTGAGTTCCATCACCCCCACGTCCAGGAGCGGATAATCCTTGTGCGGCCATATTTTGGTCAAGTCGAACGGATTGTAGGGCACTTTAGCCGCATCGGCCTCGGGCATGATCTGGATCTTGAGGAACCATCTGGGAAAATCACGCTTCTCAATACTGTCGTAAAGGTCGCGCTGGTGGCTTTCGCGATCTTTGCCAATGGTGGCCTCGGCCTCGGCATCGCTGAGATTCCTGATCCCCTGCTGGGATTTCAGGTGGAATTTCACCCAATAACGCTCGTTTGCGGCGTTGATGAAGCTGAAGGTGTGGCTACCGAACCCGTGCATGTGGCGATAGGTGGCGGGAATGCCGCGGTCGCTCATGACGATGGTAATCTGATGCAACGCCTCTGGCAGCGAGGTCCAGAAATCCCAGTTGTTCTTCGCGCTACGCAGGTTGGTGCGCGGGTCACGCTTGACCGCATGGTTGAGGTCGGGGAATTTCAGCGGATCGCGCATGAAGAAGACCGGGGTGTTGTTTCCAACCAGGTCCCAATTCCCTTCCTCGGTATAAAACTTGATCGCGAAACCGCGAATATCGCGCTCGGCGTCAGCGGCACCGCGCTCTCCGGCAACGGTGGTGAAGCGCGTAAACAGCTCGGTTTTCTTGCCCACCGCCGAGAAGATCTTGGCACGGGTGTACTTGGTGATATCGTGGGTGACGGTGAACGTCCCATAGGCCCCGGAGCCCTTGGCGTGCATGCGTCGCTCGGGGATGACCTCACGATCAAAGTGGGCGAGTTTCTCCAGGAACCACACATCTTGAAGCATCATGGGGCCGCGTGCCCCCGCCGTCATGACGTCCTGGTTGTGAGCGACCGGGCAGCCGGCCGTGGTGGTCAAACTTTTCTTGTTTTCATCCATGGTGACCTCTTCTCGATTGGGTCGTTTTTCAGCCGCAATGCAGGTGGCGGAAGCCCGTGGATAAGGATCCACTTATAAGAGCCCAGAGATAATGATCCACTTATAAGAGAGCGTCAAATCGTTCTTGTTCTCCTCCGGCAATGTATATCTGTGATTGTGTTTTCCTGGCTCCAACCTGCTCGGTTCTTGACCCTTTGCCGAAAATCGAGAACGATGCGCTGCATGAACAAGACCCCTCAAGAGGATTTAGCGCTTCCTCCCGCCGTGATGGTGGCGGGACCGACGGCGTCGGGTAAATCCGCCCTCGCTCTGGCCCTCGCGGAGACCTTCAACGGTGTGGTGATCAATGCCGATTCCATGCAGGTTTACGAGACTCTCCATCTCCTGACCGCTCGCCCCAGTGCGGCGGAGGAGCAACGAGCCCCCCATCGGGTTTACGGCGTTATCTCTCCGGCGTGTGTTTGCTCGGCGACGATGTGGAAAGCCCTTGCCGTCGAGGCGATGACAGAGGCCTGGGACCAGGGCAAGCTCCCCATTGTGACGGGGGGGACGGGGTTTTACCTCCAGACCCTTAAGGACGGCATCTCCCCCATTCCCGACATCCCCCCCGCGATCCGAGAGGACGCCCGGAATCGTCTCGCCACCTTGGGCAATGCTGCGTTTCATGCTGAACTGGCGCAGCACGATCCAGTGATGGCGGCGCGGTTGGATGTGGGCAACAGCCAACGCCTGGCTCGCGCTTGGGAGGTTCTCGAAGCAACCCAGCGCTCCCTGGCGGATTGGCAAGCGGCCCCTCGGCAGGGAGCCGTCCCCGCCCGCTGGTACAGCCTGGTGCTTGCCCCCCCCCGAGAGGATCTCCATCAAGCCTGCGTCGCGCGCTTCGCGCGGATGATCGCCGACGGTGCCCCGGAGGAGGTGCGTCAATTGCTCGCTCTTGGACTGGACCCCGCCCTCCCAGCGATGAAGGCCCTGGGGGTGCCCGAGTTGGCCGCCGCCCTCCGAGGGGAAATTTCCCTGGAAACCGCATCAACCTTGGCTTGCCAGGCCACGCGACGGTACGCCAAACGCCAGGAAACTTGGTTTCGCCATCATATTCGTGCGTCAAAAACAATTCATGCGCAATTTTACAACTCTCTTGCGACAGAAATCTTTCCTTTTATTCGTGAGTTTCTGTTGACCCCAGAGAGCGGAGCAGCTAGCCTGACCACCTGAATCGCGAGGGTGCGGGAGGGAGGGATTCCTCCAGCGCTTGCGGTCTATTTTTTCAGAAGAAAAGAGGGTGCACGGCAATGGCACAGCACGATACGTTGAACGGAGCAGAAATTCTTCTCAAAGCCTTGGTCGATCAGGGCGTGGAAGTCATTTTCGGCTATCCGGGCGGCGCGGTTCTGCCCATTTATGACGAACTGTACAAACAAACTCGGTTGCGTCACATCCTCGTGCGCCATGAACAAGCCGCCCTCCATGCGGCGGAAGGCTATGCGCGCTCCACCGGGAAGGTGGGCTGCGTGTTGGTAACCTCTGGCCCCGGTGCCACCAACGCGGTAACGGGATTGACCGACGCGTTGATGGACTCGGTTCCCCTGGTCTGCCTGACCGGCCAAGTCCCTACCAGTTTGATCGGCAACGATGCCTTCCAGGAAGCTGACATCACCGGAATCACGCGCCCTTGCACCAAGCACAACTACTTGGTGAAGGATATTAATGTGCTCGCTCTGACCCTGCACGAGGCCTTTCATGTGGCCCGTTCCGGTCGCCCCGGTCCGGTGGTCGTCGATCTGCCGAAAGACGTGATGCAAAACCGAGGGGTCTATCAAGGTCCGTCCAAACTGAAGTCCAAGTATAAGCCTCAGGTTAAGGGGGATTTGCGGGCGATTGAGCAAGCGGTAGAGATGATCGCCGCCGCCAAGCGTCCCATCTTTTACGTTGGCGGAGGCGTCATCAACTCTGGCCCTGCGGCCTGTCACCTGCTAACTCAGTTGATTCGCACCACCGGCTTTCCCTGTGCGCAGACCCTGATGGGGCTGGGGGCTTTCCCTGGCTCTGATCCGCTCAGCCTGGGCATGTTGGGAATGCATGGCACCTACGAGGCCAACCTCGCCATGCACGACTGCGATCTGATGATTAATGTGGGGGCGCGCTTCGATGATCGGGTCACGGGGCGGTTGAACGCCTTCTCCCCCCATTCCCGCAAGATCCATATCGATGTCGATCCTTCCTCCATTAATAAAAACGTGGTGGTGGATCTGGCGATTATCGGTGATGCCGCTCATATTTTGGAAGATCTCATCAAGATTTGGAAGGCGAAGCAGGTTCATGTGAACCCGGCTTCCCTTAAGGCCTGGTGGGAGAAAATTGGCGAATGGCGGGCTAAAAACTGTCTCCATTACGAAAATTCAAAGGAGATTATCAAGCCGCAATACGCCTTGCAGCGCTTGTATGAGCTAACCAAAAGCTTCTCGCCCTACATCTGTACCGAGGTCGGACAACATCAAATGTGGGCGGCTCAGCATTTCCGCTTCGAGCAACCTCATCACTGGATGACCTCTGGCGGACTGGGGACCATGGGATATGGACTTCCAGCGGCTATGGGGGTGCAGACCGCCCATCCCAATGCCTTAGTCATTGATGTGGCCGGAGAGTCCTCTATCCAGATGAATATTCAGGAAATGGCGACTCTCTGCCAATACAACCTTCCGGTCAAAATCTTCATTCTCAACAATCAGTACATGGGAATGGTTCGGCAATGGCAAGAGCTGATCCACGGGAAGCGCTACTCCGAGTCGGAAATGCCCCATCATCCCGACTTCGTTAAACTTGCCGATGCTTTCGGCGCTGTCGGAATGCGCGTGGATAAGCCTGAGGATGTGGATGCCACCATCCTGGAAATGATCAAGATCAAGCGGCCTGTGATGGTCGATGTTCGCGTCGATGCGACCGAAAACTGCTTCCCCATGATCATGCCCGGCAAGCCTCATAACGAAATGGTCCTTGGACGCCGCGACAAAGCCTTGGAAATGCCTGGCTCCGAAGAAGATGGAATGGTGTTGGTCTGATGAGCAACCGGACTCTGGAAAAAGGGGGAAATGTAGTCATGACGAAATCCGAGGCCATCGAGCGTCACACCGTGTCCGTCCTCGTCGAGAACGAAGCCGGCGTGCTCGCTCGCGTGATCGGGCTGTTCTCTGGACGAGGCTATAACATCGAAAGCCTGACCGTCGCCGAGGTCAATGCCGCAGAGGCTCTGTCCCGAATCACCATCGTCACCTCTGGGACAAGCATGATCATTGAGCAGATTAAAAATCAGCTCCGCCGCTTGGTGCCTATCCATAAAGTGTCCGACTTGACCCAGGATGGGCCTCATGTCGCACGGGAAATGGCCCTGGTTAAAGTTACTGGAATCGGGGAAAAACGAGTCGAATCTTTGCGGATCGCCGATATCTTCCGGGCAAGAGCCATCGATTCCACCAACGAATCCTTCGTGTTCGAAGTGGTTGGGGCAACGGATAAAGTCGATGCCTTTATACGGTTGATGGAGCCGTTGGGGTTGTTGGAGGTGTCTCGGACGGGCGTGGTGGCGATTGCGCGGGGGCCGGGCAGCCTGTAGAGGGGTCAAGGGGCCTTGCCCCTTGCGGGGGTGTCGGGGGCAGCGCCCCTGACAGTGGCGTAAGCCAGCCCCCCTCCACCCCACCCCACCCAAAAAAAATCCCCCGAAATCATCGGGGGATTTTTTTGGTGGGGTCGGGTGGAAGGGGGGCTTGGCTTACGCCATCGTCAGGGGCGCTGCCCCCGACACCCCCGCAAGGGGCAAAAGCCCCTTGACCCCAATCACGGCGTCGGCATTTTCAGCAAAGCCTGCTCAACCACCACGTTGCGAACCACCCCCGGCCCGATGGTTTTTTCGGTCGCAGCCATCAAGCGGCGACGAATCGCATCGGCATTCAGAGGAGTTCCTTCGCGGTAGGTGCTCGACAGAAACTCCAGCATATCCTGGAGATAGGCATTCTGGAGGCGTGGTAAATTCTGAACGATGAGGTCTTTTTTGTCAGAAGGAACCTCCAGGCGAACGATCATCTCCGCCCGCTTCTTAACTTCGTGGTCCTTGACCACGGGCACGATGAGAACGCCAAAATCGACGAAGGCCGGCGGCGCGGTGGAGACAGCGGGCTGGTCCGTCTTCTGGGGCGGAGGGGCATTTCCGATCAAGCTATTGAACTTTTCCCAGGGATCGATGCCTGAGAAATGAAGTCCCCCAATGACTGCACCTGCCAGGAGCAGCAGCACAACGATGATGACAATGACACGAACCACACGCAGCCCCCTGGTCGACGCACCTTAGCGAAAATGTCGCCATCCCGTATTCTTCAGGAAGAGCGGGTTCCCAAACTCATCCACCACCACGACTCCGGGCGTGGGTTCAAGATGTCCTATCGCAGTCACCGCCACGCTTGCATGATACGCCGCAGCCATGATCCCGGGAGTCGCCTCGACCGGTGCGGTGAATAGTAGCTCATAATCATCGCCTCCCACTAGAGCGGTAATGAAGTGTGTGGAATCTTTCTCCACTAAGGCCCGTACTGCCGTAGACAGGGGGATTTGAGGGGCGTTGATTCGTGCCCCCAGGCCGGAGCAGCGGCAGAGATGTTCTAGATCCTGCACCAGCCCGTCGGAAATATCCATGCCTGCGCTCGCCAGGCCGATAAGGGCTGGTCCCAGAGTAGTTCGAGGCTGGGGCAAGCGGTAGCGCTCAGCCAGGAATTGGCGATGGGCCTCAGGTTCTTGTTCCAGGCGTCCTTGGACAGCGGCAAGTCCTAAGGCTCCATCTCCGATGGTTCCCGAAACCCAGATGAGATCTCCCCGCACTCCGCCGGAGCGTAAGATGGTCTTTCCAGCGGGGACTTTGCCCAAGGCGGTCAGGGAGAGGACCAAGGGGCCAGGCGTGGAAACCGTGTCTCCCCCGATCAAGGCCACCCCAAATGCCTGGAGATCTTGGCCGAGTCCAGAAGCGAAGGCACGAACCCAGTCCTCGGAGAGGTCTTGGGGAAAAGCGGCCGACAGCAAGACAGCAAAGGGCTCCGCTCCCTTAGCGGCGAGGTCGGAGAGGTTAACGCGAATCAACTTTTGCGCGATTTTCTCGGGAGGATCGTTGGGGAGAAAATGCACTCCCGCCACCAAGGCATCCACAGTCACGACGGTTTCCCGTAAGGGATCCACATCAAGAACCGCAGCATCGTCCCGGAGACCGAACGCGCCTGGGAACCCGCGTGACAGCGGCGCAAACAGCGAGGCGATAAGGTCAAATTCGTCAGGCATGGGGGTGTTATGGGCTCGTGGCTGTATCCCCTCCCTCGTCTTCGGCTTTTTTGAACTCCAGCGGACGGACCACTCGCGCCATTTTATCCATCACAGCGTTGACCAGTCCCGGCTCGGGGCCGGCATAGAAGGCATGAGCCACGTCCACATACTCGGAAATTGCGACCCGAGCGGGCGTTTTCTCTCTATTCCTCAGCTCGTAGGCACCAACACGCAAGATAGCACGCAAAATGGCCTCTAGGCGCTCGATGGTCCAATCGCGATGGAGGGCCAAAGCAATGTCTTGATCCAAGGACTCTTGTTGAGCCGAGGCTCCGAGAACGAGAAACGTTACCAAATCCGCATTGGGTTCGGCCAAGATTTCTTCCGTGTTATCACGTTGATGCTGCGCCAGCGCATCCAAGGCGTCCTGGGCGGAAATTCCCGTCAACTCCATGGAATAGAGAGCCTGAACCGCAGCCAAGCGGGCGGCGGAGCGACGAGTCGCATTGGGATTAGGATTTGGCTTTCGCACCGAACAACCTCGATTCAAAACAAGTCACCGACGGACTGCTTAATCTCTCTCATGCGGAGACAAGCGCGGGCCGCCAAGCCGCCGATATTTTTGCGAGAGGGATCGGCTCTCTCCAAGGCTTGGGCCTCGTCATGGACGGTTAAGATGCCATTGCCCAGAGCCAACTTATGCGTGATGCCAATTTGGGTACAGGCACGCATGCTTTCGCTACAGATATAGTGGTAATGATCGCTTTGTCCTCGGATTGCGGTCCCCAGAACGATATAACCGCTGAAATGCTTCTGAGCGGCCTCGTCCGCGCACGCGGCCAACTCCAGGGCCGAGGGTATTTCCAGGATCCCAGGGACGGTGAGCACCTTGTAGGCGAGACCCGCCTCGCGCAGGACTTCCGAGGCGCCAAACAGCAGCATATCGGCGATGTGATGGTAGAATCGGGCTTCGATGATCAATACGCGAGACATGATGTCCCGTCTCCTTATCCGTTCGTCGTGGGGATTAGTCGAGGGAAATAGCGCGTTGCCCCACCACTTCGAGGCCGAATCCCTCCAGCCCCACGATGGTCTTGCGGGTGTTGGACAGGAGGGTCATCCGTTGTACCCCGAGGTCCAACAAAATCTGCGCTCCAATCCCATAGTCCCGTAACTCCAGGGAGACCGGGCGGCGCTCCTGAGCCAGAGTATCGGCCAGAGGCGAAGCGCCCCGCACGAGAACAACGACACCACGCCCCTCGGCACCAATCATTTCCATGGCGCAATGGAGTTGCCCCGCCTTATCGGATTGGCGATCCCCCAGCACGTCGTCCAGGAGATTGACCGCATGAACGCGCACCAAAGGCGGTTCGGCGGAGGTGGCGAGATCTCCCTTCACCAAGGCGAGGTGTTCGCTCTGATCCACTTGGTTGATGTAGAGCACCATCCGCCACTCCCCACCCCACCGCGAGTGGAATGGTGCCTCTAGGGCACGACGCACGATCTGGTCATGGCGGCGGCGATAGGCGATCAAATCGGCGATGGTGGCGATTTTCAAGTTATGAGTCGCGGCAAAGATCAGCAAATCCGGCAACCGCGCCATGGTTCCGTCATCATTCATGATCTCGCAGATGACGCCTGATGGATTAAGCCCCGCCAACCGAGCGATATCCACCGCTGCCTCGGTATGTCCGGCTCGCACCAGAACGCCGCCATCACGCGCCATCAGGGGGAAAACGTGTCCGGGGGTAACGATGTCCTCTGGCCCGCGATTGTGACCGATGGCCACTTGGATGGTGCAGGAGCGATCCGCCGCCGAAATTCCTGTGGTGACCCCCTCTTTCGCTTCGATGGAAACGGTGAAGGCGGTTTGCATGCGTGTCCCGTTCTCGGGGCTCATGGGTTTGAGGTTCAGGGCCTCGCACCGCGCTCGGGTCAAGGAGAGGCAAATCAAGCCCCGGCCGTACTTGGCCATGAAATTGATTGCTTCGGGGGTGCCCATCTGAGCGGGGATGACGAGATCCCCTTCGTTCTCCCGGTCTTCGTCATCCACCAGGATGAACATCCGCCCGTTTTGAGCCTCAACGATAATGTCCTCAATGGAGGAAAGCCTGTGACGATGACCGGACACCCGAACTAATCCTTTTCCGTGAGGCGCGCAACATAGCGTGCCAGCATGTCGATTTCCAGGTTGACGCGATGGCCTTGGCGTAAAGTTTTAAACGTGGTGACCGCCTGGGTGTGGGCGATGACGTTGACGCCGAAGCGACAGCCCTCGACCTCATTAACCGTCAGGGACACCCCATCCAAGGCCACCGATCCTTTGGGGGCGATGAACCGCGCCAATCCGGAAGGGGCCTCGAAGATCATGCGCACGGAGTCGTTCTCCGGACGCATCTCGACCACCCGAGCCACTCCGTCCACGTGACCGGAAACGATGTGGCCTCCCAGTTCGTCGCCGACTTTCAAGGCGCGTTCCAGATTGACCTTGGTCCCTCTCTCCCAGTCTCCCAACGTGGTGGTGGCGCAGGTCTCGGCGGAAGCCTGCAGGGTATAGGACACCTCCGTCTTGGCGATCACCGTGAGACAAATCCCACTGTGTGCAATGGAGGCACCAATCGCCACAGTCCCGAGATCATAAGGCCCGAGATCATAAGGACAGCCAATCTCCAGAAGATAATCCCGCGCCGGATTTTTCTCCACACGCAGCACCTCGCCCAAAGCGGTAATAATGCCGGTAAACATCCTTGTTTCCTTATGCCTCGGTTTCGGTTTTGGCGTAGCTCTCCATCAGATCGTTGCCGAGGAAACGCACATCCACGCGCGTAAATCCGGGCATCTCCCGCAGATGTTCGACACCGAAGCCAACAGCAGCGGGTACGCCATCCCCTCCCATCATGGTGGGTGAGCGAAACCACACCAAACGATCCACCAAACCATGACGCAGCAAGCCCGCAGCGAGATGCGCCCCTCCCTCCACCAAGGCGCGGGTAATTCCCTTCACGGCCAAGGCTTTCAAGGCAAGACGGAGATCCACGGTGTGATCGGGGCCGACCGGCAGAGCGATCACCTCGACTCCGGCGGATCCATAGACCTTGCGGCGCACGGGATCGCTTTCCTCTAGGGTGAGCAACCAGGTCGGAGTCTGCCGCGCGGTCGCCACCAGCCGACTGGTCAGCGGCAGGCGCAACCGCCCATCCAACACCACGCGTATCGGCGAGCGCCCTTCCAGGCCTGGCAAGCGACAGGTCAGATCGGGATTATCGTCCAGCGCCGTCCCGCTTCCCACCAACAGAGCATCATGTTGAGCGCGTAACGCATGAGCGGTGGCCCGGGACTCCGCGCCGGTGATCCACTGGCTCTCCCGTCCCTTGGTGGCGATGCGTCCGTCCAAGGTGGTAGCGAGCTTCAACGTCACCAACGGCCGGAGTTGTTCCACCCTTAGAATGAACCCGGCATTGAGACCTGCCGCAGCCTCGCTCTCAATCCCGACGACGACCTCAACCCCAGCCTCCCGGAGCCGCGCAAAGCCGCGCCCGGAAACACGAGGGTCGGGGTCCTCCAGGCTGACGACGACCCGCGCCACTTGGGCGTTGATCAATCCCTCGACGCAAGGCGGTGTCTGTCCGTGATGAGCGCAGGGCTCCAGGGTGACATAGACGGTCGCTCCCCGCGCCCGCGCCCCGGCCTGCGCCAAGGCTTGGGTCTCCGCATGGGGACGTCCGCCGGGTTGGGTCCAACCCCGCCCGACGACGCGCCCCTCGGAAACGATGATGCACCCCACGGCGGGATTAGGCCAAACGTTCCCCAGCCCTCGCCGCGCCAGAGCCAAGGCCGCCCGCATGGGGGCGATGTGGTGGCTATCCTTGGTCGTGGTCTTGACCTCCCAGCATGGTCCCGAGAAATTCCTCGAAGTCCTTGGTCTCGCGAAAATTCCGATAGACGGAGGCGTAACGGACATACGCCACCTTGTCGAGATCCATCAGCACTTCCATGACCAATTCCCCGACGTACTTCGAGTGCACCTCATTTTCGCCCATGCTCTCCAAGCGTCGATGAATCCCATTGACGATGCGCTCGATCTGCGTGTCTTCGACCGGCCGCTTGCGTAGGGCGATGTGGAGCGAACGAGCCAATTTATCCCGATCAAAGGGGGCTCGTGAACCATCTTTTTTGAGGATCACGAGATCCCGGATCTGTACCCTCTC
The DNA here is from genome assembly GCA_031546925.1 of Rhodospirillaceae bacterium. Taxonomy (GTDB): domain Bacteria; phylum Pseudomonadota; class Alphaproteobacteria; order Rhodospirillales; family Magnetospirillaceae; genus Magnetospirillum. Next base: position 11,992 of record JAVBJO010000040.1, read on the forward strand.
GAAGGTGGTGAAGCGCGAGCCGCAGGCCGGACAGGAGCGCCTGCGCCGGATCGCGGCATGATCTTCAGTGGGACGCGAATCCTTGACTTGGGTATCGTCGTGGCCACAGAAGGGACATCTCATCTTCGCCTCCCCCTACCTTTGGTTCGCGTCTTCTCAAGAATAGATGGGGAAGCGCTTGCATAAGGCGGTGACCTCCTCCCGCGCCTTCCGCACGGCGGCCTCTTCCCCGTCTTTGGAGGCCATCCCATCCAACACATCCCCAATCATCTCGCCCACACGGGTAAATTCGGGAACGCCAAACCCCCGACTGGTGGCTGCAGGAGTTCCCAACCGCACGCCAGAGGTGATGGTCGGCTTCTCGGGATCAAAGGGAATCCCGTTCTTGTTGCAGGTCATGCCCGCCCGCTCCAAAGCGGCCTCGGCATCCTTCCCGGTCAGCTTCTTCGGCCGTAGATCCACCAGCATCAGATGCGTATCGGTCCCGCCGGAAACGATATCGACCCCTCGGCGCACCAATGTTGCCGCCAATGCCTTGGCATTCTCCACCACGCTGCGGGTATAGGCGACGAAATCCGGTTGCAACGCTTCTCCGAAGGCGACGGCCTTGGCGGCGATGACGTGCATCAAAGGCCCTCCCTGAATCCCAGGGAAAATGGCCGAATTGATCTTCTTCGCGGTGGCCTCGTCGTTGCAGAGGATCATCCCACCCCGAGGCCCACGCAAGGTCTTATGGGTGGTGGTGGTGACCACATGGGCATGGGGGAAGGGATTGGGATAGAGCCCCGCCGCCACCAATCCGGCAAAGTGCGCCATATCCACCATGAAGAGGGCACCCACCGCATCGGCGATGGCTCGGAACTTGGCGAAATCAATCACGCGGGGATAGGCCGACCCTCCGGCGATGATCAGCCGAGGCTTGTGTTCCCGCGCCAAGGCTTCCACCTCGGTGAAATCGATCTGGGCATCCTCGCGCCGCACGCCGTAAGAAATAGCCTTGAACCACTTCCCCGACTGATTGGGCGCGGCTCCATGGGTCAAGTGCCCACCTGCCGCCAGAGACAGCCCGAGAATGGTATCCCCCGGCTGCGCCAGGGCCATGAACACCCCTTGGTTGGCTTGGGAGCCGGAATTGGGCTGCACATTGGCGAAGCCGCACTTGAACATTGAGCAAGCCCGATCAATGGCGAGTTTCTCGACCACATCGACGAACTCGCATCCGCCGTAATAGCGCTTTCCGGGATAGCCCTCGGCATATTTGTTGGTCAGAACAGAGCCCTGTGCCTCGAGCACCGCGCGCGAGACGATGTTTTCCGAGGCGATGAGTTCGATCTGGTCCTGCTGGCGCTTCAACTCGTTCGCGACGGCGTTGGCAACCAGAGGATCGCGCTCCGCCAGGGATGCGCGGAAAAAAGCGGGGTTGGTGGTGGTATCCATGGCACTCTTTCGTTGCATTGGTGAGGTGAGATTCAGGGTTTCGGCCCAAGTTCCGTCAGTTTGTCGACTCGGCGCGCGTGGCGCCCTCCCTCAAAGGGGGTGTTGAGAAAAATTTCGACGCAATCCTTGGCCACATCGATTCCGGTGGTGCGCTCTCCGAGCACGAGAACATTCGCATCATTATGTTGGCGGCACATGCGCGCGCCATAGGCATCATGCACAAGAGCGGCGCGGATATAAGGGAATCGATTGGCGGCAATACTCATGCCAATCCCAGAGCCGCAAACGAGGATCCCCCGTGATGCCCTGCCCGTTTCCAGGGCCTGGGCGAGAAGGAGGGCAAAATCAGGATAATCAACAGACTGGGCTTCATGCACTCCCAAGTCGAGGGCAACCAGCCCCTTTTCTTGGAGGACGGAGTGAAGGAAGGTCTTCAAATGAAGCCCTCCATGATCGCAGGCTAACGCGATAATTTGTTCTGACACGTGATCATGATCCGTGAGGAGTGACAAGCGATGGCATCCAATATCACAGTGCCGCCGTCTTGCCAATGCGTTGGAAAAATAACGTTCCGGGAAGAGAGTCGGGAGATGGAAACGGCTTTGGCCCAAGGAGGCTTTTCCTCGTCCCTTCGAACAAGGATGGAGGGGGTTTTGCTCTCAATGAAGTATGGGAAAGACCACAGACCATCGGGGTATTATCCTCTCCCATAAGGGGGGGCATTATTGGCTAAACGTCGCTGGGAAAGAATTGATTATTCTCGGATGTGAGATAGGAATTGACAGGCAAGAGAAAGCATGCGTTGAATGGCGAAAGTCCAACCTATACGCCACTGGATGCACCAATGACTGACATCATGACCGATAAGACCAGCCGCGACGATCTCCTCCGCATGGCGGTGGATGTGGTTGCTGCTTATGTAAGCAAAAACCCGTTGTCCGCCGGACAAATCCCTGAGGTTATCCACACGGTTTACGCCTCTTTGTCCTCGCTGGAAAACGGCGCTCCCGAAGCAAAGGCGGAGGCGCTTAAGCCTGCCGTTTCCATCCGGAAGTCCGTGACCGCCGATTATATCGTCTGTCTCGAAGACGGTAAGAAGCTGAAGATGCTGAAACGGCACCTGCGGACCACCTACAACATGACTCCGGATGAATATCGCGCGAAGTGGGGTCTTGCCGCCGACTATCCCATGGTCGCTCCCAACTATGCCGCTCAGCGTTCCGAGTTCGCCAAGAAGATCGGCCTGGGCCGCAAGGCGAGCGAAACCGAAGAAAAGCCCGCCCGTCGCAAGGCTCGTTGATTGTAGCGTCCATCCATGGGGAATGCCGTTCTCTTATGGTGTTCCCCAGGATGAGACTCTTCCCTGAAGAGGAATGTTTTCTCGTGTCCTCTCGACAGAGTACGGTGGATTTTCTCCTGGAGCAAACTGCGGCGGCGGGAAATGTCCGTGCCAAAAAAATGTTCGGCGAGTATGCCCTCTTTTGTGACGATAAGATCGTCGCCTTGATCTGCGATGACCAACTTTTCGTCAAACCCACCTCCGCCGGAAGAGCGTTCATCAATGAGGTGATCGAAAGCCCTCCCTATCCCGGCGCTAAGTCGTGCTTTCTCATTTCGGGAGAGAAATGGGAGGATGACACGTGGTTATCGGAACTGATCCGCCTCTCCGCTGCGGAATTGCCGCTCCCAAAGAAGAAGACGCCTCGCCCAAAAAAATCAGGGTAACATATGCGCCACCCTCTCCCCGGTTCCTTCACAGACGTGCGGCATTCCCGAATGACGAGAAGAGTCAACACGCGGCATTCCCGAATGACGAGAAGAGTCAACACCGTGAATAAAGCCATTCTCTGTCTTGGCATCATTTCAGGTTTAATATTTTTTAATCCGGCGAACGCTGATCCTGTTCTTGATCGGATGGGTTCTATAGAAAAAACATTAACAAACATTCGATCAACAATATCAAAGGATAGAGGGAGAGATGTAAATTCAGATCTCGTACAAGTAAAATTAGATCTCCACGCCTGGGTAGGGGAAAATTTACCTCGGTCAAATGAAAATTTAGACGCTGCTGAGAAGCGTATTAATAGTATTCTTGAGAGAAGAGGTCTAACCTTAGAGAATTATCTAGAGGATAGTCGTGGCTATATTGGAGGAATATCCTTTTTAAATATTAATGAAAATAAAGATTATCTACTCGTTACTATATCGATTAGAACGGAATGTGGATATGCTGATTCTTCATATGTTTATAAGAAAAATCAAACCGGATGGCACCCATTCCTTCAATTATATCAAGATAGAGATGAAGATGCGTTTGATAATTCCGTTCTTTTATCACATGTCGAAATATTGCCTATTCAAAAAGAAATGGACAAAACATATCCATTAGTTGTTATGGTGTCGCACTCATGGACGTGCGGCTCTTTCTGGCAGAATTTATATGTTAGAATATGGAGAGTATCCCCCATTAATCACAATCCTTTTCCTTTGATTGAAACAGTTGATCTTCATTATTTTGAGCCAACACCATCGATTAAAACATTTCCAAGGGCTGTTACGCTGGAATTTTCTGGATATAACCTTTCTGAGCCCGGAATGATGACGCCAATTTGGCGTAATTATAGTATTTCACCTAACGACAAAGTAAAAATCAGCTATCCGCAGCGGCACACTCGATCTGATATGGAGTGATGCGTTGAGGATCCCTTCAGAGAACGGAAAGTACAGCACGCCAAGCGTGCACAGAAGTAGGGGAGCCCCTCCCCGTCTTTCCCTTCCCCAAGGCGCACTCTAATCGTAATGCCTCCAGGTCCTAACGGCGCCCCTCTGGCATGGTTTGTTTCGCCAGAACGTACTCCAGCTTTTTCAGGGCGACCTGCTTCAAGCGGGCCTGACCAGCCGCAGCGTCTCCAACGACGCTGATCTCGACCCCCGTGGCGGCATCAATGGCGGACACCTTGACGTAAGCTCCGACTCGTCTGAATTCAAAAAGCGTTTCGCGCTGCGGCACGGGTTAAGCTCCCTCTTCTGACTTGCCATCCCTCCCGTGCTGACTATTGTGGCTTGGATGGCGCTGTTGGGCAACCTCGTTGTCGGTGCGATGGCTCGTTGTCGGTGCGATGGGCGTGTGTATTTTTGTTTATTCCCCACAGATTTTTTGCTATTTTCTATCTCGAAATCGCGAAAAACAGCGCAAACTCGTGTTATTTGCAACTTTAAGGCCGCCATCCAGGTGGTTTCTGATGAGAAAGAAAGAGAACTACAATGACTAAGAGTAAAAATCCGGAAACCATCGTTCTCCACGCTGGACATCGGGCTGATCCTACCACCGGAGCCGTCGCGGTTCCGATTTATCAGACCACCTCCTACCAATTCCGCGACACCGAGCATGCCGCGAACCTTTTTGCGTTGAGTGAATTAGGAAATATCTACACCCGTCTGATGAATCCGACCCAAGATGTGCTGGAGCAGCGGATCACCGCGCTTGAGGGCGGTGTTGCGGCTCTTGCCACCTCCTCGGGCCAGTCGGCCAGCACCTGCGCCATTTTGAACATCTGTTCGGCGGGAGACAATTTCGTCAGCTCGACGGATCTCTACGGCGGTACGTGGAATCTCTTCGCCAACACCTTGAAGCAGTTCGGGGTAGAATGCCGTTTCGTCGATCCCACCGACCCCGAGGCCTTCGTGCGCGCCAGCGATGAGCGCACCCGGTGTTGGTATGCCGAAACCCTCCCCAATCCCAAACTGCAAGTCTTCCCCATCAAGGAAGTCGCGGCCCTAGCGGAAAAGACCGGGGTTCCCTTGATCGTCGACAACACTGCTGCTCCAGTGCTGTGCCGTCCTATCGAGCATGGGGCGCATATTGTGGTCTACTCCACCACCAAGTTCATTGGCGGCCATGGGACCTCCATCGGCGGCATGATCGTGGATTCGGGGAAATTTGATTGGGCCAAGAATCCTGCTCGTTTTCCTCTGCTCAACCAACCCGACCCGAGCTATCACGGCGCCATCTGGACCGAGGCGGTCAAGCCTCTTGGTCCCATCGCCTACATCATCCGTGCTCGGGTGGTGTTCCAGCGCGACGTGGGAACCACGCTCAGCCCCTTCAATTCCTTCCAGATCCTCCAAGGCCTGGAGACCCTTCCCCTCCGCATGCGGGTTCACTGCGAGAACGCGACAGCCGTCGCCCAATTCCTTGCCAAGCATCCCAAGGTGGCCACGGTGGTCTACCCCGGCCAGATGAGCGGAGAAGCACGACGCCGCGCCGATGCCGTTCTCCAACGGGGTTACGGCGCTCTGGTGGGTTTTGAGCTGAAGGAGGGAGTCTCCGCCGGAAAGAAATTCATCAACAGCCTGCAAATGTTCTACCATGTGGCGAATATTGGGGATGCGCGGTCCTTAGCAATTCACCCGGCCAGCACCACGCACTCGCAGCTTTCGGCGGAGAGTCAGCGAGCCTCGGGCGTGACACCGGGCTATGTCCGACTGTCGATCGGGCTTGAACACATCGACGACATTCTTGCCGATTTGACCCAAGCCTTGGATGCCGTTTAGGATAGGGCAGCAAGGGGGGAGCTACCCATCCCCCCTTTTTTCCGGAGCTTTCTGTCGTGCCGAACTTTCTCCCCCCCGCCCAATTTCCCTCCACCCGGATGCGCCGCCTTCGTCGTCACGATTGGTCGCGCCGTCTGGTCGCCGAAAACCATCTCCGGGTCGAAGATCTGATCTGGCCCGTGTTCGTGGTCGAGGGGACAGGTATCCGGCAAGAGATTTCCTCCATGCCCGGCGTGTTCCGCCACTCCATTGATCTTTTGGTGGAGGCGGCTCGGGAAGCGGCGGATCTTGGTATTCCCGCCCTCGCCCTTTTTCCCTCGGTGGCGGACGAGCTGAAAACCCCCGATGCGCGGGAGTCCGCCAATCCCGATAACCTCGTCTGCCGAGCGGTCCGGGCGCTGAAAAAAGCCCTCCCCAACACGGGCGTTATTTGCGATGTGGCCCTTGATCCATTCAATTCCGATGGTCACGATGGCTTGGTCCGCGACGGTTACGTGGTCAACGACGAATCCGTGGAAGCCTTGACCCGCATGGCGGTGGTCCAAGCCCAAGCCGGATGCGACGTGGTTGCTCCCTCGGATATGATGGATGGAAGAATCGCGGCGCTCCGCGAGGGGTTGGATCAGGCGGGATTGATCGATGTCCAGATTCTGTCCTATGCGGCGAAATATGCCTCGGCGTTTTACGGTCCTTTCCGCGACGCGGTGGGATCGGGGGGCGCTCTTAAAGGCGGAGATAAGAAAACCTACCAGATGGATCCCGCCAATACCGATGAAGCCCTCCGCGAGGTCGCCCTCGACCTCCAAGAGGGAGCCGACATGGTCATGGTGAAACCGGGGATGCCCTATCTCGACATCATCCGTCGCGTGAAAGAGGCCTTCGGCGTTCCCACCCTCGCCTACCAGGTGTCCGGAGAATACGCCATGTTGAAGGCGGCGGCACTCAATGGCTGGCTGGATTGGGACAAGGTCACCCTGGAAAGCCTGATGGGATTCAAGCGGGCCGGAGCCGATGCCATTCTGACTTACACGGCAGTAGAGGTGGCGCGGAGGATTGGGCGCTAAGGCAAAGGAGGGACAAGGGGTGCCACCCCTTGACCCCTTGGCTTTGGACGCGCACACTCCCGTTTCCATCCCATAGCTTCGTGAGGGCTCCATGAAAATCGACATCGGCATCAATGAGGATACCCGGAAAAAGATCGGTGAGGGCTTGTCCCGGCTTCTAGCGGACACCTATACGCTCTATCTGAAGACTCACAACTTTCACTGGAATGTCACGGGGCCAATGTTCAACACCCTGCACGTGATGTTCGAGGGGCAATACAATGAGCTGGCTCTGGCGGTTGACCAAATTGCCGAGCGGATTCGCGCGCTTGGTTTCAATGCGCCGGGAAGCTACAGCCAGTTTGGTGCGCTGACCTCCATCAAGGAGGAAACGGGCACGCCAACGGCTCAGGAGATGATCAAGGCCCTGGTCAAGGATCAGGAGGCCTTGGTGCGAACGGCGCGGTCGATTTTCCCCATCGTGGACGAGGCTCATGACGAGCCAACCGCCGACCTGTTAACGCAACGGATGCAGGTACACGAGAAAACCGCCTGGATGCTACGGAGTCTCTTGGCCTAGACGAACTCCAGAGGGACGAGGGAGCCGCGTGCTCCTTCGCCCCACGACCAGACCGATAAGGAGGGAGAGCAAGGCACTCCCCAAGGCCATGGCATTCCCGAAGCGAGCGAATACGGTGGCCTCTTGGCTTTTCGGCAAGTCGGTATCGAGGACGCCTTTCTCCCCCAATCTCAAGCGTTTGATTTCCCGTCCCATTCCGTCGAACACGGCGGAAATTCCGGTATTGGCGTCCCGAACCATGGGCAGGCCTTCTTCGATACTGCGCATTCGTGCGGCGGCGAGGTGCTGATGGGGACCGGCAGAAATGCCGAACCATCCATCGTTGGTGATGGTCAACAACCACTCGGGCCGGGGCTGATCACGCCCAACCACGGAGCCGGGAAAGACGACTTCGTAACAGATGAGGGGACTGAACGGCGGCAATCCCGGAACATGCAAGGTTTGTTGCCCTGGCCCGGGCTGGAAGTCGATTCCCGCTTGCGTGATGGTATCGATTGGGAGGATGCCTCGTAGGGGAATGTACTCGCCAAAAGGTACCAAGTGAACCTTATCATAGATCTGGACGATCTGACTGGATTCACCGATGATGAGCAAGCTATTCCAGAGATGGCGCGTGTTTTCCGTGCGTCTGGCGCGCAGTCCTCCGGCAATGACGAAGCCTCCGGGCGGTGCTGCTGCGGCAACCACCCTACGTTTTTCCTCATCATGTTCGACGAAATAGGGAATAGCGGACTCTGGCCAGAGGATATGGTTGACCTTTTCCCATCCAGGAGCGAAGGATAATTCCATCTGCTCTTTCAGGTCTTGGGCTCTTTTTTCCGGCTCCCACTTGTTTTTTTGGCTCAAGTTCGGCTGGATGAGGCGCAAGCGCAGATCGGGCACCATTTCGGTGGGATGGGCTTCCAACCGAATCCATCCGCCAAGGGCGGCGACAGCCACCAGGGCGAGACTTGCACCGACTGCTCTGCGTGTCAGAAGGGTCGGCAGACCGAAAACCAAGACGGTAAACAGCGAGAGCCCAAACACCCCCACCAGGGAGCCCAGTTGTAGAACCGGCAACGCGATGTCCCACACCGACCCCAAGGGATTCCAAGGAAATCCCGTCAGTACCCAACTGCGGCACCATTCCATCAAGGTCCAGGTGGCCGCGAGGACGAAGAGGCGCCCCACGCTTCCCAGCTTGGGCCACCACGCCAACAGGGTTGCCCCGCCGATAAAAACGGCGAGCACCCCTCCCAATCCCAAGGTGGCGAAGGGAATCAGCCAAGCAAATGTCGCTGCCTCGACCAACAGGGCATTCGCAAGCCAGTAGATCCCCAGGGAGAACCAGCCCAACCCCCACCACCATCCGGCCTCAAAGGCCTGGCGTCGCGAGGTCGAGCCCTCCCACAGCCAGATCAGCCCGGACAATCCCACCAGCAACACCGGAAGAATTCCCAGCGGCGGCAAGGCAAGGACCGAAAAGGCGCCGAGCCCAAAGGCCACGCCACGCCTCTGCCACCCCGTCAGGTCTCGCAACCACCGAGCGATGGCGAGGTCTCCCCCTCGTCTCTCCATCTTGTTATGTCCGCTTCATATCACTCGGGTTCCGCCTCGGGGGATGCAACCGAGGTCTTGCGCACACGTACCCACTTTACCCGGCGGGGATCCGCATCGACCACCTCGAACGCCAACCCAGAGGGATGAGCCACGATCTCTCCGCACGCCGGTACGCGCCCAGCGACGAGAAACACCAACCCCCCGACGGTATCCACGTCCTCTCGCTCGGCCTCGGTGAGGACGAGGCCAACCATCGCCTCGAAGTCATCAATGGGGGTGCGGGCATCGGCCTCGATGATTCCGTCCTCTCGCAGCACCAAGTCGGGCTCGACCACGTGATCGTGTTCGTCCTCAATATCACCGACGATTTGCTCCAGCAGGTCCTCGGCGGTGACGATGCCGCCGATGCCGCCGTACTCATCCACCACCAACGCCATGTGAATCCGCTTCACACGCATTTCCAGCAGCAAATCCATCACCTGCATGGAGGGTGCGATGAATAGCACCCGTCGGACCATCCGCGCCAACTGAAACGTCTTCCCGGACCGCGTGGACGCCAGCACATCCTTAACGTGCACCATACCGATGATATCATCGAGCTTCTCCCGGTACACCGGCAAGCGCGAGTGGCCGCATCGCACGAACAGATCGATCAACTCGGTCGCACCGGTGGAGGCCTCGACCCCGACCACATCGGCACTCGGCACCATGACATCGTGGGCGGTTCTCTCGCGCAGCCGCAGGATGTTGCTGAGAAGCAGGCGTTCGTGCTCGTCGATGGGGATCCCGGCTTCGTCCCGATCCTCCAGGAGCTCCTCGATCGCGCCCCGCACGGTCTCACTGCCTCGCGAGCGGCGAAGTTGGCGCAACCATCCTTTGATCGTATCCATCAACCCATCATCGGCGTCGCGCGATGATCTGACGAGTGCCCCGCCCTCACGGGGCTGGCGACTATGGGGTTCGCTCATGGTCCGCATCGCCCTCCTTCGGCGATGTTGTCTTCGAAAGACTCGGCGTAAGGATTTTTCACCCCGAGTCCTGCCAAAATGGCGGTTTCCAGTTGTTCCATCTCCTGGGCTTCGGCCTCGTCGGCCTCGTGGTCGTATCCCAGCAGGTGCAGCGTGCCGTGCACCATCAAATGCGTCACATGATCTGTCAGGGCCTTGCCCTGCTCGGTGGCCTCGGCCACACAGGTCTCCCACGCCAGGGCCACGTCCCCGAGCATCACGGGCATGCCCTCGACCAAGGGGGCACCCTCTTCTTCCAGAGCGGCAAAAGATAAGACATTGGTTGGCTTGTCTTGCCCGCGCCAGTCCCGGTTCAAACGGCGAAGAGCATCATCATTGGTCAACAAAACGCTGATTTCGAGTTCCTCTTCCTCCTCGACCTGGCCCAAGGTTGCCCGGACGGCGGCACGGATCAAGGACTCCACCTCCGGCATCCCCTGTTCCCACTCGGGACATTCCATGGCGATGTCGATCTGAATGGTCATGCCTTCTTTTCCCGTTCAGCGCGATCATAAGCCCGAACGATGCGCGTGACTAGATCATGCCGCACGACATCTTGATCCGTAAAGCGGATATAGGCGACTCCCTCCATGTGGTCGAGCACGTCCACGGCATCCCTCAGCCCCGAGCGCACGCCAGCGGGCAGATCCACCTGGGTGAGATCTCCCGTCACCACCATGCGCGACCCCTCGCCCATCCGGGTGAGGAACATCTTCATTTGCATGGGCGTGGTATTCTGCGCCTCGTCGAGGATAATGAAGGAATTGCCCAGGGTGCGCCCGCGCATGAACGCCAGAGGGGCGACCTCGATCTCCCCGGCGGCGAGCTTCTTCACCACCTGATCCCCCGGTAACATATCATGCAGAGCATCATACAGCGGGCGCAGATAGGGATCGACCTTGTCCTTGAGGTCTCCGGGCAGGAAGCCCAACCGCTCCCCGGCTTCCACGGCGGGGCGCGAGAGAATGATCCGGTCCACCTCTCCCGTCAGCATCATGGTGACGGCCTTGGCGACAGCGAGATAGGTCTTCCCTGTCCCCGCCGGCCCCAGGCCAAACACTAAGGGATGCTGTCGCAATGCGGACACATAATGGGCCTGATTGGGGGTTCGCGGCGCGATATGCCGCTTGCGCGTCCGCAACAACAGGTCTTCGTCCGAGGCGAGAGTATGCCGGGTCATACGCACGGCGGCGTCGATGTCGGCGGTCTCCAGATGCCCCTGGCGTCGAGCCAAGGCATAAAGGCCGTCCAGTACCTGCTTGGCGTCTTCGGCCGAAGCCGGAGGGCCGGAAATGACGATGGTATTCCCCCGTGGATTCAAGGCCACACCGAGTTGACGCTCAATCCGACTAAGATTGGCATTGTGAGGCCCAAACACCACTTGCAGCAGCGCGTTTTCCTGAAACTCTTGAACGAGTGTGGTATGATGAGGGACAGAATCGCTCAAAGAAGGCTCCCGGCCAAGCTGTTGGGATGCACCTTGTCCACGCGCACCGAGACGATTTGTCCCATCAAGGCGGCGGCTCCCTCCACATGAATGGGCTGCATGTAGGGCGTGCGCCCCAACGCCTGGTCCTCGTGACGACCAAGCCGATCTAGCAACACCGGCATGACGCGCCCGACGGAGGCATGATTGAAGCGGGTGGTGAACGAGAGCAACAAAGCCTGAAGCTCCGCCAATCGCTCTTCCTTGACGGCCTCGGGCACTTGATTGGGCATGCCCGCTGCGGGTGTCCCCGGCCGTGACGAGTACTTGAACGAATAGGCCTGAACGAATCCCACCTCTTGCACCAGATCGAGGGTCTGTTGAAAATCGGCTTCGGTCTCGCCGGGAAAGCCGACGATGAAATCCGACGACAACGCGAGATCCGACCTGGCCGCTTTCAAGCGCTCCGCCAGAGCCAGATAGGTCGCACGGGTGTGCTTACGATTCATGGCCTCCAGAATGCGATCCGATCCCGACTGCACGGGAAGATGGAGAAACGGCATCAGCTCGCCAATCTCCGCATGAGCAGCAATCAACGCCTGAGACATATCATGGGGATGCGAGGTGGTGTAGCGCAAGCGCTCTACCCCATCCACCTCGGCCAGTCGGTGGAGCAAGCGGGCGAAATCCACCCCCTCACCCTCCCGCCAAGCATTCACGTTCTGCCCAAGCAGAGTCAGCTCCACCACCCCCTGCGTAGCCAGATGCTCCGCCTCCTTAACAATATCCTGGAGAGGACGGGCATATTCGGCACCACGGGTATAGGGTACCACGCAGAAGGTGCAAAACTTGTCGCATCCCTCTTGGATGGGCAAAAAGGCAGATCGCCCCTCAGCCCGAGCGGCGGGCAGAGAATCAAACTTGGGCTCGACGGGAAATTCGGTATCCAGCACCGCACCACCCGCTCGCGACGCTCGCGCCACCATTTCCGGCAAGCGGTGATAGGTCTGAGGCCCCAGCACGATGTCCACATAAGGCGCACGGCGCAGAATTTCCGCCCCTTCCGCTTGGGCCACACACCCGGCGACGGCGATGATCATGCCGCCCCGCTCCTCCTTGACCCGCTCCTCCTTGATACGACGCAAGCGCCCCAGTTCAGAAAAGACCTTTTCGGCGGCCCTCTCACGGATATGACAGGTGTTCAGGATCACCATATCGGCGGATTCGGGACCATCCACGGCCGTATAGCCAAGGGGCGCCAAAACATCAGCCATGCGCGCGGAGTCATGGACATTCATCTGGCAACCGTAGGTCTTAACGAAAAGCTTCTTGCTCAAACTGTTTGCCGCATCCTTTCATTCCGCCGACGTTTTTCGCGACGCGCCCCCTTTTGAGTCAAGAGGGAAGCTAGCATTGCTTCGTCAAGAGTCAAGGCTCTCCCTCACCTCCTGTTGAACTGGCTCTCACCATCTCTTGAATTGGAATGATTCTTTTGGGTTAATTTTTGAGCATCGGATTCTTTCTGACAAGGGCCGACAAGGGCCGACAAGGGCCGACAGGAGAATAATCATGATTTTTTTCTTCCCTAGCACGGCCCTAGACGATAGCATTATGGCCGAGGGCGTTCTTTGGCGGGATGGTGGGGTCTTGGGGCTGGAAAGACCATATCGGCTTCCTAGAGCAGAAACTTGTGAGGCCGTGTCGATGCGAAGAGATCGTTTCCTCGCCTCCTCAACGGAAGGGTTGATAGGATGACGACAGTCTGGCGCGAAGCCATGAATATTGGCGATGAAGAAATTGACAATGACCATAAAGACCTGATTGCTCTTGCCGATCAGCTTGTGGCCGTTGCCAAGAAAAAGGTGGAGCGCGACAGTGTCGAACATACTCTCTTTGAATTTGTTAAGCTCACAAAACATCACTTCCATCGAGAAGAAAAAATCCAGAAGGAAATTAATTATCCTTATCAAGTCCAACATCTTCGCTCTCACCAAGCTGCTATTAAAAGATTGTCGTCTTGGCTCGAAAAATATGAGAAATGCACCACGGATGACGAGCGCGATGCCATCGTGATCGAGTGTATTGCCTATACAAATGAATGGTTGATGGACCATATCTTGGAACAGGATATGCAGATGAAGCCTTACGTGATGAAGGCGAAGGGGAAGGTACAGGATTAGTCGAGGCTCCGTGGGCTTGCGCCTGGGGCTGCCGCCCCATACCCCGCCTGGGGGCAATGCCCCAGACCCCTTTTATTTTGTCAATCTTTCTTCTGCCCACGCTGCGGTAACGCGTATCGTCTCGTCATCGTCGTTGAGCAATTCCCGAGCGACCTCGATTAAGGCGGGGATGCCGCTGTTGCCGATGGCAATGAGCACATTCCTCACGAAGCGGTCTCTACCGATGCGTTTGACGGGAGAACCCGCAAAGACCTCTCGGAATCCAGCATCATCCAACCGCGCCAGATCGGCCAGTTGAGGAAACATCAGTTCCAAACGAGGCTGAAAATCGGCTTCCCGTGTGGGTTGGGCGAATTTGTTCCAGGGGCACACCGCCAAGCAATCGTCACAGCCATAGATGCGGTTCCCCATTAAGGGGCGGAGGTCTTCAGGAATGGGGCCACGGTGTTCGATGGTCAGATAGCTGATGCAGCGACGAGGATCAATGGTTCCGCCAGAGTCTTTGCCAGAGTCTTTGATAGCTCCGGTAGGACATGCTGCCAGGCACGCTCGGCAGCGCCCGCAATGGTTTTGCAGGGGCGAATCGGGAGTCAGCTCAAGGGTGGTAAAAATTTCCGACAGAAAGAGCCAAGAGCCAAAATTCCGTGAGACGATATTGGTGTGTCGTCCTCTCCAGCCGATCCCGGCCTTGGCAGCGAGGGATTTTTCCATAACGGGAGCGGTATCAACAAACACTTTTAACTCACACCCGAATTGATCCACCATCCAACGAGCGAGCACCTTCAGCCGTTTTTTGACCAGATCGTGATAGTCCTTGTTGCGGGCGTATACACTGACTCCCCCGCATTCCGGGTGCTCGAGCAAGCCCAAGGGATCGCTCGCCGGAGCATAAGTGGAGCCCAGAACAATGATGGAGCGGACATCGGGCCACAACCCAGTGGGCGAGGCACGGCGTGTCTCGGTATCGGCCATCCACGCCATCTCCCCGTGGCGGCCTTCTGCGAGATAGATCCGGAGGTCCTCCTCTTGATGCGGATCAGCCGTCGCCGGAGCGAATCCCACCACATCAAACCCCACCGTGAGGGCCTGACGACGAATTCGTTCCTTGACCTCCTTCTCCTCCTCATTCATTAGGTACTGGCTCATTTTAGGTACTGGCTCATTCATCGGAGCGCAGCAGTTCTGTCAAGCTGGGAGCCCTCTCGTTCTGGCGGCGCAGCGGATGATGCAGCCAGTTGCGCAGATCAAACGCCGAAGAAACTTTCTGCCGCCGGTCTCGCCCCTGCAAGGTCGAGGCGTGGATTTCCACATCGCCCTCTTGGGTGGGATCCAGGGAGAGTTTGCGTTGGTGGTACACCTCCAAGGCGGAGTGATAGCCAACGGTAATGACGGTTGCCAGGGGGAACTCGTCCATCACCAACTGCATCATCTCGCGTTCGCCGTCGGCGTGGAGACCGTCCGTCGCCTCTTGAATGAAGATCCAACCCGCGCGATGGAGCAACAGCCGAGCAAATCCTAATCGCTGTTGTTCTCCGATGGTGAGAACACTCTCCCAGGCGTTGGTTTCATCCAACATGCCCACCATAGCAGCGAGCCCAACACGTCTTAAGGCGGCGGCCAAGGCTTCCTCGGGGAAACGATCGGGGCCAGCGGGATAGGCCAGCACACTCCGCAACCGGGCGATGGGCAGATAGGGGCTCTGGGGCATGAAGAAGATATAGGCATCCTGGGGGAGTAGAACCTCACCACTCCCCCAGGGCCACAATCCGGCGACGGCTTTGAAAAGCTTAATGGCGGCACCGGGATCCCCGGTGATCAGGACCCGCTCTCCGGCCTTGATGGTCTCCGAGAAATCCCGGAGCATGATCGAACCATCTGGCCGAGCCAAGCAAACCTGGCGGAATTCCAGTGAAGAATGGTCTCCGACTTCGGTGCTGATGGTTTCCTGTTTATCCACATGCTCCAGATGATGCTTGAGATCTTGCAACGTGTTGTGAAGGGACAGAACCCGTTCCACCGATGCCTTCCACTCAGCGGCCCGCGAGAGGTTATCCACTGGCCACGACAAGGCGGAAATCATCTGCTGGAAGGCTTGAGCGATTTGCATCAACTCGCCGAGGGAGATTCCTCCAGCAATATAGCGCGGCGCAGCGATGAGAACGGGGAACCCCGTGGCCAGGGTGGTATAGCCTGAGGAAAACAGGAAAATCTTGGCTAAGGCTCGGGTCTGGGCATTAAAGCCCTCGCGCACGGCCACGAACAGACCACTCAGGCGACGACGCTCGTCGGTCTCGCCCTGGAGAAGAGCAATGGCCTCCGAATTTTCCCGCACCCGCACCAGGCCAAAGCGGAAATTGGCCTCCACCGTCTGACGCAGGTTCACCGCCCGCACCAAGGGACGCCCGATCAGGACCGCGATGGTGGTCCCTATCCCGGCGTAGAGCAACGAGACGAAAACCATATGCCCGGGAACCTCCATGTCCATCCCGAACATTGGGACGAGCAAGGTGCCTGACAACGTCCACAAAATTTGTGTGAAACTTCCCAAGAGAAGCAAGCAGTAGAACAGCGAATGGGCGAGATCCACTGCGCTCTCGCAGGTGTTGCGGATATCCTCGGCGATGCGCCCGTCGGGGTTGTCATGGTCTCCGGGAAGATAGCCCACTTGATAGTGACGTCCCTCTGCCATCCAATCATCCAAGAGATGCTTGGTCAGCCATTGCCGCCACCCCACCTGGAGATTGCGCTTTACCGCCATGTGAGTCGAGGTAATCGCCATGGCGAGAGCCAGAATTCCCAGCAAAACCACTACTTGAGACAAGAAACGTTCCGTGGAGCGTTGCTCCAAGGCATTAAAAAGATTGGCGCTCCACTGGTTGACCAGAACGGGGACAGTGACCTGACCCACGGTCAGAAGCACCAGCAGCAGCGTTAGTCCGCGTGCGCGCCAGCGTTCTTCGGATCTCCAGTATGGCCCCGCCAATTGGAGCAATTGGGCGAAAAATCCCCGGCGCCGGTTCTGCGTCGGAGGGGGACTCTTTGTCTCCTCCTCCATTCTGGTTCCTCTCCCCAAACTGTCAGGGAAGGATAACGCGCCATCGGGGGACAAGGGAAGGAGATAAGGAAAGGGGTCAAGGGGCCTGCCCCTTGCGGGGGTGTCGGGGGCAGCGCCC
>JAVBJO010000083.1:0-25677 GCA_031546925.1 Rhodospirillaceae bacterium
GCCCCGGACCCCCTTTTCTTTCATCAATGGGAGAGAGGACAAACTGGCATCAGGCGCTTCGTTTAACCACCGTACGATAGACCTTCTCGATTCTCGCCGTGGTGTCTTGGATATTCCCCAACGTCCGCCCCCATGCCCCACTGAGAAGCACGTCCTTATAACGCTGCCACTTTTGCGGGTCTTTCCCGAGTTCCACCGCGCATTCCACGTACCCAGGCAAATCGGGAGCGATCAGGTCACTCAACCCGATGGCCATCAACAGACTCCCCGCCATTCGCCCCGCGAAGGTTTTCCCCTCGACGGTCAACAGCGGGACATTCATCCGCAACGCCTCGCTGGCGACGGTGCCGGTGTTATAGGGAGCGGTATCCAAGAACAAATCCGCCAATGCCAAGCGGGACATGTATTCGGGATGTGGCACTTTTTGGGAGAAGATCAGCCGATCAGGATCGATACCCCGTTTCGCCGCCTCTTTGCGCATGTTCTCTTTCGAGATTGTACTGTCATCATAAAGCCACAGGACAGAATTATCATTACGCTTTAGGATTTCCATCCAAGCATCGAAGACTTGTCCTGTAATCTTGTAGTGAACGACCAGGCAACAGTAGATAAACTTATCGACGGGAAGCCCAATGGCTTGCCTAGTGGTGGGCGGGGCAATAGGAAGTTTTGTGTCGTTAACCTGGTAAAGACCATCCAAATATAATGGTTTTGGCTGGTAAAGATGCGCCACATCCGGTGGGATGACATAGTCGTCACAGAGGATGTAATCCAATTCCGGTAAGGGAATCGGCCCAATATAGCCAAGATAGGTGATCTGTACGGGCGCAGGCTTCCAGCGCAACAGGCGCTCGCGTCCGCCTCCGGTCAAGCCATTGAGATCAATCAGGATATCAATTTCGTGCTCGCGGATCAGTCTTGCCGCCGCTTCGTCGCTCTCTCCCCGGATGCGGTGGAAGTGGTCGAACGAGGCAATGACCCGCTTACGGGTATCACTTCCGTCTTCCCAACTGTTGCAGTAACCATACACCTCGAACTGCTCGCGATCATGGCGCTCGAACAATTCGGCGATCAGGAAGCTCATGGGAAAGTCGATAAAATCCGCAGACATGTAGCCGATGCGAATTTTTTTGTGATTGTACCCTTCGGGAGGCGACAAGAAGGTTGGAGCAGGAGGAGCCAAACGATTGATCCACACCTCGGCAATACGACGTTGCGTGGTGATATCATCAAATAGAGCCAATCCACCAAAATGAATTACCGCAGGTACATTATCACCATAATTCATTACGTTTGTTTTTATATCATCCCATTGGCACATGCTTTGCCAGGAAAAACTCAATAGAGAAGCAATATCAACTTGCGATGGATCCATGGCTAAGCTGGAGCGTAAGCACGTTTCTGCGTCCTTGTAACGTCGTATATTGCAGAGTACCCGCCCACGATTGTTCAGCAGTGTGAGATGAATATCTTGAGGTGGAAGGGTACTTTCCCAGACGGCAAGGGCCTTGTCGGTATGCCCCAACCTTTCGTAAAGCGCTCCGAGCCCATTCGCCGCCCAATAGAAATTCGGTTTGATCTGGAGTGCACTTTGATAGGCGACGATAGCGTTGGTAAAGTCACCAGCTTCGACCAAGCCAATGGCAAGATTGTACCACGCGATAAACATCTGCGGTGAATTAGAGGATATATTGGCGATAATCCACTGGCGATAAAGGTGCAATACCATGGGGTGGGTACGGGACAGCTTTGCATTCGTTATAGCGTTCATGAGCACATCAAAAGAAACCTGCTGCATCACTGCGGGAGGTGTATCCGTCATCGCCCCCGCAGCAATGAACTGGGAGAGAAAGACATGGACCCAGTGATTTGAAGCAGAATCTGTCGGGGTCGAGGTTTCTTGATTCATCGGAAGTCCACTTTTCAGGAGATTGTGTGCGTGGAGGAAATTCTACCCTAAGATGGAGAAAAGAAAAAGACCTCCACTTACCGTCCTCGCTGTCTTTTATTCCAACCGTCCCATTGCCCGCGCGAGCACCAAATACAACTTCCCCACCTCTGACGAGGTAAACGTCCCCGTGAGCACGTCGGCATGATCGGATTGCCGCGCTTGGTTGAGCAAGAGCTCAAAATCCGACAAATATCGCGTCACCCGGTCCCGGAAAATGGTATCGGTCTCGAACAACTCTCGGATCGCGGCAATTTGGGGTTTCTGGAGGCTTTTAAGAACTTTCCGCACGAAAATGCTCTGATCCCCCGCATAGAACTCTCGCCAAGTTTTCTCATCGGTGACGGTGGAGAACACACGCCCGATGTCTACGGACAAAGACTGCAACGTTTCAACAATGATGGAGGCATGTCGCAGGAAATGCTCCACCGAGGCTTGGGCGCGGCGCTCTTCCATTTGCGCGCTGCGCTGTTCGGCCAAGCGAGAGGCCTCGATCATGGTTTCGATCTGGCGGGAGAACTCTCCCGATAGGGTTTCTGCCTTGTTGATCAAGTGCCCGATGGAGCTTCCGGCCACATCTAAATGCGCTGATTTCTGTCGCAGTTTCTCGAAGGCGAGTTCCAGGGTGGATTCGGTTCGCTCGGCGGATTCGCGCAAATCTCGGGCCTGGCGGTGGAGGTCATTCCCCGCCGCGCCGACGATGGTGGCCACATGCTCGGAGGATTGAGTCATCTCCCGGATGCCGGAGCGCAACAACTCGGCGGCACTGGTGGCCTGGACGGTGGTTTTGGACGAGGTTTCGCCAAATTCCTGCACCACATGACGCAAGGCGTCGCCGGTGGTCTGGCTGGTGCGGAGCACTTGCCGGGTGGCCTCGTCCACCTCGGCGGCGCGCGCGGCGATGGCGTGACTGAAGGTTTGCAAGACGCCGCCGGAGGTCTCGGCGGCCTGTCCCAGAGTGGTCACTTGACGCAATAACGTCTCTTCCAGGGAGCCGATGCCGGTGCGGGCCTCGGTGGCCGCGACGTTCACCTGTTCCACTTGCTGTTGCAGGGCCTGGGTGGCCCCGTGGAGGACGGTATCCATCTGCTCGGAAGCGGTGCGGATGTATCCAGCACCCTTTTCGAGAATCGCATTCACGGAAGAGGCTTGGGTTTTGGCGTTGTCCGCCACCTCGGTCATGACGAGGGATTGCCGCCGCATCCCTTCGCCCATGGCCTCCATTTCGACGCCGGCCCTGCTGGTGGCGGCAAGGAGGTCGGTGCCGTTCTGACGCAATAAATCGGTCAGGGCACGCACTTTCTCTACCGCTTGCTCCGCTGCACCGACGATTTGGCGCGACTGCTGCCCCAAGGCGGTTTCCGACAAGCGCGATTGGGAGGTGAGGCTCACCATCGCCTCGGCCAGTTCCTCCGCTTGACTGCGGAGCGCGAGGCGGACGGCCTGGGCTTGGGTTCCGGCGCGTTCGGCCCCACGACTGAACTCGTCGATGATGGAGCGTAAGCCCTCGGCAATATCGCGGGAACGAGCTTGAATCTGCTCCGTGGCGGTGGAGACATCGCGCGCTTGACCGTGCAGAGCCTCGCCTACCTCGCGCACCCGGGCGCTGGCGCGTTCCACCGCTGCATCCACATCGTCACGACGCTGGTGCAGGCGCGTTTCAATCTGGGTGAGGCGCGAAGTTGCCTCTTCCGTCGTGGTCTTTAATTGCTCGCCGTGACGCGCCAGACGCTCCTCCATGTCGTGGAAACGATCCATGGCCTGGCCGGAAGCCGAGGCCATTTCCTGCGTTTGCAGGGTTAAGGAATCCTCCACCGCTTTGACTCGCACCAGGACGCGCTCGGTCATCTGGTCCAGGGTTCCCGCCTGCTGCTGGAGCAAGGCGGAAAGGCGGGTGCTCTGTTCGGAGAGGCGCTCGGCCGATTGGTTGACGTCGCCATGCTGGCGGTTGAACAGGGTGTCGAAGGTCTCCAGCCGGGAGAGGAGCAGCGCGGCCATGCTCTCGGTATGTTGACCGGCTCCTGCGGCGGCCTCGCGCAGGCCAGAGGTGCGAGAGGCAAACGTTTGCGCGATCTGCTCCGAATGTCCCGCCGCGTCGTGCAGAACGTGCTCTAGGGTTTCGGCGTGGGTGCGGACCTGGTGGGAGAGATGTTCGGCGCGCTCGGTGGCCAGGGTCGAGGCGCGATCCAAGGCCTCCACCTGTCCGTCCATCTCCGTGCCAAACGCCTGGATCCGAGCCGAAACCGTCTCCGTCACCCTTTCCAGAGCGGTGGTTTGCCGCTGGAGGATGGTCTCGACTTCGCTCCCTCGTTGGGCTGCTGTCTCGGTGGCTTGGGAGAGGCGCTCCACCTCGCCGCGCAGGCTGTCCAGGGCACCCTTGACCTCTCCCTCCAACCGGCCCGTGAGGGCTTGGAGGGCCTGGATCTGGGCCGTCATGCCTTCTCGCGTGGCCTCCGCTCCGGCGATGGCGTGGGAGGAAGCAGAGGAGAGCGTCTCCGCTTGGGTTTGGAGGGCTCGGGAAATGGCCGCAACCCGTTCCTCGGCATCCGAAGCGGGGTAGGTCAGGCGCGCGAGGTGCTCCAGGAGTTGGGTGGTGGCGCGTTGCGTGGCCTGTCCGCGATCACTCCACGCCAGAGCGAGCCAGAGCAAGGTCGGTGGCAGCACCATCGCGCCGACAAAACCGCCAAAATGAGCACCAGAGGTGGCGAACAGTTCTCCCCATCCCACCCCGAAGCTGGCATAGGCTAGGCAGAACAGCAGCCACGCCACCGTTAAGCCCAGGACGATCACCCCGCGCGGGAGTTGAGTACGAGGGGAGGGGGAGACACCGTGCATGAGGATCCATTCCGTCGTTTGACGTTAATCTCGGCGCACAGGTCTTTCACGAATGGGGGGCGGAGGAGGCTTTCCCCCACCCCCCTGATGGAAGGGGGCTTAGGAAGAGGGGAGCCTAACCGCGCGCCATCTTCGCCAAGCGCATCCGCAGCGCGTTCAGCTTGATGAACCCTTGAGCGTCACGCTGATCATAAACCGAATCCTCTTCAAAAGTAACGTAGTCCAGGCGATACAACGAGCGTTCCGATTTCCGTCCAACCACGCTCACGTTACCCTTGTAGAGCTTCAATCGCACGGTGCCACTGACGTTGGCGCTGATGGTGTCGATCATCTGTTGCAGGGCCAAACGCTCCGGGCTGAACCAGAAGCCGTTGTAGATCAGCTCGGCGTAGCGGGGCATGATGTCGTCCTTCAGGTGCGCCTCGCCCCGATCCAAGGTGATGCTTTCCATGGCGCGATGGGCGACGATCAGGATCGAGCCCCCCGGAGTCTCGTAAACCCCACGGCTCTTCATGCCGACGAAGCGGTTTTCCACCAGATCCAGACGGCCAATCCCGTTGGCTCCGCCCAAGGCATTCAGCCGAGTGAGCAGGGCTGCTGGCGACAGACGTTCCCCGTCGATGGCCACGGCATCGCCTTTTTCAAACGCGATTTCCACGTAGGTTGGGGTGTTGGGCGCCTTCTCGGGGCTGACGGAACGGGTGAACATGTCTTCGTCGGGCTCGACCCAGGGGTCTTCCAGTGCCTTGCCCTCGTAGGAGATGTGCAGCAGGTTGGCGTCGGTGGAATAGGGGGCCTCGCCACGCTTGTCCCGGGCAATGGGGATTTGATGCTTCTCAGCAAACTCCAGCAGTTTGGTGCGGCTGGTCAGATCCCAAATCCGCCACGGGGCAATGACCTTGATGTCTGGCTTCAGGGCGTAATAGCCCAATTCAAAACGAACCTGGTCGTTGCCCTTGCCGGTGGCACCATGGGAAACCGCATCGGCCCCCACCGCGATGGCGATTTCAATCTGCCGCTTGGAAATCAAAGGCCGCGCAATGGAGGTTCCGAGCAGATAGACCCCCTCGTACAGGGCGTTGGCGCGGAACATGGGGAAGACGAAATCCCGGACGAATTCCTCGCGTAGATCATCAATGTAGATGTTCTCATCACGAATTCCCATCATGCGGGCCTTGGCCCGAGCGGGCTCCAGCTCTTCGCCCTGGCCGAGGTCGGCGGTGAAGGTCACCACCTCGCATTGATATTGATCCTGCAACCAGCGCAGAATGATGGAGGTATCGAGGCCGCCGGAATACGCCAGCACTACCTTTTTGACATCGCCCTTCATAGTGGGAAAGCCCTTGGTCATGGGGTGGAGAATCGAGGCTGGGGAGTATAGGCCGGTGGGGGGAGGGGGGGCCGGGGGAATGGGAGTGGGCCCCCAGCGCCTGCCTTTGTGGCACCGCGGGTGGCTGGGGGTGGGTCTTGGGCGGGGGGGGTTTTTGGGGGGGTGGGGGT
Source organism: Rhodospirillaceae bacterium (assembly GCA_031546925.1). GTDB lineage: Bacteria > Pseudomonadota > Alphaproteobacteria > Rhodospirillales > Magnetospirillaceae > Magnetospirillum. The sequence continues at coordinate 6,284 of JAVBJO010000083.1, forward strand.
GGGGGGCCAATCTTAACTCAACGCCCCCCCCTCCCCCCACCGGCCTATACTCCCCAGTATGCGAAACACAACGCACATACTCGCCCTTTTCCTGATGCTGGCTGCGCCCGTCTCTGCGGTGGCATTGGACATCTCCAGCCTGAGCGCGGAGGAGATTGCTCGGGTCGTCGCGGCCTTGCGCCTGTCTCAAGGCGGCAACGAAGGCAAGATCCGCCGAAGCGGCAATGCGCTGGTCATCGAGGACAAGTACGGTGCGATGCTCGGCAAAGTGCGTGGGCAGGGCACCAATGCGGTGGTCGAAGACAAATACGGCTCCATGATCGGAAAAATCCGAGACAACGGTCGGGGCTCCTGGACGATCGAGGATAAATATGGCTCGACGGTGGGCAAGATCCGCAATGGCACAAGCGGCGCGGTGGTGGAGGATAAATATGGCGCGACCACGGGCCGTGTTCGTCAGAACGGCACCCTGGAGGATCGCTACGGCACCACCACGGGCCGCGTGCGGGGTTCTCGTCCCGGCGAGGCTGTTATCGAGCCGCGTTGAGTTTGCATCCTCCTGATCCCGCCCTAAATTCATCCGTGAAGACAAATCTCTCCCATGAAGGACCCTCGCCATGGCCATCGACCCCTTGATCTCCGCCGCCATGACCCTTGTTGCCGAAAAAGGGTGGCGCAATCTCTCCCTGGCGGATATTGCCCTCAAGGCGGGGCTCCCGCTGCCCGAGGTGGCCGGGCGTATCCGTTCCAAATCGGACCTGCTGGGGCTCTATGCCCAAGAGGTCGATCGCCACATGATCAGCGGCGAGATTGATCCTGCCGAATCCCTCCATGACCGCCTGTTTGACCTTCTCATGCGCCGTTTCGATGCGATGAGTGGGGATCGCTCGGCTCTTTCCACCATTCTATCCCAATCCCTGGATGACCCGAAAACCTTGGTGTGTCGGGGATGGGGCTTGCGCCGGTCCTTGGGCCTGGCCCTGGAAGCAGCAGGGCTTTCTTCTTCTGGTCTGTGTGGTGCGGCTCGTCTTGGGGTTCTGACGGGGGTTTATCTGCGGACCCTCAAAACCTTCTTCCACGATGAAAGTCCGGACCTCTCCGCAACCATGGCGACGCTGGACAAGGCCCTCCGTAAGGTTGATCAACTGGCCCGGATGGTGCGGGGAAAGGGAGCCTCTTCCCCAGCATCTACCGCAGAACAGCATGAAGAAACAGTTTGAGTTTCAAAGACTTACTGGGACTTTGAAAAAAACATCTCGCACATGCACACAAAGGATTGACACGTCTTTTGATCTGCCCTATTGTCCCCCTTGCATTACAGCAACCCTATCGTTGGAGATACCTTCAAATGGCTACCAAGCAACAGACCGATGCGTTTTTCGATTTCGATATCAGCAAGTACATGGGCGAGATGAAAGTCCCGGGCGTGGACATGGAAGCTCTGGTGAGCAGCCAGCGCAAGAACATCGAAGCCCTGACCCAGGCCAACAAGCTGGCCTATGATGGCGTCCAGGCGATTGTGAAGCGTCAGGTCGAAATCCTGCGCAGCACCGTGGACGAAGTGTCCCAGGTCACCAAGAACATGGCCGAGCCCGGCTCGCCCCAGGATAAGGCCGCCAAGCAGGCCGAAATCACCAAGGACATGATGGAGCGTTCCCTCTCCAACATGCGCGAATTGGCCGAAATGGTAGCCAAGTCCAACAGCGAGGCCTTCGAGCTGCTCAACAAGCGCTTCACCCAAGGCGTGGGCGAAATGCAGGACGCTTTTGCCAAGATTACCAAGAAGTAATTCTTCGCTGAAGAAACCCCTTGGAGGAGGAGACGTTCAATCGAACGTCGACTTCTTCTTTGGGGGAATCGCTCAAAAGCCAGAACGCGTACCTCCCCCAGAGCCGTAAAAGCTACTGGAGCCTAAAAGCTAAAAGGGTCACGTAAGAGCGAATAGAGGGCGTAAAAGCCAGAACGCGGACTCAGTCCGCCGGCTTATAGGGTGCCAAGCGGGTCATGAAAGGCCCGGTCATTTTGGCACTGGACATACCGAATATCTTCTGAAAAAGCGCTTCATCCTCTGGGGGCATACCAACCAGGGGTGAGAAGAGGGCATGGAAGAAGAGATAGAACTCTCGTTCGCTAAATGCCCGAGGCTCGTCGGGGGAGACCCCACGCTCCCGCACCACGAAAGCGTTGGTGCTGAGGCTGACTGTGCTTGGCGTATACTGCATCAGCTTCATAAACCAATCTTTACGCAGATCCCATCGCTTAAACGAGGTCGCGATGCGGACCAGCGTGCTCCAGAGCATGCGCTTGGCTTCTTCGGTGTGATAGAAGGTTTCCCAGGTGAAATCTTCTTGGAACTCGTCGCGCAGGATCTTAACGATGTCCTGGCAGCGCGAGGCGTAGACTTCGGCCTCGTCACCGATCACCAGATGGATGAAGGAAAAGATGTTCGGCAGGATCTGGCGCGAGAGGATGCCTTGATCCAACATGACGCTCAAGGGATGGATGATCAGGCGGCCAAAGACATTTTGACGCTTTTGCTCAATGCTGAACGCTTCAAAAATGGCCCGGATTTCGTTGTAGGTCCGAGCGTAGAAATCTTCGAATTCTGGCGCATCCTTGAGTTGTGCTACAATAGCCCGAAGCAAATCCAGGCTCAAAGGCTGCCCACCGCACGCGGCCTCCGCCGAATGAAGGAGGGCGTCCAGGACAACGTTGGTTGACTTACGTATAATGCGCGTTTCGCGAGACAGCATCCAAACCTCTCCCGGGCCGTCGGCAACACCTTGAGGCCGACAACCCACCCACAATCCAGATCATAGCCCCTAAAGTGCTTTCTGCCAACAACCCTTTGACCAAAAACTATAATATCAACCAGTAGGTTAGCATTGCCGTAACGGCCTGGGGCTGTTCAAGACTCGCGAGATGACCGCATTGGTCGATAATGACAAGGCGAGACGGTTTGATCAAGGATGCCATTTCCTCTGACCATTCCAGGGGGATCATCGCATCGTCGCGCCCGCAGAGGATGAGAGTGGGGCAGGTGATCCGCGACAACCCGGCCCGGGCATCGGGGCGATTCATCGCGGCGGTTTGCTGGTGGATGAATCCTTCCAGACCCACCGCGTTAGCCATCTCCCAGGCCAGTTTTGCGATCTCTGTCAGGTGTTCCGGACACACTAAGCCGGGCATGAGAGCGGGGACGACTTGGGACAGTCCCCCCTCCCGAGCCAGCGCGATGAACTCCTTGCGGAGCTGTGTTTGTTCCGGAAGATCCGGATGCGCGGTGGTATTGAGAAGGGCCAGGCGGTCTACCCGTTCTGGGGCCTGGCGCACCATTTCCATGGCCACATACCCCCCCAAGGACAAGCCTGCCAAGGCGAACCGGGGCGGAGAAATCTCTAGAACTTGTCGCGCCAAGGCTTCGATGCTTACAGCTTTGGTAAGATCGGGGACGATGACGGCGGTCAGGCGTGACAGGGCAGCGCGTTGGTGGGCCCATAGCCGTGCATCCGTCAACAAACCCGGCAGAAGAACCACTGGCAACATCGTCAGAAACTCCTTACTCGGTGATCATTCTCAAAACATCGCGGAATTCCGGTGTATCCGCGCGATGGAGCCACTCGAACAAGACCATTTCGACGGTGACCACCGTTACCCCCACCGAACGGATTCGGTCCATGGCAACATTGGCGTCAAGATCCCTGCGCGAGCCGCAGGCATCCTGTACCACAATTGGAATCAATCCAACTTGTTTCAAATCAAGTACGGTTTGAAGGACGCAAACATGCGCCTCTGTGCCGGCCACCACGACCTGGGGGCGGCCCAAGGCATGGAAATGTTGGGCCAAAGAGGGTTCGGCCACGCAAGAAAAGTGGGTTTTTTCCAGGATCTTCCAGTCCTCCTGGGCAAGCTCCATCAAGGCTGGGACGGTGGGACCGATCTTCGTGGGGCAGTGCTCGCTGATGAGGACGGGAATCCCCAGTCGAGCCGCACCGCGCAACAATTTGCGACAGCCTCGGACCACGGCGTCGGGGTTGTTCACGGCGGGGAGGAGCTTGCTTTGGACATCAACAATGAGCAAACAGGATTGGGAGGCCTTGATCAGCATGACAGTCCTTTTCGGAGCGTGGCGATGTCGAGTGCCAACGTTGCGAGATTGGGCGTATAATTAATTAACGCCCGATGGGTTTTGGCGGCACCGACGAGGACGTAGCTCTCGCCATGGGGCTGATTGTGGATATCTCGGACCACCGGGCCGCACGGGTCGACCAGAAGGTCGGCCAGAGGAAGGTGGTCGTCCCCTGGAGTCAGGGCCGCGTCCACCAGGTGGGGAAAGCGTTTGCGAATCGCTCCGGCCTGGAGTACCAGGCTGTCCCCATCGTAGACGGCCGCTTTGACCGCTTGGTTTCGATCGCCCAGAAACCACAGTTGGGGGATTTTTACCTCTGTTGCGCACGGTCCGGAGAGACTCTCGGCAAGGGCTTGGGCCGTGTGGAGATGCGCCGGGAGATCCGCGCGATTCTTCTCTCGTTGGGCCGACTCCGCCCCTGAGTGGCGATAGGGGCCAAGGCGATAGCGCTCCCAGCAAGCGGGGTCGAACAGGGAAAAATCGGACAGGAGCTGGCCGCGCGAGTCGATCACCCGAGGCGCAGAGGGCATCAATTGGTAAGCGCTGGGGTAGCTCGCCACATCATCCGGGGAAAACCCATGAAAGGCGGAACTCGCCGGATAATAGCCGGTCTGCATCATGGAAAGAGCGTGAAACGTCCCTTTCCAGGGAGGGCCAAAGGCATACCATTTGGCCACGGAGGAGCGTATTTCCGGCCTCGCGGTTCGGAGCCAAAACCGGATCGCCAGATTGGCGATGGATTGGCCGATGATCAGGAAACGCTGTTGGGCTCCGAACAAGGCTTGGATGCGTTCGACCTCGTGGTTCAGCCGCGCCACGAGATGGCGGCAATCGCCCCGCCAATCGTGGCCGACGAAGAAAAGATCCCGTCCCTCCTGGTAGCCCAAGGCGGTTTCCAGGACGTGGATCAACTCGGCGGTGACCAGGGTGTGGAGCAGTCCCGGCACGATGGTGAAGGCGTGGAGAGTCTCGGTGGCGAGGATTCGCTCCGTATCCCTGGCATCATAGGCGTAAGGCGCGTGATGGTCCTTGCGGAACAATAGCCCGCGGTAATCGCCCCAAACCGCCACGCGCTCGCGCCGGTCATAGAGCTTCGCTCCAAGAATGCCGGGGAGATAAAGAATGGGAAGGTTGCTCCCGCTTCCATCCAGTCCCTGGTTGCGGACAGCTGCGCGGATCCGTGCGGCGCGGAGGTGCGAAAGGCCCCAATTCAGCGGCATGGAGCCATCGCGGGAGGAATGTTCTCACTGCCCATGCGGGTTTTCTCGGCGGCAAGGGTGGGGAAGTGGGCGCGGTCATAAACCTCGAACACTTGCGGGGGATGTTCGTCGGCGTGATAGAGACAAAGCCCTGCGCTCTCCTCGTGGCTGCGCGAGAGCATGAAGCGGGTACAGCTGTTGCTCCCAATCTCCCCCACGGGAGTGCCGCTCGCGGTAACGAAGTGGTAAAACAGGGGGGTCTCTTGGGTTTGCTCGATGTGATAGGCCTGGATGGGGCCTCGGAACATGTGGGTCAGGCGTTTGAAATGGGCGGGAATCACCACCGGGGGCGGCGTGCTGGCCTGCTGCCATGGCAACACCAGGGGCGAGCGCACGCCACATCCCGGACACCTCCCATCTTGCAAGAAGGATTGGGCATTCAGGCCATCACGTCGCACCCAGAGGGCTTGACACGCCGGGCAGAAGCTGTTGGCGCTGGGTGTTCCATAGACATTGCCGACATAAACGTAACGCATTCCCGCCCGGAGGGCCTCTGTCCGCGCTTCCTCCAGGAAGGAGACCGCTGTCCGCTCCACGCCGGTGTAGCGGTAGTCGGGATGGAAGCGGACGTAATGCAAGGGAATATCGGGGTCGAGATGATCCAGCATCCAGTCGGTGACCTTCCTGCTCTCTACAAGGGTATCGTTTCGGCCGGTGACGCAGAGGTTCGAGACCTCCAGATGGAGCGCTTCGGCCCCTCGGCTTTTACGGGCCTCGTAGACTTGTTTGATGCCATCAAGCACGGGGTCTAAACGTCCCGCCGTGAATTTGCGATAGAACGACTTTTGCATCGACTTGAGCGAAACACTGAAGATATCCATCACGTCGAGAAGCTCGTCGATCGCCTTTTCCCCAATATAAAAGGCACTCTTATAGAGGTTTTTCAAGCCATGCTGGCGCGCCAAGGTTGCGGTATCCATGACGAACTCGTGCCACACCACGGGATCGTTGTAGGTCCAAGACAACACGCGGATGTCATGGGCCAACGCGTAGGATACGATCTGTTCAGCGCTATAGCGGACGATATGCTCGTCTTGCACCAGGCGGGCTTGGCTGGTACTCCAGTTCTGGCAAAAGTCGCATTGCAGCATGCAGCCGATGTTACCCAGGGAGAGGATGGCCTCTCCCGGAGCGTAGTGATAGACGGCTTCGGTTTCGATGGTCTCTTGGGTTATGGGCACTGATTTCCCATAGTTGAGGCTGACCAATCCCTCTTCCTCATGCCGTCGGACGCGACACGTCCCCGTTCGTCCTTTTTCGATTTTGCACTGCTGGGAGCACAGACCGCAGAGAATACGCCCATCCTCCATCCGCGACCAAAGCCGCGCCGGGTGGCTGGTTTTCTGCCATTCTTTCCGCATGATGGGATTTTTCTCCTCTGAAGCTGTTTTCTCCCTTTATAGATCATAGGTCGGTCCACCAGCGAAGACCACAACGCCAGCGGGACAGCGTTTCACGCAGAGCCCAGCAAAATGGGGTTCCCTTGGCGGGCGTGTTCGCCATATACCCGATTTTACCTGTGGGGCTCAGGTCGAACACCATCTTGAAGCCGGGGCCGAAGCTATAGGGCTTGGCCTTCTTCGTCTTTCCCACCTGGGACAGGGTAAGAAAATCTACATTCTGACGCACCGCATGGATCGTCTCGCGATTGCCTCCGTCGTAGGGAAAGGAGCCGGTCAGAAGGCGCTTCAGCCACAGTGGGCGTTTCAGGGTGTGTTGAAATTCCACACGAGGCGGAGCCGACGCGCCAGCCAGCGCCTCGGCATGGGCCTCCTGAACCAGACGGGCGATGTCTTGTTCGTCCTCGTGCCCCCAATCCTTGGCGTGGTGGCGCAGGATGTCCAGGAGATTCCAGCGGTATCCAGGCCAGAAATCCGTGTAGAGAGCTCGGGTTCCCGGCCCCAGTTTTTTGCCGAGGACGCGGCGCACCAGGCAGAGAAACCAACGATCAAACAATAGCGCATGCTCGATGGAGCAGGTATCTCCGTTCCATCCCGTCAGCGGCGAGGGGGTCCCGAGCCAGTCCAACAGGAACGGCAGCGCCATACGAGCGAAAGCATCCACCCGGTCGTCTTGGATCGTGGTCAGGGTCTCCACCGTGTGACGAGGAGTCTGCTGGATCAATTCGGCGAGGCGCAAAGCTCGGGTGGGGGGATGCCAGCGGTTGGAGAGCACAGGGCGTCCCGCGAACAACGCGCTCGAATATTGGTTGGCGTAAGCGACGTATCCATCGGGAGGATTAAAGCGCGTGGGGAGATCCTCAAAGGCAACGTAGCCCTGCCATTGGTGCTCAGGTCGGTCTAGGCTCAAGACGAGACTGCCGACATCCTCCTTTCGCTTTGGGATCAATCCAATGGCTTGCAGGCCGATGTTGCCGTGGATATCGGCGTATCCCGCTATCATTGGCGTGTTGTTGATCTGAGATACCGCTGCGCGGAATTCCTCCCAATCGCGGCTTTTGGCAACGCCGGAGAGGCTGATATCACCGAAGGGCCGGTCAAGGGCCGGCCAACGCAGGAAAAGGCCATGGCTTTTGCTCGTGCGCAGCAACCGTCCCCCGGCAAAACCGAAAGTGGTGAGGCTCTGAGAGGGCTTGCCTTTGATGACGATGCGCTGTTCGTCTTTTTGCAAATCAACCCAGGCCCCTTCGCAGAAAACACGGGATTGCTCCAGGTCGATCTTGCCCCAATACAAATCCTGGTTATCGGCCATCAAGCCAACCATTCCCCAGGCGATATGGCGATTCCGCCCGGTAAAAATCCCTGGCGCACCGGGAAAGTGCGCCCCAATGACTTCCAGCCCTTCGGCGCTGGTCAGGCGGCAGAGCAGGGTGTAGCTGGGATTAACTTGTCCCATATGCGGATCGGTGGCCAACAGCGGAGCCTCGGAGGCGCTCCGCCCTCCGCCCAGCGCCAACACGTTCGAGCCGGTATCGGGAGACGCCAATCCCAATAGCCGCAAGCCGGCCAAACCATCTCGCAGGGCCGTCTCTGCCTCGGCCAAACGCTGGCCTTGGTCATCCCAGGGCAGGGGCGGAAGGGAGGGGCCTTCCTCGCTGAAGCTCGCCAAGAGTTGGGCGCTTTGACGCGCCGAGAGATGGGAACTCAAACGGGTATGGAAAAGTTCGTACTGCCAGGCGGAGTTGATGAAATATTTGAGTTGGGCGGCGCAATAGACGTCCTCGACCACGAAGGGCTTGGGGCGGTAACGCAGCAGCAGACACTCCACCGGCAGAAGGTACGTCTTTGTCAGTGCTCGGTTGATCCCTGCCACATAGGCCTGGCAATGGGCAAACTGTCGAGCCGCAGCGGAGCCCTCTGGGGCGGCTGCGTCATGGGCGGCTGCGCGGCGAGCCAAGGCATCGAGACCCAGGCGGCGTTGGAAGAAGTCGGTGCGGCGGGCGGGGCTCCCCAGGATCTCCGCCAGTTCTCCGCGAGCCACCCGGCGCGAGAGATCCAGTTGCCACAAGCGCAACCAACCTGCACCGTATCCCTGCCCATAGAACGCGCCGCAATCGGTGTCCGCTGTTACCGCGAGCAGGTGAGGGGTCTCTCGGCGGACGGTTACGGGGCCATAAGGGCTCTTCATGGAAGGCATTCCAAAAGCGCTACTTTATCGCATTCTCCAGCAAATATTGCGCTACATCCACTGGCCGGGTTTTGAAGGTTTTTGGGGGTTCTTTGCCCTCTAAGGCCAGAGCGATCAGGCGAGAGTTCTCTACCGCAGGAAGAGACACCTTCACAATGCCCGTCGCTCCCCGTAGAGCCGGGTAATAGGTCGGGTCAACCACCTTTTGCCGACGGGCGAGGCGCTCCAACAGGAGATCTTCGGTCAGGGAGACATCCTCTTCCATCTTGAGGATTTTCCAATCCGTCTTACCCGCGAGTCCGGCGACCGCTTCGGCGGGGGAAGTCTCCTCGGCGAGGCCTACTTTGTAGAGGTTCTTGCCCAACCCGACATCTGCTCCCCACTCCTGGAGGATCTTACTGGTGGCCACATAGAGAATTGTCATCGCCTCAGTCTATCCCTAAAAAAATGAAAAAAAAGCCAAGGGGGAGGGAACCCCCTTGGCTTTCTTGTGATTGGTGGATTAGAACACTAGCCCCAAGCCGGTCATCGCCGTCCATCCCTGGTTCTTTTCTGCGGCCAAACCGCTTTCGTCCTTCCAGCGGATATGGCCAACGGTGCCAAGGAGATCAACACCAGGGCCCATGCTGTACTTGGCGGAGATTTGCCCCAGCTCCATCTTGTCCCGGCCCGAGATCGTGGGATCGTCCTCGGCGGCGCTGTTCAGGTAGGAGGCGCTGACGGAGTAAGGTCCGGTGGCGTACATCAAGCCGAGATCCCAAACCCGTCCAGCGCTCAGAACACCGGGAATGCTTTCGTTGATGTTCATCTTGCGGTAGGAACCGCCCAAGGTGAACCCAGCGTAGGAGAGATTCGCCCCCGAAGACCATTCGGTGGACATCCCACCCGTTGGGGTGTTGTCGCCGTTGATATCATACCACACGTAACCGCCCGAGACCTTTACGTCCACGGGGCCGAAGCTTCTGGAATAGAGGGCACCAACGCCGTAAGCGGGAACACCCGACGTCCCGAAGCTAGAGGTGGCTGCGGTGTTGTAGTTGGCGTTATCTTCGGAAATCGCGTTAGGAATGAAGCTGGCACCGAGGGTCAACCCGTGGAAGGTCGGGGAGACATAGGTGATTTTGTCAGCATTATCGTCCGTATCGATTTCGGTAGTGCCACGCACGACCACGCTATCGGGCTTGGCGATGGAAAACTGCACCATATTGGCGGTGCTCCAGTTTCCGGCGGCGTCGGGGGCCATGGCATGCAACAGAACCGTGCCGTTGGCCTCGCTCCCGAGGATGACCTTACCGAACCCGCCTTCGACGAAGACGAACGAACGGTTGACGATATCTTCCTTGGTTCCTGGGGCCTGCGTCCAACCGCCAGCCTCAATCTCGACGGTGGCGCCGACCTTCAGGCCGTTATCGAGAGTGGTCTCTCCACCAAAGAAAATCCGGTTATCGCCCTTGACGTCACCATTGGTGCCTGCGTCCTGACCCGGGTGCCGCTCTTCCCACTTGTCGGATTGCCAACTGCCGACGACAAACCACTTGGAGTATCCCCCCAGCTCCAGCTTGATTTTATCCGACGCCTGCGCGGTCCCTACGGATGAAAGGCCCATCGCCGCCAAAGTGGCAACGGCAAAAGCAGTCTTTTTCATAAGATCCCCACCCATGGTCAGTGTGCGCCGATGACGCTGGAAATGATCGGGCGAACATAGAGGAGCTACCGTGAGGGCGTCAATCATCAGAGGAGAAAATCCAGTGGTTTCTATCAACTTGTAGCAACTTTGCCACAGGGGGGAGAGAGGCCGTGCCAAACGGCATCACCCCACGACCAGACTTCCCAGCACCCCCACCCCAAAGAAAAACAGCAAGGCGGCAGAGATACGGTTAAAGCGTTGGATGCTCTTTGGCGTGAGGCGATCTTTGACCAGGATGGTCAATTCAGTCAAGATTCCCCACCATAAGGCCGCTCCACAGAAAATTCCGAACACGACCATCCAACCATCCTCGATCCGCGCCGGTTGGGCGGCGGCCCCCAACGCAGCGAACATGCCGAACATTCCCAAAATCGCACCGGGATTGGACAGCGTGATGGCAAAAGCCGAGAGAAAATCCCGAATCACGCCGGTTTTTCCTCGACTTTCCGGCAGAGGGGCCAGGGTGGCGGTTGCAGAACGCCAAGTGTGAATACTCAAGACCAGCAGAAACAGCCCCCCGCCAAGCTTCAAGCCAAAAGCAGCGTCGGAGAGGATATGAGACACGGCTCCCAATCCCAAACCCACGATGGCACCGAACAGGGTGTCGGCAAGCACTGCGCCAAATCCAGCGCTCCAGGCGGCGATGCGCCCGTCTCCCAACGCCCGGCGGATGCACATCAGTCCCACCGGGCCGGTCGGAGCGGAGGTCGCTAAACCAATCGCGAGCCCCTGGAGGTACAAAAATAAAAAACCGTTCACAGGTGCTGCTCCCCGCCGCGTCATTGCCTCTGGCGGGAGGAAAGCAGAAAGGGAGCGTTCCAGCAACCCACTTGGTGGCTCTTTCGTGAACGCTCATCTCTCTCCAGCCTCTTTCTTAATGTCGCAAGGTGTGTGCAAATATCCGTGGAATGGTCAGCCATCTTTAGGGGGCTATATGGAATCCATCGGTCTGATTCTTATTTTGCTGCTTCTTCTTCTTGGATTCCTTTTTATCAGAGCCCTAAGCGCTGGCAGTGAAATCAAGTCCTTGCGCGACAGGATGGAAAGACTAGAGACGCGTGCGACGACCGTCATCCGAGATTTGAGCCGTCGTCTTTCCCTCGCTGAGGAGGCTTTGGCGCGGCAAGCCATCCCGGAGCGTCCTTCCGTGGGGCCTTTACCGCAAGAGGTGCCACCTCCGATCATCCTCCAAGAGCAGGCCCCCGAGCCTGTCCTCCAAGAGCAAGCGCCCGAGCCTCTTCCGATTCGACCTGCGGCGCGAACTTCGCCGCCTCCTGTCGTCAAAACAGATGATTCCCTTGCGGAGCGCAACTTCGCTGAGCGCTGGTTGGTGTGGCTGGGAGGAATTGCGCTGGCTCTTGGCGGTGCGTTCTTGGTGAAGTTCTCCATCGATCAAGAGTTGCTTGGCCCTGCGGTTCGCGTGACGCTCAGTGCCCTGATCGGCGCGGCCATCATCGGGGGAGGACACTGGCTATCGCGCCGCGAACTGGCTAAAAATACCACCCCTGGATATGTCCCCTCCGCCATGGTCGGCGGAGGCGCTTTTATCATTTTTGCAAGTATTTATGCCGGATATGCCCTCTACGCTCTTTTTCCGTTGCCGGTTGTCTTTGTCGCTTTGGTCGCCACGGCGGCTGGGACAGTGGTTCTCTCCCTGTGGCATGGTCCGTTTGTGGCTCTTCTAGGGGTGATTGGCGCTTTTGCCGTGCCTTTGCTGGTTCGCAGTGGCAGCAACAATGTTGGCGTGTTTGGGTATCTCTTCTTGCTATCCGCAGCGGCCTTGGCGCTTTTGCGCTGGCGAGAGTGGTGGTGGTTGGCCTGGGCTATTCTGGTCGGCACAGTGGGATGGGTGGGATTGTGGCTGGTGGCCGCGTGGCAGCCTGGGAACGAGTTGGCCCTGGGGCTCTTCCTATGCGGCCTTTTTGGTTTGTTTGTCCTGTTCCGCCGCGGGATTCCCACCATCCGAGCCTTGTCCGGCGTTGCTCAGGCTCCCATGGTGGAGGGGGTGGTCAGCATTGCCGCCCTGGTCGTGGCGGTTATGACCATTCCCGTCATGGCTCGTGCCGATTTCTCTTGGGTTTCCTTGGCGGTACCGCTCGTTCTGAGCCTTGGGTTCATCATCTTTGGGAGAGGGGATCCGACCTTTGACCGTCTCCCCTGGGTCGGCGCGGTTTTGGCGGTCCTGACCCTGTTTGTCTGGCGAGTCGATTTTGGTGCCCTGGATCACGCCCGAGGCGTTTTCTTCCAGCCCTTCCCCGAGGAGATGGAACGGTTTATCTCCGTCCTGGTGGCCTTCGTGGCTGTGTTTTTCGCCGCAGGATTTCTTTTCCTGGGTAGAACTGTGCGGCCCATACGATGGGCCAGCCTTGCCGCTGCCACGCCGGCAGCCCTCTTGGCGGTGGCCTATTGGCGGCTCAGTCCCTTAGGCGAGATCTGGCCTTGGGCCAGCGCGGCTTTGGTCATCGCTGCGATCTTGCTCGTGGCCGCTGAGCGCACGGTACATCACCGCAGCCGCCCCGGCTTCGAGGGCGTCTTGGCAGCCTATGCCATCGGGGTCATTGCCGCTTTGACCCTGTGCTTCACCTTTGCCTTCAAGGAGGCCTGGCTGAGCGTCTCCCTGGCGGTTCTGCCTCTGGGTATCGCCTGGGTCAACGAACGGGTTCGGGTGGTCGGGATGCGCCCGGTGGCCCTATTGCTGGCCAGCGTGGTCTTGGTTCGCTTGGCCCTTAATCCTTATGTTCTCAGCTATCCTATCGGAGAAACGGCTGCTTTTAATGGTTTGCTCTATGGATATGGTCTTCCTGCACTGGCATTTTTCTTTGCTGCCTGGAAATTCCGTCGCAGCGAGGATGATCTCCTGGTCTCCGCCCTAGAGGCCGGGTCGATTGTCTTCACCGTTCTGCTGGTCAGTTTTGAAATTCGCCACTTCATGACGGGAAGTTTTGCGGTGGAAAATGGGTACGCCGAGGTCGAGCGCAGTCTGCATACCATCTCGTGGCTCAGTATCGCTGCGGCGCTCTTTTACATCCATCGCCGCAGTGGTCGCTCTATTCCCTTGTATGGAGGGTACATCCTTTTAGGTTTGGCGACTGCTCAGTTGGTGTTGCTTCAGGTGTTGTTTGGAAATCCGCTCTTCACCGGCGTTCCTGTGGGCGGTACGGTGATTCTCAATCAACTTCTGCTGTTGTTTGCCGCGCCTGCAATTCTGTACGTGCTGCATCGTTGGATTGCGCCGGATTGGCCGTCGTGGCTCCGGTGGGGGAGTGGAGCCTTGGCGCTTCTCCTCACCGTCTTATGGAGCAGTCTGCAAATACGTCACCTCTTTGTCGGGGGAGAGACCGGAAGTATTGGCATCGAACAGGGATACACCTTGGTCGAGCGAGGCGTTCATACCCTCTCTTGGTTGAGCCTTGCCGCAGGGCTCTTCTTCCTTCATCGACAGAGGAAGAATTTCACCGTTGCCCTGTACGGAGGACTGGGGCTCCTGGGATTGGCGAGCGTTCAACTGCTTTTCCTCCAGGTCTTGAACGGAAATCCTCTTCTGACGGACACGCCCATCAGCATGACTTTGATCTTCAATGTGCTTCTGCTGTTGTTTGCCGTCCCGGCGCTTCTTTACGCCCTGCATAGCCGCATTGCGCCCAATCCGCCGCCGTGGCTTCGTTTGGCCTGTGGCGCTGCCGCGTTGGTCCTGGCCTTCCTGTGGGCGAGTCTGGAAATACGCCATGCCTTCGCCGGAGCGATTTTGGCGGAAGGACGCGTCGGGCAAGTGGAAATGTGGATGTATTCCGTGCTCTACCTGCTGGGCAGTCTCGGGATGTTGATGGGCGGAATCGCCTCGGGCAACGTCACGCTGCGCCGCGCCGGATTAGCGGTCCTTTTGGGCGTGGTGGTGAAGGTCTTCCTGGTGGATCTGTCGCACACCGGCGGAATCTGGCGGGCTCTGTCCTTCTTCGGACTGGGAGCGGGCTTGATGGGCGTGGGACTTCTCTATCGGCGCCTAGGCAAAATAGAGGGGGGCAAAACAGAGGGGGGCAAAACAGACGGGAGTGTGGTGGGCCCGGAGGGACTCGAACCCCCAACCAGACCGTTATGAGCGGCCTGCTCTAACCATTGAGCTACAGGCCCACATGAGACCGACGGGAAGATAGCGAAAAAGAGGGGAAGAGGCAACCCGCCTCTTCTTGCTTCATTTCGGCTTCGAAAGGGCATCCACCTGTTTTTGCAGCATGTCGATCTTGGCTTGGAGATCCTCTAGATTAGCCTCGGGGTGAGGGGGCTCGGTACCATGAGGGTAAAACGTCGAGAACATCTTCATGGCGCTTTCAAAGAAAACCATGTTTTGCTTCCCCATCTCCTCGAAGGGATTGAAGGGAAACAGACCGTCCAGGGCATGCTGCATGTATTGCCGCATCTGCTGCTCGTTGCGCGAGAACGCCTGCATGGAATGTTCGAGATAGCGAGGAACCAGGCCCCCCAGGCTGTCCCCGTAAAATCCGATGAGTTGGCGCAAAAAGCCGATGGGCAGAAGGCTTTGGGACCCCTTCGCCTCCTCCTCGACAATGATCTGAGTCAGAACCGAGCGGGTGATATCTTCGCTGGTCTTGGCGTCGAAAACCACGAAGTGCCGTCCGTCCTTGACCATCTGGGCAAGAAGCTCCAGGGTGACGTAGCTGGAGGTCGCAGTGTTGTAGAGGCGCCGGTTGGCGTACTTCTTAATCATGATCGGCGTCTGCGCGGGGACCTTGCTGTCGGACATCGTTGGCGTGCTTCCCTATTGGTTTGGCCGATTCTGCGCGGCCCGGTTGCCAAAGTACGGGATTGCTGGCGTGGGTACCACAGTTTTTGCAGAGGGATGTTCCGGAACACCCTTTCTTCGTCTGATAACATCCTGGTCAAACACCTTTACCTTATGCTAATTTCAAACCATGTCTGATGCACCACCAGATATAAAAGCTCTCGCAGGGCGCTATCTCGACCTTTGGCAGGAGCAGGCCGCACTCATGGCCACCGACCCCGTTTTTACGCGGATGGCGGCATTGGGTCTGGATATGGTTGGCCGCAGTGCGTCGGCTCTTGCGCGGGTTGGGACGGGCTCTGTGAGCGCCAAAGGCGAGTCGCGGGAAAAGAATGCCGAATCGCGGACAGTCGTTCAATCATCGTCACCGCTTGGGACCGAGGCCTCTGCCGTTCCACTTGATGCTTCATGCCTCGACTCTCCTCAGCTCGCGCATCGCCTTGCCGCTGCTGAGAAGCGGATCGCTGCCTTGGAAACCCTCCTTGCGAGCCGAGGCCCAGGCTATTCGTCAAGCCCTCGACGCCGCCGGTCCAGACGCTTGGACTGAGTTTGATCGGGAGCTGGCCGCAGAGACGATCCGTCGTCATCAGGCCGTGCTTTCGGGAATCAGCGCCTATCGAGCCCATCTGTATTGCCGGGATGTGCCAGAGCCGCCAACGCTTTGGCAAGAGGGCAGCACTCGATTGCTGGATTACCGCCTGGGGCAGGGGGCGGCAGGGGTGCCGGTTTTGATGATCCCCTCGCTGGTGAACCGCGCCTACATCCTGGACCTGACCAAGCAGCACAGTCTGATGCGCGCCCTTGCCGAACGCGGTATTGCGCCGTTCTTGGTGGATTGGGGGGCGCCTGGTCCCACCGAGGCCGCGTTCACCCTCACCGATTACATCACCCAGCGCCTAGAGGCCGCTTTGGCGGAGGTCTCCCAGATAACCGGGTGTGCCAGGATTCCGGTCGTGGGGTACTGCATGGGGGGCAATCTGGCGCTGGCGTTGGCGTCGCGGTGTCCCGAGGGGGTGGCCTCGCTGGCGATGTTGGCGACACCGTGGGATTTCCACGCCGGAGACGCCGAGCCCATCGAGGCCATGCGTCTTCTGTTCGAGCCGCTGAATCAACTGATCGGCTTTTTTGGCGATCTTCCGGTCGATTTCCTCCAGATGATGTTTTCCGGGTTGGACTTGTTTCTGACCGCGCGAAAATTCGCCGCCTTCGGGCGGTTGGAGCAAAACAGTGCACGGGCCACCGATTTCGTCGCCTTGGAGGATTGGGCCAATGACGGCGTTCCCCTTGTGGCGGAGGTCGCCCGGGAATGCCTAGAGGGCTGGTACGGCGCCAACGATCCCATGGAGGGACGGTGGCGCGTCGCCGGTCAGCCGGTTCAGCCCGAGACCCTTCGTCTTCCTACACTGGCGATGGTACCTATCCGTGACCGCATCGTCCCGCCACAGTCGGCCTATGCGCTGGCTCGGGCGATTCCGGGCGCTCGTATCCATGACATCCAAGGCGGTCACGTGGGGATGCTGCTCTCGGCTCGGGCAGACAAAGAGCTCTACACCCCCCTGGCCGAATGGTTATATTGCGCCTCAGGCGCGTAGGTCGTACACATCTCTGGTTTTAGCAGGCCAACAGGGTGTATCCTACCTCTCTCGAATCCGTTATCCACCTCGTCTGGATTTTCTACGAAGGAGCTAAGTTTTATGACTGATATCGTTATCGTCGCCGCCGCCAGGACACCCGTTGGCGCGTTCAGTGGCTCGCTGGCGTCCTATCAGGCCGCTCAGTTGGGGGAGGTCGTGATCCGGGAAGTTCTGAAGCGCGCCTCGGTTGAAGCCGGGCAGGTGGATGAAGTGCTCATGGGGCAAATTCTGACGGCTGGAAACGGCATGAACCCCGCGCGTCAAGCGGCGCTCAAGGCGGGTCTGTCGGAGGCTTCCTCGGCCATGACCATCAATCAGGTGTGCGGCTCGGGGCTGCGGGCCGTGGCGTTGGGCGTGCAGTCCCTGTTGGCGGGCGATACCAAGATCGTCGTCGCCGGTGGGCAGGAGAGCATGAGCAACTCCCAACATGCTGGATTCCTCCGGGGTGGCGTGAAGATGGGGCCGATGAACTTCGTCGATACCATGGTCAATGACGGTTTGACCGATGTTTTCAACAACTACCACATGGGTATCACCGCCGAGAATCTCGCCCGGGAATACCAGATCAGCCGCGAAGACCAAGATCAATTCGCCTTGGCCTCTCAGCACAAGGCCGAAGCCGCCATTAAGGCCGGACGCTTCAAGGACGAAATCGTTTCCGTCGCCATCAAGGTCAAAAAGGAAGAGAAGCTGTTCGACCTGGACGAATACGTCCGTCAAGGCGCAACCCTTGATTCCTTGCAGAAACTGAAGCCTGCCTTCACCAAGGACGGCACCGTGACGGCAGGAAATGCCTCGGGAGTCAACGATGGCGCCGCCGCTGTGGTGCTGATGACCGCCGCTGACGCAGCTAAGCGCGGTCTGAAGCCTTTGGCGCGGATCGCCAGTTGGGCCACCGCTGGCGTCGATCCCAAGATCATGGGAATCGGTCCGGTTCCGGCCTCTCAGAAAGCCCTGGCCAAGGCCGGATGGAAGCACGAAGATCTCGATCTGATCGAGGCCAATGAAGCCTTCGCCTCCCAGGCCATCGCCGTCAACAAGGGCATGGGCTGGGATCTTTCCAAGGTCAACGTCAATGGCGGTGCCATCGCCATTGGTCATCCCATTGGCGCCTCGGGTTGCCGCGTGCTGGTGTCTCTCCTGCATGAAATGGGACGGCGCAATGCCAAGAAGGGGCTCGCCACCCTGTGCATCGGTGGCGGCATGGGCATCGCCCTCTGCGTCGAGCGTTAAACTTTTCGTTTCCCGGAGAGCCGCCTCGCCCAGCGGCTCTCCGCTTTTACCAAGAAGGGCAAAAAAAACCAAAGGGGAGATAACTCCCCTCACAATCGAGGAGACTAAAAGATGGGACGTGTTGCTCTTGTTACTGGTGGAACCCGTGGTATCGGTCGAGCCATTTCTGTTGCTCTGAAAAAAGCCGGTTATACCGTCGCCGCGAATTACTTCGGAAATGTTGAGGCCGCTAAGGAATTTACCGACCAAACCGGAATTACATCTTATCGCTGGGACGTTTCTAACTATGGCGAATGCGAAATCGCCGTCGCTAAGATCACCAAAGAACTCGGGCCAATCGATATCGTCGTGAATAACGCCGGAATCACCCGGGATGCAACCATGCATCGCATGACTTATGATATGTGGGAAGAGGTCATCCATACCAACCTGACCAGTTGCTTTAACCTCGCTCGCTTGACCGTCGACTCCATGCGCGCCAGGAGCTTTGGACGTATCGTCAATATCGGCTCTATCAATGGACAGGCCGGGCAGTACGGACAAGTCAACTATGCCGCCGCTAAGTCGGGCATCCATGGCTTTACCAAAGCCTTGGCACAAGAAGGTGCGGCAAAGAATATTACCGTGAATGCTATCGCTCCTGGGTATGTGGATACCGATATGGTGCGGGCTGTTCCCCCGGCCGTGCTGGAGAAGATCATCGCTCGCATCCCCGTGGGGAGATTGGGGCGGGCAGAGGATATCGCTCGTTGCGTCATGTTCTTGATTGCGGATGAGGCGGACTTTATCACCGGATCGACCATGTCGGTCAATGGTGGACAGCATATGTACTGAGTAGCTGGGTCAAGGGGCTTGGCCCCTTGTGGGGGGTGTCGGGGGGCAAGGCCCCCTGACACGGCGCAAGCCCCCCAACCTCTCCCCCCCACCCAGCCAAAAAAAATTCCCCGATGAACTCGGGGGATTTTTTTTGGCTGGGTGGGGGGGAGAGGTTGGGGGGCGTGCGCCTTGGCAGGGGGCCTTGCCCCCCGACACCCCCCACACGGGGCCACGCCCCGTGACCCAGCTA
>JAVBJO010000047.1:0-6311 GCA_031546925.1 Rhodospirillaceae bacterium
TTTTTTTGTGGATGGGCTGTCTGGCTTGCGCCGGGGCTGCCGCCCCAAACCCCGCTTAGGACGCGATGCCCCGGACCCCCTTCTCTTTCACCAAGGGCGGGGCGACAGAAAAAAAGCTTGGGGAGAATTTCCTCTCCCCAAGCTCTTCCTTGTTCCAGGCGGTTTAGCGCTTGGAGAACTGCGTCGAACGACGTGCCTTGTGCTTACCGTACTTCTTACGCTCGACCACGCGAGGATCGCGGGTCAGGAAGCCGCCCGCCTTGAGCGGAGTGCGCATGGCGGGATCAAAGAAGGTGAGCGCCTTGCTGATGCCGTGACGAACCGCGCCGGCTTGGCCCGAGAGGCCCCCTCCGGTAACGGTGCACTGAACATCGAACTGCCCCTCGCATTGTGCGGTCTGGAAGGGCTGATTGATCAGCATCCGAAGCACGGGACGAGCGAAATACACGGTGATATCGCGTCCATTGACAACGACCTTGCCGCTGCCGGGCAGGATCCAGACGCGAGCGACGGCATTCTTGCGCTTGCCAGTGGCATAGGCGCGGCCTTTTGCATCGACCTTCCGTTCCCGCGTGGGGGCTTGCGCCTGCGGCGAAACGGCCTTGAGGTCGGCCAGGCTGGTGAGATCGGCCATGGGCTTACCTCTTATTCTTCGGGTTCATGGACGCGACATCGAGCACTTGAGGCGTTTGCGCCTCATGCGGATGAGCAGCACCGGCGTAGACCTTCAGATTTTTCATCTGGGAGCGCCCCAAGGGACCCCGAGGAATCATCCGTTCCACCGCTTTCTCGACCACGCGCTCCGGGTAACGTCCGGCCAGCAATTGACCGATGCTGCGTCCCTTGATCCCACCGGGGTAGCCGGTGTGCCAATAGAAGATCTTGTCGCGCAGCTTATTGCCGGTCAACTTGACCTTTTCGGCGTTGATGATGATCACATTGTCGCCCATGTCCACATGAGGCGTGAAAGTGGTCAGGTGCTTGCCCCGCAACCGCATCGCGACGATGCTGGCGAGTCGGCCCAGAACGACGCCGTCCGCGTCGATCACAACCCACTTTTTCTCTACTTCGGACGGTTTGGCATTATAGGTCTTCATGGCACCCATGGCAAAACCAGTTAGAGGAGTTTTCACTCCCAAGAGGGCGCAGTATGCCCATGACATACAGAGAGTCAATGCGAAAAATGCCTGGGAAACCGCCAGTTTGAGAGGCGGTAATGCAATACCTTCCTTAGAGGGCCTGGGAATCCGCGCCGTTGACCCGGTAGAGGTCGTACCGATCGTGGTGGTTGACGCGCTTGCAGGGGGGCGCATAATTCCAACTTCTCGTGGGGAGACCGATGATGCCTGATTTCAAGACGATCCTGGTTCCGGTCAGCGATGGTGCGCATGTGGCCGTGCCTCTGTCGGTGGCCTTCCGTTTGGCGAAGACGTTCGGGGCCCATCTTTACGGCCTGCACGTCCGCAACGATCCGACCTCAGCGGTACCGCTGGTGGGCGAGGGCATGTCCGGTGCCATGGTCGAGGACATGATGAACGTGGCCGAACTCCGGTCCACCGCTCGCGCCGAGGCGGCACGCAAGCTCTTTATGGAGGGATGTGCAAGTCATGGAATTGCCATGCTCGCGGCCCCTCCCGCCGAGGGCGCCTCCGCCGAGTGGGAGGAAATCGTCGGACGTGAGGAAGAACTCGTCGCCTGGCGAGGCCGCTTGTCCGATCTCATCATCATGGGGCGCCCTATGGAGGGAGAGGAAATTCCCTCCCTGTTAACCCTCAACGCGGCGTTGATGGAAAGCGGGAAGCCGTTGTTGCTCGTGCCGCCTCAAGGGGAAGCGGACGTCGGACGGCGCATCGCCGTCGCCTGGAATGGCAGCGCCGAGGCCGGTCGTGCGGTCTCCTACGCCTTGCCCCTCATGGCGCGCGCGGAAAGCGTCACCATCTTGTCCATCAGCGAGGATGATCGCACCGTTTCGGCTCCCGCCGGAGAACTTGCCGCCTTCTTCGCCTGGCATGGCATCACCGCCGCCTATCGACGGGTTCACGCGGGGGCTCAGGCGGGGCACATCTTGCTGGAAGAGTGTGGCGCTATCGGCGCGGATCTCTTGGTTATGGGGGGATACACCCATTCCCGCTTGCGCCAGCTGATCCTCGGAGGCGTAACCCGGCATGTGCTGGGACACGCAAATTTGGCGTGCTTGCTGTGCCATTGAAGCAGTAAAAGAGGAGGCGGTCCGAGGTGCGACCTGGGGCTCCCTTCTTCCATGAGGCCATTATGATTCGTGTAACCCGGAGCATCTTCATCGACGAAAGCGAAGTCGAAGAAAGCTTCATGCGCGCCTCGGGGCCGGGAGGGCAGAACGTCAACAAGGTCGAGACCGCGGTTCAAATCCGTTTCAATGTCCGGGAGTCGCCATCCTTGCCAAACGACGTCCGCGCTCGCCTGGAACGCCTGGCGGGACGACGCTTGACCCTGGCGGGCATTCTCGTACTGGACAGCCAGACCTACCGGAGCCAAGACCGCAATCGTCAGGACGTCTTGGAAAAACTGCTGGATCTGATCCGCAAGGCAGCCATCCCCCCCACCATCCGACGTGAGACCAAGCCCACAAAAGGGTCGAAGCTGCGGCGACTGGAGAGTAAAAGCAAACGATCCACCTTGAAGTCGATGCGGAGAAGTGATCACCAAGACTCTTAAGGTCTTGAGCCTTGATAGCGTTTGTAAAATTTGATCGGCCTGGAATAGAAAAGTCGTCATGCCAAAATTTTGTTGCGGATGTGGGAATGTGTTGAATCTATCTCCCATATGGCCAGACTGTGAATTTGTTTTAGTTTCTATGACAAAAATACAAGAAATTGCCAATTTATTAGACAGGCCAATTTATTAGACAGGAATGAATAAATAAAGTTGATAGCCCCATTAAGGATGACAGGCCATGACTTCAGAAACAATAAAGAAATGGGTCAATACTGGAAAAATAATTTCGGCAGACAAAGATATAAAAAATATTTGCCCTGTTTGCATGGGCGTAATTCTTAACGTATACGATGCGAATAGTAGTATAGATAATGATTGAACGTTATATGGTCTACAACTAATGTAATTCTATAAAAATACTTAGATTAAATAGATGAGAATAATTAACCCATTGAATTTGAGAGATAATTCCTCTCGATAGCCGCAGATTATCCGGCTTGGGCATTTCCATTCTAGGCGCAGGGGCGAGCGGAGGACGAGAGACCTGCGTCTCGAAAACCCCCAACTTTGCCAATCGACTGGCCAGCCAAGGGGTCAATTTCACCACCGGAACCCTGGTCAAAAGCCTGATTAGACCAAAAGGTCAAGGTAGGTTCCCCGTACGGCGTTGCGGTCCAAAAGGGCCAAGGGGTAGTCCGCAGGGAGAACCCTCTGACCTCGCTTCCCGCTGGCAGGAAGAGGAACAGAGGTCATCGGCCGAACGCTCCCCCGATGCGCTGCGGGACCACTCTCGGGACGCGAGACTGTTCCCGGCGACGGGGAGGGAGGGAAGCCGATACGACCGAACTCTTCTGCCATGGCGCTCTCGTTGATGCTCTCGCTGGGAAACGAGAAGGTTTAGCACGGACGAAAAGGAAAGCTCATAAAAACCCGTCCCGCCCCCCCTCATGAGCACGTGAAAGTCTTGATTTTTCGTTAGCGCGTTGATATTTTCCAGATATGAACGCGACATACGTCACACTTTACCGGCTTATTTGCCCGGCGCCATGATTGCGGTGCCGGGTGGGTTTGGTTTCGGGAACGATATGATGTGAAGGTTCGTGTTCATGAAGACTCTCCCCTTTTTCTTGGTTCTTCGACTTAGGCGCGGCTGCCGGGGTTTGTTCACCCGCGCCGTCCCGGCTGCCGTCTCCTAACTGGCGCAAAAACCCGTTTTTGCACAAAAAGGAACCAAGATCATGATGTCTCCCGCTGGATCGAAGTATCGGCCTTACCCTGCTTTGACCTTGAAGGACCGCCGCTGGCCCGATGCCGTGATCACGCGGGCCCCCGTGTGGTGCAGTGTCGATTTGCGCGACGGCAACCAAGCCCTGATCGACCCCATGGATCCCGAACGCAAGATGCGTCTGTGGAACACCCTGCTGGGCATGGGGTTCAAGGAAATTGAGGTCGGCTTCCCGGCGGCCTCGCAAACGGATTTTGATTTCATCCGTGTGTTGATCGAGGGCGGGCATATCCCCTCGGACGTGACCATCCAGATTCTCACCCAAGCCCGAGAGGACTTGATCCGCCGCAGCTTCGAGGCCATCCGCGGCGCGAAGAACGTCATCGTCCACCTGTACAACTCCACCTCGGAGGTGCAGCGTCGGGTGGTGTTCGGCTTCGACCGGCAAGGCTGCGTCGACTTGGCTCTGACGGGAACGCGCCTGGTGCGAGCATTGTCCGCCGCTCGTCCCGAGGGCGAAGTCGCCTTCCAGTACAGCCCCGAGAGCTTCACCGGCACCGAGCCCGATTTCGCCGTGACCATCGTCGAGGCCGTGGCCGAGGCGTGGCAGGCCTCTCCCACCCGCAAGATGATCGTCAACCTGCCGGCCACGGTGGAGATGAGCACCCCCAACCTCTACGCCGACGTCATCGAGTGGTTTAGCCGGGCGGTGCGAGACCGGGAGAGTCTGATTCTCTCGGTTCACCCCCACAATGACCGAGGCACCGGCGTCGCCGCCGCCGAGCTGGCCCTCATGGCCGGCGCCGACCGGGTGGAGGGAACCCTGTTCGGTAACGGCGAGCGCACCGGCAACGTCGATGGGTGTACTCTGGCGCTGAATCTCTACACCCAAGGGGTCGATCCCGCGTTGGATCTGTCCGATATCGACACCATCCGTCGCGTCGCCGAGGACTGCACCCGTCTGCCGATCCACCCGCGCCACCCCTATGCCGGGGAGTTGGTCTACACCGCTTTTTCCGGCTCACACCAGGATGCGATCAAGAAGGGCCTCACCGCGCGCAACAAGGGTAATGATCCGTTGTGGGAGGTCCCCTATCTCCCCATCGACCCCGCCGACGTAGGGCGCACCTACGAGGCGGTCATCCGCATCAATAGCCAATCCGGCAAAGGCGGAGTGGCCTATGTGCTGGAGCGCGACCACGGCCTCTGCCTCCCCAAGCCCATGCAGGCCGAGTTTGCTAAAATCGTCCAAGCCCACGCCGATCGCCAGGGCCGCGAACTCTCGGCAGAGGAAATTTACGGCTTCTTCGCTCAAACCTACCTGACGCCGGGATGGTTGTCGGTGAACGACTACAGCACCGTGTCGGTGGAGCGGGGCCTCCGTGCCCTCACCGCCAGCGTTACCGTCCGAGGGGGGCAACGGACCCTCACCGGCAGCGGCACCGGCCCGGTGGATGCCTTCGTCCACGCGCTGAAAAAGGATCTGGGACTCGCGGTGGAGGTGGTGGACTATCACGAACATGCCATCGGCGGCGGATCTGATGCCTCGGCGGCGTGCTACGTGGCGGTCAAGGGAGAAGGGGATGAATGGATCCACGGTGTGGCGAGGGATCCCAATGTTACCATGGCAGCGGTGTTGGCCCTGGTGGCTGCCGTCAATCGCCGCTATGGGGCCTGATCGGAGGTTCCGTTCCTGCGTGATTTTTTTTGGGGGGGAGGCCGACTCTTTGGGGCTGCCGCCCCAAACCCGGCCTGGGGCGATTGCCCCAGACCCCCTTTTCTTTCATCTCCTTAAATAACCCGCGGTCGCATGTTGCGCACCACGCGGCGATAGGTCTTCTCCATCACCTCGTCCACGGCTCGCTCGAAGGCGTAAGGATGGGCTCGGACGCACGGCAACGTGGTGGGCAGAGGACTGACATCACCGGGCTCCCGCAGACGGAAACACGGGTTGTTCCAAATGTGCTCCAGCCTCGCCATACGCTCCTTCATCTTGTGCAGCCTTTCCATCACCGCAATCACGTCACTCCGCGACAGATTCTCCGGCACCGTCTCGGGATCGAACGGGGGAAGAGGGACTAAGCCGGGAGGATCATCGGACACCCGTGGCCCGATCGACACACCCTCCGCAGTGTAAACCTCTTTGGAGATCTGCGGAACGCGGGGGTCATCGCTTATCGTAATGAATTCCCCCCCCTTCCAGGCCGAGGACTCCGGGTCGGCTTGAAAGTCAGGCGGAGGCCACACCACGGCCTGCCGTACCGGAGGAGAGACAGCAGGCCCACCCTCCTCCTCCCCCACTTCCGGGACCTTGGCGGAGGGCGTGGAGGGCAAAACGGGAACGCTGGAGATAAGCCTGTGCTCGGCAAGGACCGACCGGCGAGAGGGGGCC
>JAVBJO010000199.1:0-8731 GCA_031546925.1 Rhodospirillaceae bacterium
CTGGTGGGCTTGCGCCTTTGTCAGAGGGGCGCTGCCCCTCCGACACCTCCCCGCAAGGGGACAGGGTCCCCTGGACCCCTGGTTACCAGGTCATCGCTGTACCTTGTTTTTTCTTCGACTGATCAAATCCTAATTTTGTCACCAAAACCCACTCATTCACTTGCATGAATCGCGGAGCAAGGAACTGGTAAATATCACGCAACCGCATAACATTCTCATCACTTTTAACCACATAAATTGTTTTCCATATTTTGATAAATTCATCCCAAGGAAACATTCGGCAGTACAATTCATCGCGTGTTTTCCGAATATATTCTATCTGCCCATCAAGATTTCTGAGAACGGAGAGAATTTCTCCGGTCTGAGCATCTATATCGTAGAAGTAAGCACTGTATATTGAGATTGATCTTTGGGACAATCGCCCCACATGGTCGGTTGTTTCGATCATCCCACGGTCAGA
Organism: Rhodospirillaceae bacterium; assembly: GCA_031546925.1. Classification (GTDB taxonomy): domain Bacteria; phylum Pseudomonadota; class Alphaproteobacteria; order Rhodospirillales; family Magnetospirillaceae; genus Magnetospirillum. The sequence goes on from JAVBJO010000199.1 coordinate 461, forward strand.
GCTATAGACTCGTCGGAGACCCTGAATTTTTTCGTCGATTTTTTTGATTTCATTAAAAACGTCACGAAGAGCCTCAATATAGGCAAATTCTTTAGCGAGTTGTTCGATATATTGGACGACTTCCTCGCGACGATCACGGCCAATCCCGAGGGCTTCGGCGGCTTCACTAAAGGCGAGAGTGACGTTTTTCTTCACCTGAGGATCGTTTGCGACTTGGAGCAGTTCCTCGGGAGAGGTAAAGGCGTGTTCGTCACCGGTAAGCCAAGTGACAAGTTGGAGGGTGAGCCGTTGGTGCGCAATGCGGAGATGACGATCAGAAGGGGTCCAAGAGGCTTCGCCGGATAGAATTTCCTTAGGGATAGGATCACCAGGCTTCAACCCACGGACGAATTTCAACCCCTTCTCGACAACGTCCAGCATTTTGCCATCGTCTGTATCCGGGGTCAGGCCAAACTCACGTCGAATCCCATCGAATCCCAGCACAGCTTCGTTTCCGGCCATAGTAAGGACGGCGACAGCCTCGTTTGCCTCGGTCGTGCGGAATTGGATCTGCTCGAACGAAGTGAAGAACTTATGCTGAAAGCGGACGATTCCGTCGGCAAAAAGAGGATTGGCCGCTAGATCTTCCCGCGCCGCCATTGATGTTCTCCCAGATTGCCCCAAGGGACACATTCTGCCCCCCTCAAGCGTTGAGTATGCCCTAAAGACAGGGGGTTCGACAAGGACGACATCGACCCGCCGGGGGAGCGAAGGCAAGGAGGCCTGTCTTTCTTTCCAACAAGCGGCCCATGACGAAATCATGGTTCACATGAAAACAGAACCTTCAAAATTGAGATTTCTTCGCCCTTTTCACGAGTGATCCCATCTTGGTTAAGGCGTATCGCAGAGAGAAAAAACAATCATTTGTGTTGATCATGCGCCCAACAAACGGGATAATAAGCCGTCGCGGGATCAAGCCGTTGCGAGAAATGCGTTCATGAGTTCTAAAACATGAGAAAAAGAACAGTCCCCGATTATATAAAGACAATCCTTGATGTAACACCCTTGTGTTGCAGCCTCTGGACAGAGGATTTACAGCTCGTTGACTGCAATAAAGACCTTCTTGAAGCTTTTGAGGTTTCTTCGCAAGAAGAATTTCTTAATAATTTCCATAAACTCTCCCCAGAATACCAGCCTTGTGGCCGGCCATCCTCTGAGATGGTCCTGGAGTATGTTCAGACCGCTCTAAAGGAGGGACGCTGCCAGTTTGAGTGGATCCACCAAAAACTGAGCGGAGAGTTCATCTTTTTTGATATTACACTGATTCGTATCCGTCATGATGGACAGTATTTTCTTATCAGTTATATGCATGATTTACGGGAATTAAAGGCGTCGCTCGCCGAAATGCGGAGAACAGACGAGCGAACCCGGATCATGCTGGATGCAACCCCGCTCTGCTGCAATCTTTGGGATACAGATCTCAACAATATAGAATGCAATCAAGAAGCCGTAAATCTTTTCGATCTGACCTGCAAACAAGAATACCTTGATCGATTTTTTGACCTTTCTCCTGAATATCAGCCCAATGGACGGCCATCAGCAGAGATGGCTCAGGAATATATTAATCAAGCCTTCGCTACTGGACGGGTTCGCTTCGAGTGGATGCATCAGAAGCTCAATAAAGAGCCAATGCCCTCTGAAATCACTCTAGTTTTAGTCAAATATGAAGGTAAAGATATTGTCGCTGGATATACCCGCGATTTACGAGAACTGAAAGCTATGTTCGCGGAAATGAGGGCCGCCGATGAGCGCACGCGACTCATGTTTGAAGCAACGCCTCTGGGGTGCAATTATTGGGACGAGAACGGTAATATCGTCGATTGCAACCAGGAGGTTGTTAATCTGTTTGGAATTTCCTCTAAACAGGAATACCTCGATCACTTTTTCAATTTCTCTCCAGAATATCAGCCCGATGGTACCCCGTCGCGGAAAAAAGCCATGGAGAAAGTTCGCGAGGCCTTTGACACAGGGCGGGTTTGTTTCGAATGGATGCATCAAAAATTAAATGGTGATCCTATTCCCTCCGAAGTTACTCTAGTTCGTGTCACACGAGAGGAAAAATACATCGTCGCCGGATATACGCGCGATCTTCGGGAATTGAAAAGCACCGTTACTTTGCTGAATAAGCTGGAAAAACTCGCCTTCACCGATAATCTGACCGGGGTCTACAATCGACACTACTTCATGGAACATGCCAGAGAGCTTTTCACCGGAAATGAAGAAAATACAGGTTCCATGTTCGTGATCCTGTTTGATCTAGATCACTTCAAAAACATCAATGATACCTATGGACATATTGCTGGAGACTTCATCCTCAAATCAGTTGCTCAGGTGGTTCAAGGAATCCTTCGGCCTTATGATATATTCGCTCGGTATGGGGGAGAAGAGTTCATCATTTTTATCTCAAATTCCTCTATGTCCTCGGCAATGAAACTTGCTGAACGTGTACGAGAAGAAGTTTCTCATACGAAATGTACGTATATGGGGAAATCCATCAGTGTGACGATCAGTCTGGGGGTAGCAAACCAATCCGAGGCGACGGCTTCTTTTGAGGAAGTCATTAATCTGGCGGATAAAGCGCTCTACATGGCTAAAAATAATGGCCGAAATAGAGCAGAATACTGCAATTGATGAAAGAGAAGGGGGTCCGGGGCATCGCCTCGGGCGGGGGTTGGGGCGGCAGCCCCGGCGCAAGCCAATCCCCCTATCCCCCCCGACCCCCAACAAAAAACCCCCGAAAAAAATCGGGGGTTTTTTGTTGGGGGGGGCGGGGCGGATAGGGGGATTGGCTTGCGCCGGGGCTGCCGCCCCACCCCCCGCCCGAGGCGCGGCCCCGGCCCCCCGTCGCTGTGACTCTTTCGCAGCAGCCGCCGCCTTACTCTCCCGCTCCGCAGCAGCCGCCGCCTTTTCCGCCTTCTTGTTAGCGGCTACGGCCTCGCGCTCGGCAGCGGTCACCTTCCCAGCGTACCCGGTGGTCTGCTCGGCAATACGAGCTGACTTCCCGCGGCGATCCCGCAGGTAATACAGCTTCGCCCGACGCACATCACCGCGCCGGATCACCTCGATGGAGGCAATATTGGGGGAGTACAGCGGGAAAATACGCTCAACGCCTTCCCCATAGCTAATTTTACGCACCACGAAGTGGCTGTTCAAAGCGTCGTTTTTCCGAGCAATGCAGACGCCTTCATAAGCCTGGAGGCGCTCCCGATTTCCCTCGACCACCTTGACGTTGACCTTCACGGTATCGCCTGGAGCGAACTGAGGGATCGCCTTGCCTTCGGTGAGCTTGGCGATCTGCTCTTGCTCAAGCTGCTCGATAATGTTCATCGTCTTCCGTCCTTACTATCCTTGGCGGCGACGCTCCGGTCCCAGAGATCGGGGCGGCGTTGCCGGGTTATCTCTTCGGACTGGCGTCTTCGCCAATCCCTGATCCGCTCGTGGTGGCCGGAAAGAAGAACCTCCGGCACCAATCGTCCTTGCCATTCGGCGGGACGGGTATAATGGGGATATTCCAGCAATCCCCGTTCGAAACTTTCCTCGGCCAGCGTTTCCTGGTTTCCCATGACACCGGGGAGGAGCCGCACGACCGCATCCATCATCATCAACGCCGGGAGTTCTCCTCCCGAGACCACGAAGTCGCCGATGCTGATTTCGACGATATCGTGGGCGTCGAGCACTCTTTGGTCCACGCCCTCGAATCGACCGCACAGAACCGTAACACCGGGACCTGCTGCCAACTCTTGAACCTTCCCTTGGTCGAGCACTTTCCCGCGAGGGGTCATGTACACCAAGGGGCCACATCCTCGTCGCCCGCGAATTGCGGCGTCCAGAACATCTGGACGCATCACCATTCCGGCTCCGCCACCAAACGGCACATCATCGACCGAGCGATGCTTATCGGTGGCGAAATCGCGGATATTCACCACGTCGAGCCGCCATACCTCTCGGTCTAGAGCCCGTCCCGCCAGGGAGTGCCCCAACGGACCGGGAAACATCTCGGGAAAGATGGTGAGCACCGTGGCAAGCCACGGACGCCTCCCTTCATCTCCCATTCTGCTCTTCCTTCTCATCGGGGGCGAAGGTTGGTGGACAGACCACCAGGCGCCCCTCGGCCACCGCAACCACTGGGACCGCCTCTCGCGTAAAAGGCACCAGCATGGCACCTCCGGCGTGGAGAGCGATCTCCATAATCTCTCCGGCACCGAAGTCGGCGATACCGACCACGGTGCCAAGTCCTTCCCCTTCGGCCGTTTCCGCCCGCAGACCCACCAAATCGGCCAGAAGGAACTCGTCCTCCTCGGTCTGGGGCAGTTGGTCACGAGGAACGTAAAGCCTTTGTCCTCGCAATCCCTCGGCGGTGGTCCGGTCGTTGATCCCCTCAAGTCGAGCGATCACCAACCCTTTGACCTCACCCATCACCCGGAGCCCAAATTGTCGCAGTCCATCCTCGCTCTCCACCGGACCATAAGCCCCCACATCGGTTGCCGTTTCGGTAAAGCTTTTAATACGAACTTCGCCTCGGACTCCGTGCGCTCCCGCCACAGCCCCCACGCAAACGCGCAACACCCCGCAGGCCCCTTACGACGCTGCAGCGGCCCGTTCAGCGGCATCCTTGGCGCGTTGCAGCGCCTTGGCCTTGGGCTGGGGCTTCTTGGTCTGCTCGGGCCGAGCCTCGGCCTTCAGGAGTCCCTTATCTGCGAATACCCGAACCAAACGGTCGGTTGGCTGTGCGCCCACCGACAGCCAGTGGGTAATCCGCTCGGCGTTCAGCACGATGCGGTCGGCATGGGTGCTGGGCAGCAGGGGGTTGTACGAGCCCACCTTTTCAATGAAACGCCCATCCCGAGGGCTCCGGGCATCGGCAACGACGATCCGGTAAAAGGGGCGCTTCTTGGTGCCACCCCGAGCGAGACGAATCTTAAGAGCCATTCCTTGGGTATCCTTACATGAAAACAAATGATTACCGGCCGAACTTCCCACCAGGAGGCAACAGTCCCCCCAACCCGTGGCGCATCAGCCCTTTCTGTCCCAATTTCCCAACTTTCTTCATGACATCAGCCATTTGTTGGTACTGTTTGAGAAGTTTGTTTACCTCTTGCACGCTGACTCCAGCACCAGCGGCGATGCGGCGCTTGCGCGAGGCCTTGATCAGATCGGGAACCCGGCGCTCGGCCAGGGTCATGGATTGGATCATCGCCTTCTGCCGCACCAAGGCTTTATTGTCGATCTTGGCGTCCTTGAGTTGGCTCGCGATTTTGCCGATTCCCGGCAGCATCCCGATAATCCCCTTCAAATCGCCCATCTTTTCAATCTGCTTGAACTGAGCCAGCATATCGTTCAGGTCGAACTTCCCCTTCTCGATCCGCTTGGCGAGTTTTTCCGCCTCGTCCTGCTCGAAGTTCTCCATGGCCTTTTCGACCAGGGAGACCACATCGCCCATGCCAAGGATGCGGCCGGCGATACGATCGGGATGAAACGGCTCTAGGGCATCGAGCTTTTCGCCCATCCCCAAGAACTTAATGGGCTTCCCCGTCACCTGCCGCATGGACAACGCCGCGCCACCGCGCGCATCGCCATCAATCCGAGTCAAAACAATACCGGTCACGCCGATCTTGTCGTTGAACTCTTGGGCAAGCGTTACCGCGTCCTGACCGATCATGGCGTCGGCGACGAGAAGGGTCTCCACCGGCTTGGCCTCGTCGCGGACCGCCGCGACCTCGGCCATGAGCACTTCGTCAATATGCAGCCGTCCCGCCGTGTCGAGGACGACGACGTCATACCCCTCCTTGCGCCCCATATCGAGGGCACGGCGCGTGATCGCGACCGGCATTTCGCCCAGAACGATGGGCAACGACCCCACATCGGCCTGCTTGGCCAGAATCTCTAACTGTTGCTGCGCGGCCGGACGATACACGTCCAACGACGCCAACAGCACCTTCTTGCGGTCCTTCTTCAGCCGGACCGCGAGCTTCGCCGAGGTCGTCGTCTTTCCCGACCCCTGAAGCCCCACCATCAAAATCACCGCCGGAGGCGCTGCGTTCAGATTCAGCTCCCCGCCCTCGCCCCCTAGCATGGTGAGAAGCTCGTCGTGAACAATCTTAATGACCATCTGGCCGGGGGTGACCGACTTGATCACATCTTGCCCAATGGCGCGGACTCTCACCCGCTCGATGAAGCCCTTCACCACCGACAGGGCAACGTCGGCCTCCAGCAGAGCGACCCGAACCTCGCGCAGGGCCTCGGTCACGTCCGCTTCCGACAGAGAACCCCGTCCGGTGAGCTTGTCGAAGACCTTAGATAGACGCTGACTGAGACTCTCAAACATCAGGGTGCCTTTTGCGTCAAGCATAAACGCGCCAGTGCGCGTAAGATCGCGGACTGACGGGCCGCCTTGGCGGCTTGGGGGACTAAAGCTGCTGGTTTGTAGGCGATAAGAAGCACGGGGTCAAGGGGCTTTTGCCCTTTCGCGGGGGTGCAGGGGGCAGCGCCCCTTAGCGAGGGTGCAAGCCCACACATTCCTCTCTTGCGCTTCCCTGCTGGCCGTGTATATTCCCCCTCTTCAAAATCCCTTGCTGATCCTCCCGGATAACGTCGGGGCGGTCGGCTATGCCTCTGCTGCGTCATGGTGGTGCGGCTGGAGGAAGAGAAAAGCCGAAAGGGTTCTGCATGTCTTTGTATGAATGTGTGATCCTCGCTCGCCAGGAGATTTCGACGGCACAAGTCGAGACTCTGATCGAGGATATGTCCGGGGTCATCGCCGCTGGCGGTGGGACCGTTGCCAAGAAGGAATTTTGGGGCCTTCGCGGGATTGCCTACCGGGTAAAGAAGAACCGGAAGGCGCATTATGTCCTGCTGAATCTCGACTCGCCTTCGCCCGCCGTCAAGGAAATGGAACGACAGATGTCCCTGAACGAGGACGTACTGCGGTTCCTGACCATCCGCGTGGAGGCCTTGGAAGAAGGTCCATCCGCGATGATGCAGGCCAAGAACAGCCGGGATGATCGTCCTCGGCGAGATGATCGGGGCCCACGGGAAGACCGCGGCCCGCGTGAAGATCGGGGGCCGCGTGAAGATCGCGCTCCGCGCTATGACAGAGGTGAAGCATGAGCGAGACGAAAATGGGAAATGGTGCCGCCCCGGGGTCTGATCGTCCCGAGCGCCCCGCCGCCAATGGCGGCGCGACCCGGCGTCCTTTCTTCCGTCGGCGCAAGACCTGCCCGTTCTCGGGAGCCAATGCGCCGGTGATCGACTATAAGGACACCAAGCTCTTGGGGCGTTTCATCTCCGAGCGTGGAAAGATCGTCCCCAGCCGCATCACCGCTGTATCCGCCAAAAAGCAACGTGCGTTGGCTCAGGCCATCAAGCGCGCCCGCTTTCTTGGATTGCTGCCCTACGTGGTGAAGTAAAGCCCTAAGGGGCCGCATGATGCGGCGGAGATTGGAGAAATAAGATGGAAGTCATCCTGCTCGAAAGAATCGAGAAACTCGGCCGGATGGGCGACGTGGTTAAGGTTAAGCCTGGCTTCGCCCGCAATTTTCTGCTGCCGCAGAAAAAAGCACTCCGTGCCAACAAGGCCAATATGGCTTTGTTTGATAAGCAACGCGTTCATTTAGAAGCCCTGAACATCAAGCATCGCGACGAGGCCTCTGTGGTCGCGGCGAAGATGGAAGGCTTGCGCGTGGTCATGATCCGTCAGGCTGGCGAAAGCGGGCAGTTGTACGGATCGGTCTCGGGTCGCGACGTCGCCGACGCCGTTAAGGCCAGCGGATATTCCGTGGCGCGCAATCAAGTCAATCTCGACACGCCGATCAAGACCCTGGGAGCACACGCCGTTCGCGTGTCCTTGCATCCCGAGGTCAGCCTTACGGTGACCGTCGTTATTGCACGTTCTCAGGAAGAGGCGGATCGCGCCGCTGCGGCCGCTGCCGCCGCTGCCGCTGCCGCTCTCGCTGCGGAAGAAGCGGCTGCCGCTCCTCCCGCAGAGGAAGAACCCGCAGCGGTGGTCGAAGAGACTCCCAAAGCCTGAGGGTAGGCCTATAAATTAGGACTCGGGGAGCGTTCTTCGCTCCCCGTTTCTTTTTCCGAGAGCCCTACGCAAAGATAGATAGGAATTTCCCAAGAAGGGCTGAAAAATTTAGCGGATTATCGTGAATATGATGGTATATCCGTAAAGAGAGGTCCACCATTTCCTCTGATTTTGAAACAACTTTTGTGCGTCTTCTGAATCGAGCA
>JAVBJO010000035.1:0-16001 GCA_031546925.1 Rhodospirillaceae bacterium
GTGGTGGCGGGTATGTCCCCTCTTGCGCGGGTTTGGCAACGAGCAAAATGGGGACACGGGGCCTCGCCCCCTTCACCCCCTCTGCCGGTGCGACGGCCCGCGCAACTTCGGCGCTAAGGCCTCTCTCCGGTCCCGCTTTGGCGTCCCCTTCTCCTCTAGCGGCTCAATATTCGGCAACGCGATACTCGCGACGGTATCCACAATTCCATGCCAAGCGAGTCTTAGGTCTTCCATCCGCAGCGGGTAACTCCTGTAGCTGACATGCCGATAAGGCCGAAACACAGTCCCTCCCGAGGGTTGTTTTCTTTGGTTCCGACGTCGATGGCAGGATTTACGGGGGTAACCGGCGGAGCAATGACGGACCATGCGAGGGGTACACTCCTTGGGAATAAGGTCCGGAAGGAGTACCACCAATCGGCAGGAAGTGCTCAAGCGCGGAGGGATAGGGGGAAAGGTTGCGGAGAACCTACTCTGAAGAGGCATCCAATCCGAGCGCTAGGCGTCCGTATTGGAGGGTTTCGTTTTTTGTCCCGCCGCTGTTAATTTTGTGCCAACGCAGGATTCCCAAGTCCCAAGTGGTTTGCCTCTGGAGGACCTCCGGGGTAGCATCAGAGACATTGCCCACTCGTTCGGTGATTCGCGTTGCGGCGAGGTCGGGCGGCACCTCCAACCACAATCCGTGGAAAGGCACTCCGGCCTTTTGCGCCACGCGTTCGATGGTGTCTCGTTCTTCTTCCCGACCAAAGACAGCATCGACGACCACAGGATGCCCGACCTGGAGAATCTCGGCACAGGTCCGATAGACGGCCTCGTAGGTGCGAGCGGTGATTTCCGGGGTGTACCCCTCTTCCCCCAGCCGATCGAGCAACGATACGCCCAGCATTCGTTTACGCATGGAATCGGAGCGCACCACCACCGCTCCGGGCGTTGCCAGCAAAGGGGCCAGCTCTCGGGCCAGGCGGGACTTTCCGCTTCCCGACAGCCCTCCCACGCCAATGAGTCGAGGAACCGGAGGCGTCAGACTCGTTAACGCCATCTCCAGATAAGAGCGGCTTCGTTTGATGAACGCGTCGCGTCCCTCGGCCATCTGAGCCGTGACAAAGGCGCGAATTCCGGCCCGCAGGGACAAGAACAACGGTAACAGCCCAATGGCGGAAAAGTCTCCCGACAAGTCCAAGCTGTGGTTCATCGCGTAGCAGGCCAAAGCTTTCGAGTCTTGATATGCCAGATCCATCAACAGAAACGCCAGATCGTAGAACACATCGATGCAAGCGATATCGTCGGAAAATTCGATGGCATCAAAGGGGATTGGACGATCCTCGAACCAGCAGATATTCCCGCAGTGGAGATCGCCGTGGCAGTGGCGAACCAACCCCTGCTCCCGCCGCTTGTCAGCCAGCCCGCCCAGACGCACCACCGAGGCCTGCCAGGACTTCAGCACTTCATTGCACATGTCTACAGGCAGAAGGGGGTCAAGAGCGGCAAAGGAGCGTGCATTCAACGCGACCAAGGCATCCAGCGCCGCCTTGCCTCCGAATTGCCGACAGACCGGAGCCTCGCGATGGAGATCCCAAACGGCCTCGGCAACGGCTTGGATATCTCTCCGCCCGATCTTCCCAGCGGCAAGGCGTTCGGAGAGAAGAGCGCCTTCCCCAAAACGGCGCATCCGCACCAGCCACTCCACCGGAGTCCCCTGTCCTCCAACGACCAAGGCCCCATCGCTCTCCCGCGTGAGCGCAACCACGCCACGGTAAAGCCGGGGCGCGATCCTTTGATTGAGCCGTACCTCAGCTTCACAGGCGTTACGGCGAGCCTCCAGCGACCGGTGGTCGAGGAACGGTAACTGAATGGCCTTCTTCAGCTTCCAAGCTTCGGTCCCCACGAGAAAGACCACACTGATGTGAGTCTCGTGCCGCACGGGTACACTACCACTATGAGCCAACGCAGAGGACAGAAAGGCGATGGCTTCGTCTTGATCGGCCTCGCTTTGATCGGTGGTTTCCACGGGAGCTTACTTTTTCTCCAACTCTTGGCCGATCTGATCCATGGCCACAACCTGAAGCCGCCCCATTTCCTTACGGATCACAGCCTCGGGAAGATCAATCCCCTGAGCGGTAAAATCGCGAGAAACCTTGTGGCACACATCATGATCGGGTTCGCTGAACTCGGCATCGACCACCGTGAGGGCGTAGGCCTTCGCCTCATCCCCCACCAATCCCAGCTTCTCCGCCGCCCACAGACCCAGAAGTTTATCGCGGCGGATATTGACCTTGAACTGTGCTTCCTGCTCCATGTGATACTTGGCTTCAAAGCCCTTTTCACGCTCATCGAAGAGGGTCATGGCGCATCATCCTTCGGCAGAATCCTTACGTGGCGAAGCGCCACACGAAAGCACTATAATGTACCTCGGAATAAGGAGGAATGGAATTACCGATGTGTACACTCGTCTTGTCTCGCTTCCCCAAAATGGACTGGCCTCTGATTATCGCGGCAAATCGCGATGAAATGGGGGGCCGCGCCTGGCAGCCTCCCGCCCGGCATTGGCCAGATCGCGCCGACGTAGTGGGTGGACTGGATGAAGTCGCCCAAGGGTCTTGGCTCGCTCTCAATCAATTCGGCGTCGTGGCGGCGATTCTCAACCGTATTGGGACTCTGGGGCCTCAGGACGGCAAGCGCAGTCGCGGCGAATTGGTACTCGAAGCCTTGGATCACGCCGATGCCATAGATGCAGCCCGTGCCCTCATGGAATTGGATGGACGCGCCTATCGCGGCTTTAACATGCTGGTGGCCGACAATCGGGATGCGTTCTGGATCCGCAAAGGCGTGGTGTCGGATCGCGTCCAAGTGGTCCCCATCAATGAGGGCGTTCATATCCTGACTGCCGTGGATTTAGATGATGACTCCAGTCCTCGGGTCGCGACCTACTTACCGCGCTTTCGTCAAGCGACTCGCCCCAATCCCACCCTTGATGACTGGACCGCTTGGGCGCAGCTGATGGGGGATACCGGCGAAACCGGACGAGGCAACGAGGTGGCCTCCCTCTGTTTCACGCTACCGAGCGGATTTGGTACCGTCTCCTCCTCCCTACTGGCGCTACCGGGGGTGGAGAATCCCCATCCCCCCGTCTGGCACTTTGCTTCTGGCCGCCCGGATCGTGCCCCGTTTGAGCCCGTCCCCTTGGGATAAGCCTTCCGAGCAACAACCTTGTGCCAGGGGGAGACAACACATTGTCTTAGCTCTACTTCCCTGCTATATGAACCTCAAGAGATTGCACGGTGGCTCTCATCAGGAGAGCCGTCGCGGGTGAGCCGCGATACCCCCCCATCAGCCGGATGTTTTCCTCATGGCCCGACGCAAACAGATTTATGAAGGTAAGGCCAAGGTGCTGTTCGAAGGGCCAGAACCTGGAACCATTGTCCAGTACTTTAAGGACGATGCGACTGCTTTCAACAATAAAAAGAAGGGAACGATCACCGGTAAGGGCGTTCTCAACAATCGCATCAGTGAATACCTTATGGTAAGGCTGGGCGAAATTGGCGTCCCCAACCACTTTGTTCGCCGCCTGAACATGCGTGAGCAGTTGGTCCGGGAAGTCGATATTATCCCGTTGGAAGTGGTGGTCCGCAACGTCGCCGCCGGATCCTTGGCCCAACGCCTCGGCCTGTCCGAAGGAGCGATCCTGCCCAGGACCATCGTCGAGTACTACTATAAGAACGACGCCCTCGGCGATCCCATGGTTTCGGAAGAGCACATCACCGCCTTCAGTTGGGCCAACCCCAACGAACTCGACGAAATGATGAGCCTGTCCCTGCGGGTTAATGACTTCCTCACCGGATTGTTCCTGGGTGTGGGCATCCGTCTGGTGGACTTCAAGCTGGAATTTGGACGCATCTTCAACGGCGAGGAAATCCAAATCCTCTTAGCCGACGAGATCAGCCCCGATAACTGCCGCCTATGGGATCTGAAAACCAACGAGAAGATGGACAAGGATCGCTTCCGTCGCGACCTGGGCAACGTGGAGAACGCCTACCAGGAAGTCGCGCGGCGCCTGGGTATCCTGCCGGAAGGAGGGCCTCGGGATTTGAAGGGGCCCGCAACCATGCAGTAAGTGATCCTCTGCCCTCCAAGGAAACAAACCAAGGAATAAAGACGTGAAAGCCAAGGTCCATATCACGCTGAAGAACGGCGTCCTTGACCCCCAGGGGAAAGCCGTTGGGCATGCCCTCGCCTCCCTAGGGTTCCAGGGGGTCAAAGACGTGCGTCAAGGTAAGTTCATCGAGCTTGACGTCGATGCCCCCACCCCTGAGGCAGCGCGCAAGATCGTAGAGCAAATGTGCCAGCAGCTCCTGGCCAACACGGTCATTGAGAACTACGCCATCGATGTGAGCTGATAATAACGCCTTGGTGCAGAGAAAGACTATTGCACCAAGGCAAAAAACCGGGTAAGACCCTGCCCACGGCAGCAGAGACCCTGCGGGCAGTATAAAGTGGGCGGTTAGCTCAGCGGTAGAGCACTTCCTTGACATGGAAGGGGTCACAAGTTCGATCCTTGTACCGCCCACCATTTTCTTTCCCAGACCCCTAAGGGTCATTTGTGGAAAAAGGCGAGTCCTACATTGAGGGTTCGCCACCACCGCTCCCCAAGTCAACTTGATGAGCCTCCCCACCCAGGGGAAGCCTTGCCATGGAGATCCCCGCTTCCTCTCTCTCTCCATGAAACTGGAGCGCAAGTATGTCTGCTCGATCGTCTCATCGGTCAGAGGGGTAAACTGACATAAAGAGCCTGGGTTTGGGGGAGTGAGGATGAGAACTAAAATTCATCCGAGGATTGTTAGAAGTTTTATTCCTGTAAAAAGTGCATTTTTTCTGATCGTGGTGCTACTCTGCATGCCTGTACAGATGGCCTTTGCATCTGAAACTGTCATGCTACCACGTTACACCCCCATGATCGGTGCTGAATACCGATACAGATCCTTGAAGTCGATAGAAATAGACATAAAACCCGACGCATCCGACGACAAGGCTCCCGTGCGCATGGAAACGGCACAGGGTGATTTCAGCCTTGTCCTGCATGTTCTGTCGCAGGATGCGGATGGATATCTTATGCACTGGTCCTTGAGCGCGGACGCCCCCAAGGACGCTGTAAAGGAAGCGAGGGTCTACGCGTTAAACGATAATTTCCGCGAGACCATCAAGACGTATGGAACAGAGGATGTAACGCTGGAAACAACGGCGAATGGATCCCCGGTTGCACTTGTCAACGCTGCTCAGATCTTAGAAAATCTTCGATCAAACGCGATGGCTTTGATAGGGACAATCCCTTCTCTGCGCCAAATAATGCAATACCCTGACATCATCATCGACATTCTTGTGCCGGAAGCGGCTCTTCTTGCCTTGGGGCAGGCTGATAGCGACATGGAAATGACGGTTGGAGAGAGTTGGACGGTATCGGGTGCCGAAAAAATCAACGGCATCGAGATTCCGACATCGTCAACCTGGCTGGTTGAAGCGATGGATCCCGTGCAGCGGACGGTAACCTTTTCCATGATGAAAACTTTTGACTCAGCGGCTCTCGGCAAAGAACAGGAAAAGCCTGCGGAAATAACTGTCCCCGATCTTTCCAAGCTAACCGGATCAGCAGCCCGCTTCCTTGTCTCTTTGGAAGACGGCTCCACACTCGAAGCAATCGCACGGGCAAAAATTGTCACGGTGGATGTTATAACAAACACCCTCACCATACACTTATACCGCGAAGATCGAACCGCGTCCTTGTCGATGTCCGAGTAAGGCGTCCTCTTGGAGCTCCCGCTCCCTTTTTTTTCTTTCATCAATGAAAAAAAGAAGGGTCTGGGATGATAATCCCAGCCGGGGTTTGGGGCGGGAGCCCCAAGAACACCCCGCCCCACTCTCCCCTAGGTATCCAGAAAACTCCGCAGCTTTCTCGACCGCGACGGATGCTTTAGCTTCCTGAGCGCCTTGGCCTCGATCTGCCGGATTCGCTCACGGGTCACGCTGAACTGCTGCCCCACTTCCTCCAGCGTATGATCGGTATTCATCCCGATTCCGAACCGCATGCGCAAGACCCGCTCCTCCCGTGCGGTGAGGCTGGCGAGCACCCGTGTGGTGGTCTCTCGTAGATTGGCCTGGATTGCGGCATCCAGGGGCAGGACGGCGTTTTTATCCTCGATGAAGTCACCAAGATGAGAGTCTTCTTCATCCCCGATGGGCGTCTCCAGCGAAATGGGCTCTTTGGCGATTTTCAGCACCTTGCGCACTTTTTCCAGAGGCATGGTGAGCTTTTCCGCCAACTCCTCGGGCGTAGGCTCCCGTCCGATTTCGTGGAGCATCTGCCGCGAGGTCCGGACCAGTTTATTGATGGTCTCGATCATGTGGACAGGAATGCGGATGGTCCGAGCCTGATCGGCGATGGAGCGCGTAATCGCCTGACGGATCCACCACGTGGCGTAGGTGGAGAACTTATACCCGCGCCGGTATTCGAATTTATCGACGGCCTTCATCAAGCCGATATTGCCTTCCTGGATCAAATCCAAGAATTGCAGCCCTCGGTTGGTGTACTTCTTCGCGATGGAGATAACGAGTCTTAGATTGGCCTCGATCATTTCTTTCTTGGCCTTAGAAGACTCGCGCTCTCCTTTTTGGACGGTCTGAACGATGCGGCGAAACTCCGAGACGGGCAACCCGGCTTCGATGGAGGTCTCGCTAATTTTCTCGCGAATTTCACGCACTTCGCGCTCATGCTTGGTGGCGAAATCTTTCCACTGCTTCGTTTTCAAGCCGACGGCACCGAGCCAACCTGGATCGAGTTCACGACCAAAATAGGAATCGAGGAAATCCTGACGCTTCACCCGACACGATTCCGCCAACCGTAACAGTCGGCCTTCCAGGCCCATCAACTTCTTGTTGATGAGATTCATCTGCTCGACCAACTGCTCGATACGCAAGTTGTTGAGATGAATGCCACTCGTCAAACGAACAATTTCGAGCTTCAGTTTCTCGTAGCGTTTTTCCGCCGGAAGGGAAATAGAATCCCCCTTGGACAGGGTATTCAAACGGTCTTTCTGAAGCTTCTCCAGCTTGGTGAAAACCACCGAAATCTCTTGGAAGGTCTCCATGACCTGAGGCAGAAGCTGAGCTTCCATGGCAGCCAAGGAGATACTTGGATCTTCCCCTTCGCCCTCAATCTCGATTTCGATCTCGCCCCCTTCGATGGAAATGGCGTCGGGCTCTTCGCCCTCGCTTCCCTCGGCCTTTAGCGGGATCTCGGGGACAACAGCAGCGGCCCCCTCCAGAGGGGGCTCCGCCGTTGCCGCCGGCGGCAACACCTCCCCGCTCGGGGCTCCCTCTAGAATGGGGAGCGCGGCAAGCGGGTCTGCTCCCCCTAAGCTGGGGCCGCCTAAGCTGGGGTCGCCTAAGCTGGGGTCAAGGAGATCTGGATTGTCGTCCGACAACTCGCCTTCTGGTCCCGCCCCATAGGTCGCGTCGAGATCGAGAATATCACGCAGCAAAAGCCTGCCATTTTGCAAAGCATCCCGCCATTCCAGCACGGCGCGGATGGTGAGCGGGCTCTCGCAGATGCCGCCGATCATCATGTCGCGGCCGGCTTCGATTCGCTTGGCGATGGCGATTTCGCCCTCGCGGGAGAGCAGCTCCACCGAGCCCATTTCCCGCAGATACATGCGAACGGGATCATCGGTCCGCCCGAGATCTTCTTCGTCCACATTTCCGCCGACGAAGGACTCGCCGCTTTCCTCTTCCGCTTCGGCCGGCGCGGCTTCCTCGGCCTCTTCGCTCTCGACGACGTTGATGCCCATCTCGCTGAGCATGGACATGGTGTCCTCGATCTGCTCGGAGGAGGATACTTCCTGGGGCAGCGCCGCGTTGAACTCGTCATACGTGACGTAGCCTCGCTCCCGCCCCCGCGCGATCATCTTCTTGACGGCAACGCCAAGAGAGTCGAGCAGTGGAGCGTCAACATTCTCCTCCTGGGTCTCGGATGTTTCCGCTGTATTCTGGGATTTCGTCACCATTAAAGCCCCGCTCCTCGGATTCCGCCGCCACCGACGCGCCTCCGTTTGGGTAGGTTTCCCGGAGGCAGCCATCATAGCTTGCAACAAAACGCTAAAAACTCTTCAACACTTCACGTTTTAGGCGCACTTCACGTTTTAGGCCAAAGTGCGTCCCCCCTCTTAAGAGTAAAAAACGGTCAGGGAGATCCTCCCTGGCCCTCTTTTTCCCACGTGTCGTCCTCGTCCCTGGCACGCTCACGACTCCGCACCAGGGCGGTAAGATATTCGTAGTTGGTCTCCGAGGGCTCCCGCGCGAACGCATCGACCGCGTAGCCGACGTCGGCCTCCAACTCCTTATGCACGTAAAGACCGAAAACATGCTCCCACAAGGACCGGGCCTCATGAAGAGCGTCTGGCCGGGCGATCCTACACGCGCGTGCGTCCAGGAAAGAGTCCAGCACATGGGAAAACCCATCCGACCTCAAATGGTTCCGCCACGCCTCGGAGTCAAGATCGCGAGCGATATCGAGGTGCTTTAGAATGCCACGACGCAGATTGTCAAGGTTCTTGTCGGAAAATGACATTTCTCCTAATCTTTCTCCGGCCATTTCCAACAAGGAGGGATGCACAATAAGAACCGCAAGGAGAATTTGTTCTTGTCTTGATTGCGCAGAAGCTGGAGGAATCGGTGCCCCTACCCCCGGAAGACGCCCCCCCGGCGGACGCAGCGGTGGATCGCCCGGACGACGCCCCCCAAACCCACCTTTCCCGTTCCCACCCGGCCCGTTCCATGCCGGACGGACCTGCCGAATGGGGCGAAAGTGCTGCCACATTCTCTCACGAAAAGCACTCTGGTATTGGCGGCGTACACCTTCGTGAGCGATGGTCACCACCTTGTCGTGCAGGTCGCGCTCCAGGGCCGCGCGGCGCTCTGGCGTATCCAAGACGCGCCCAACGGTAGCCATGCTCCAAACCATCTCAAACAGAGGCGTCGCGGCGTCCAGCACGGCCTGCATGGCTCCTGTCCCTTTGGAGCCGATCAACGAATCGGGGTCTTCCCCCTTGGGCAGGATGGCAAAGCGTAGCGACTTGCCGGGTTTCAATCCGGGCAGGCCGCGCTCCGCCGCTCGCTGCATGGCCCGTTGGCCGGCGGCGTCCCCGTCGAAGCAGAGGATCGGTTCCTCTGCCAAGCGCCAGAGTTCTTCGATCTGGGTCTCGGTCAAGGCGGTGCCCAGAGGTGCCACCGCATAGGAAAATCCCGCCTGATGTAAGACGATGACATCCATGTAGCCCTCCACCGCGAGCACCACGTTGCCTTGCCGAGCGGTCTCCCGGGCATGGGACAACCCATAAAGCGTGGCTCCCTTATGAAAGAGCGCGGTCTCCGGAGAGTTCAAATACTTCGGCTGCCCATCCCCCAGGCTCCGTGCCCCAAAGGCGATGATGCGCCCCTTGCGATCGGTGACGGGAAACGTCACGCGTCCGCGAAAAAAATCGTAGCTGCCGCCCCCGCCCTCGGGCTGCTTCAGTAATCCGGCTTCGAGTAACAAGCTCTCCGGGCAGGCCTTGGTCATCAGAGCGGTCTTCAAGCCTTCCCTGGACAGTCCCTGCCCCCCCGGAGCCCAGCCCAAACGGAAGCGCGCGATGCTAGCCTCGCTCAGGCCTCGGCGCAGCAGATAGCCCAACCCCTCGCGCCCCGCAGGGGTGCGGAGTTGCCGCTCGAAGAAGCCACAAGCAGCCTCCATAGCCTCGTGCAGGGAGGCACGGCGTTCCTCCTGATAGCGTTCCTCGGGGCTGGAGCGGGGCATCTCCAGGCCCACCTCGGCAGCGAGTTTTTCCACCGCCTCGGTGAAGCCGAGATGACCATGACGCATCTCGAAGCCGATGGCGTCGCCATGGGCTCCGCAGCCGAAACAGTGGAAAAACCCCTTGTCCTCATTGATGGTAAAACTGGGGGTTTTCTCGTTGTGAAAGGGACAACAGCCAGAGTGCTCTCGTCCCTTACGCGTCAGCTTAACATACCGCCCCACCAGCCCGGCCAAGCCAACGCGAGCGCGCAACTCGTCAAGGAATTCCGGGGGGAAAGCCATCCGTGTTGCTGATCAGCCTCCTAGAGTTTTCTTGGTCAGGGCGCTGGCAAGGCTGAAGTCCATTCGTCCAGCGAATCCTTCCTTCAGGGCCGCCATCACCCGCCCCATATCCTTCAGACCGGTGGCGCTCAGCTCCTGGACGAGGGCCTTCACAGCCTCCTCGGTTTCCGCCAGGGTCATGAGCTCGGGGAGGAAGCGCTGGATGATGCCGATTTCCTCCTGCTCCTGCTGTGCCAGTTCCAAGCGTCCGCCTTGTTCGTACAAGGCGATACTCTCGCGACGCTGCTTGATCATGGACTGGAACATGAGCAAAATCTCGTCCTCGCCGATTCCGTCGGTGACCCCCCGGGAACGAGCGGCGATATCGCGGTCCTTCAAAGCCGCCAGAATCAGACGAACCGTAGAGACGGTCCGAACATCCTTGGCCAGCATGGCTGTCTTTAGCGCATCGCTAAGCTGCCGCCGCAGCATGAGAGGCTCTCCTTCGTACCTTGATTTCAGTTGTGTATCGGGATTTGAGTTGGCATCGGAAAGCGCATAGGATAGCGCACTCTCCCTGTGAATGCAAAGACTCTCTATCTTAGACAGGGGATTGAAAACTAACAATTTTTTAAAGAGGGAAGAACCTTGACAGAGGGGGGTGTTTGCCGGTAGAAGGCGCCGGATTTGCTTGCATCCAGAACATCACCTTCGTCCTTTGAGGTTCCGCGGATTTCCCTCCCCGGACTCCCCTCCCTTGAAGGGCACCCCAACCATGAGGAACCGATATGCCACACACAGAGCAAGGGATTCCGCCCCTGGATACGCCTCGGCCCCCAGGAGCAACCGGCGCCTTGGTGTTGGCCGATGGAACCATCTATTGGGGCCAGGGCGTCGGTGCCACCGGGATGTCCGTGGGGGAGGTGGTGTTCAACACCTCCATGACCGGCTACCAAGAGGTTTTGACCGATCCGTCCTATGCCGGCCAGATCATCACCTTCACCTTCCCTCACATTGGGAACGTCGGCACCAACCCTGAGGATGTGGAAACCCTCCACCCCGCCGCGCGGGGCTTGATCCTGCGCGCCGAGATTACCGAGCCCGCCAATTGGCGCTCGGTCCGTCCCTTGACCGAGTGGTTGACCGCTCATGGGATGATCGGTCTCACGGGGATTGACACGCGAGCTCTGACCCGACGGATAAGGGATCGTGGTGCGCCCAACGGCGTGGTGGTTCATGCCGCCGAAGGCATCCCCGATGTCCAGGCCGCCTGGAAGCTCGCTGCCGGATGGCCGGGACTGATCGGCATGGATCTGGCGAAGGAAGTCACCTGCGCCAAGGGCTTCGATTGGGACCAGACCGCTTGGCGTCACGGCCACGGCCACGGCAGTCAATCCGAGCCGCAATTCCATGTGGTGGCGATTGATTTCGGCGCAAAGCACAACATTTTGCGCAGTCTTGCCTCCACCGGCTGCAAGGTGACTGTGCTCCCTGCCAACACCAGCGCCGAAGAGGTGTTGAAGTATCGTCCGGATGGCTTTTTCCTCTCTAATGGTCCGGGAGATCCCTCGGCGACGGGGACCTATGCCGTGCCCATGGTGAAGGCCTTGCTGGAAACCGGAAAACCGGTGTTCGGCATCTGCTTGGGACACCAGATTCTGGCGCTTGCTTTGGGGGGCAAGACCAAGAAGATGCCCACCGGGCATCGCGGTGCCAACCACCCGGTCAAGGATCTCGCCACTGGCGTGGTGGAAATCACCTGCCAGAACCACGGATTCGTGGTGGATGAGGGCTCCCTCCCCCCCGGTGTCACCGTCAGCCACCGCTCGCTGTTCGATGGCTCGGTGGAGGGCATCCAGCTGACGGGCAAGCCGGTCTTCTCGGTGCAATACCATCCCGAGGCCAGCCCCGGCCCTCGCGATAGCCACTACCTGTTCCGCCGTTTCGTTGACCTTATGGCGACGAAGTAAGCGTTTTTCTGTTGGAATTTCCGTTTTTCTAGGGTCTCCGCCATGCCAAAGCGTACTGATATCTCGTCTATTCTCATTATCGGCGCCGGCCCCATCATCATTGGCCAGGCCTGCGAGTTCGACTATTCCGGCGTTCAGGCCTGCAAGGCCCTGAAGGCGGAAGGCTATCGGGTCATCCTGGTCAACTCCAACCCGGCGACGATCATGACCGATCCGGGCTTGGCCGACGCCACCTATATCGAGCCGATCACCCCTGAAATCGTGGCGAAGATCATCGAGAAGGAGCGCCCCGACGCCCTGTTGCCGACCATGGGAGGGCAAACGGCGCTCAACACCGCCATGGCTCTGTCCGACAACGGCACCTTGGCCAAGTTCGGGGTGGAGATGATCGCCGCTAAGCGCGACGTGATCGCCAAGGCTGAGGACCGCTTGCTGTTCCGCGAGGCCATGGACCGCATCGGTCTGGAGAGCCCCAAGTCCCGCATGGTGAGGAACATCAGCGACGCTCGCGCCGCCCTGGACGTCGTCGGCCTGCCCGCCATCATCCGTCCCAGCTTCACCCTGGCGGGAACCGGCGGCGGCATCGCCTATAACAGCGAGGAATACGAACAGATCGTTTCGGGTGGCTTGGCCGCCTCCCCCGTCCACGAAGTCCTGGTCGAGGAGTCCGTCCTCGGCTGGAAAGAGTACGAGATGGAGGTGGTGCGCGACCGCAACGACAACTGTATCATCATCTGCTCTATTGAGAATATCGACCCCATGGGGGTGCATACGGGGGACTCCATCACCGTGGCCCCGGCGCTGACCTTGACCGACAAGGAATATCAGGCCATGCGCGATGCCTCCATCGCGGTGCTGCGCGAGATTGGGGTGGATACGGGAGGATCGAACGTGCAGTTCGCCCTCGATCCCCACAGCGGCCGCATGCTGATCATCGAGATGAACCCCCGCGTGTCGCGTTCGTCGGCCCTGGCCTCGAAGGCGACGGGGTTCCCCATTGCCAAGATCGCTGCCAAGCTAGCGGTGGGTTACACCTTGGACGAGTTGGCCAATGACATCACCGGGGTCACGCCCGCCGCGTTCGAGCCCACCATCGACTACGTGGTGGTCAAGATTCCCCGCTTCACCTTCGAGAAGTTCCCCGGGGCTGATCCGACCCTGACCACCTCCATGAAGTCGGTGGGTGAGGCCATGTCCATCGGTCGCACCTTCCAAGAGAGCCTGCAAAAAGGCTTGCGTTCGTTAGAGACCGGCCTAACCGGCTTTAACGAGGTCGAGATCCCCGGCGCCACCGCCGCCGACATGAAGGATGCCGTGCGCAAGGCATTGGCTCTGCCACGTCAGGACCGTCTTTTGGTGATCGCCCAAGCGCTCCGGCTGGGCCTGACGGTGGAAGAGATCAACGCGGTCTGCGCCTACGATCTTTGGGTTCTGCGCCAGATCCGCGACATTGTGGCTGCCGAGGAAGAGGTGCGGAAGAAGGGCCTGCCTATTGACGCTCCGGGTCTACTGCGCTTGAAGAAGATGGGCTTCTCGGATCAACGGCTGAGTGAGCTGTCCGGCAAAACCCTGACCGAGACCACGTTCCGCCGCGAGGTATTGAACGTCAAGCCGGTGATGAAGCGCATCGATACCTGTGCGGCGGAGTTCCCCTCCTCCACCGCCTATATGTATTCGTGCTATGAGGGCGACGGGGTCAACCCACCAGAGTGCGAGTCCGATCCCTCTGACCGGGACAAGGTGATCATCCTGGGCGGCGGTCCCAACCGCATCGGCCAGGGCATCGAATTCGATTATTGTTGCGTCCATGCCGCCTACGCTCTGCACGAGGCCGGCAAGGAAACCATCATGGTCAACTGCAATCCAGAAACCGTGTCCACCGATTACGACACCTCGGATCGCCTGTACTTCGAGCCCCTGACCATCGAGACGGTTATCGATCTGGTGCGTAAAGAGCAATCCAACGGCCGTGTGCTGGGCTGTATCGTCCAATTCGGTGGCCAGACGCCGTTAAAGCTGGCTCGTGCTCTGGAGCAGGCGGGTATTCCCATCCTTGGCACCAGCCCGGACAGCATCGACTTGGCCGAAGATCGGGAGCGTTTCCAACAGTTGCTCATCTCGCTGGGACTGAAGCAGCCCCCCAATGGCATTGCGCGGTCCCTGGCGGAAGCCAAACTGGTGGCGGAGCGTATCGGCTACCCCGTGGTCATCCGCCCAAGCTTCGTGCTGGGGGGACGCGCCATGCGCATCGTCTATGACCCCGAGGCGTTGGACCTTTATATGCGCGAGGCGGTTTCGGTCTCTGGAGACAATCCGGTTCTGATCGACTACTACCTCAAGGACGCCATCGAGGTGGACGTGGACGCCCTCGCCGACGGCAAGGATGTGTTCGTCGCCGGGATCATGGAGCATATCGAAGAAGCGGGGATTCACTCCGGCGACTCGGCTTGTTCCCTCCCCCCCTACTCCTTAAGCGCCGCTATCCAGGCGGAGTTGGAACGGCAAACCATTCTCTTGGCTCAGGCCTTGAAGGTGGTGGGGCTGATGAACGTGCAATTCGCGGTCCAGGCCGGGAATATCTACATCCTGGAAGTCAACCCTCGGGCCTCGCGCACGGTACCCTTCGTGGCCAAAGCGACGGGGATTCCGCTTGCCAAGATCGCCTCTCGCGTCATGGCGGGGGAACCCTTGGCGGGATTCAACCTGAAGCGGACCGAAATGGCTCACGTCGCGGTGAAAGAGGCGGTGTTCCCGTTCGCTCGCTTCCCCGGCGTCGACATCCTCCTGGGGCCGGAAATGAAATCCACCGGCGAGGTCATGGGCATCGACCGTGATTTCGCCTTGGCCTTCGCCAAAAGCCAAATCGGCGCTGGCTGCATCCTGCCCACCAGCGGCACCGCGTTCTTGTCGGTGCGCGAGGCCGATAAGCCGGCCATGGTGGACGTCGGACGCAGCTTGCTCGCCATGGGCTTCACCTTGACGGCGACCCGGGGAACCGCGCGCTATCTGGTGGAACAAGGCCTGCAAGTGACGGTGGTCAACAAAGTTCTAGAGGGCCGACCTCACTGCGTTGACGCCATGACCGATGGACGGGTGCAACTGGTGGTCAACACCACCGACGGCAGCCAAGCGGTCAAGGATTCCCTCTCGATCCGGCGGAGCGCCTTGCAGTATAATGTTCCCCACTACACCACTGCGGCGGGAGCGCGAGCCGCCGTCCAGGCCATCGCGGCGCTTCGACGCGGAGCGCTTGATGTCGCTCCGCTCCAGTCGTATTTTAAGACTTCTTTCTAAAGCGCAAAGACCTTTCTCGTCTTTGCGCCTCACTGGCAGGGGCTTTACCGGGATGGAAAAAATTCCGATGACTCCAGCGGGCTTGGCCCAATTGGAGGAAGAACTACGGACCTTGAAGTCGGTGGAGCGACCCGCCGTCATCAAGGCCATTGCCGAGGCGCGCGAACATGGAGACCTCTCTGAAAACGCCGAATACCACGCGGCGCGAGAACAGCAGAGCTTCATCGAAGGCCGAGTCGCGGAACTCGAGGATATCATCTCCCGAGCCCAGGTTATCGACATCAGCCAATTATCCGGGAAACGGATTCGCTTCGGCGCAACTGTGACCCTGGCTGATGAGGACTCCGAGGACACCGTCATTTACACCATCGTCGGAGCCCACGAGGCTGATATCCGCGCGGGGCGTATGTCGGTGCACTCTCCCTTGGCGCGGGCCTTGATCGGCAAGCACGTGGGAGATGCGGTGGAGGTGATCACGCCGGGGGGGTCGAAGTCCTACGAGGTGGTGGACGTGCGCTTCGTGTAAAATGATAGGTCACGGACTGGGCCGAACCGAGATTGCTGAAAGAAAAGGGGGTCTGGGGCAATGGCCCCAGGCGGGGTATGGGGCGGCAGCCCCGGCGCGAGCCCCACCCCCCCAA
>JAVBJO010000101.1:0-7723 GCA_031546925.1 Rhodospirillaceae bacterium
GGCCGGGGTGTGGGGGTGGGGGGGGGGGTTTGTTGCCGGGGGGCTGGGGGGGGGCGGGGGTGTGTGGGGGTGACGTATGGGGTCATGGTTCAGTGACCCTGGGGGGGGTGCCGGGGGCCGCGCCCCTTGCAAGGGCGTAAGCCCATACGACCCCACCCCCGCCCCCCTCAAAAAATTCCCGATAAAGTCGGGAATTTTTTGAGGGGGGCGGGGGTGGGGTCGTATGGGCTTACGCCCTTGCAAGGGGCGCTGCCCCCTGCACCCCCGCAAGGGTCAGTGACCCTTGACCCCTTACGTCACCCCATCACACGCCGGACCCCGCCATGCCCAGAGGAACCAAGCCCCCCACCCAACGCCAACTCCGCGTCGGCGAAGAACTGCGTCACGTTCTCTCCGCCGTCATCGAGCGCGGCGACATCCGCGATCCGTCTCTATCGGGTCGCTGCATCACGGTGACGGAGGTTCGCATCAGCCCGGATCTCCACAATGCGACGGCCTTTGTCGTCCCCTTGGGCGGCGGCGACCCCGGCCCCATTCTTGCGGGTCTCAAGCGCGCTCGGGCTTTCCTGCGCCATGAGATTGCCCGAACGATGATGTTGCGCACGGTTCCGAATCTCTTTTTCGAGCCGGATCTAACCTTTGACGAGGCGCGTCGGATTGACGCTCTTCTCCGCAGTCCCGAGGTGGCACGCGACCTCAAGGCGGATGATGAAGAATAGGCGTCGCAAGGGCCTTCCTCTTCATGGTTGGCTGATTCTGGACAAGCCTCTTGGCATGACGTCGACCCAAGGGGTTGGCGCGATACGGCGTTTAACCGGAGCCGCGAAGATTGGTCACGGGGGCACATTGGACCCCCTCGCCACGGGTCTCCTCCCCATCGCGTTGGGGGAGGCGACGAAGACAGTTTCCTATGTGATGGACGCGACCAAGACCTACACCTGCCGGGTGCGTTGGGGCGAGGCTCGGACGACGGATGACGGTGAGGGCGAGGTTTGCGCCACCTCCGAGGTTCGTCCCACCGAAGCGGCGATCCTGGCGGTTCTGCCTCGTTTTCTGGGCGAGATTGAGCAGCTCCCCCCCATTTTCTCGGCCCTGAAGATCGATGGCCGCCGCGCGTATGATATGGCGAGAGCGGGCGAGGTGGTGGATTTGGCCTCGCGTCGGGTGCGGATTGAGGACCTAACGCTGGTGGGTTGTCCCGACTCGGATCACGCGGATTTCGAGGTGGTGTGCGGCAAGGGAACCTACATCCGTGCCCTGGCCCGCGATCTTGCCGTAGCCTTGGGAACGGTGGGTCATGTGGTGCAATTGCGTCGGACGCGATGCGGGCGATTTGACCTCACGAACGCGATTTTGCTGGACTTGGGGGGCGAACAAGAGCACAACTTCAACCTTCGGGCTTATCTGCTCCCGATCGAGACCGCGCTGGACGACATCCCGGCGGTGGCCTTGTCGGAGGCGGAGGCTCGGCGCTTCCAAGGAGGGCAGTTCCTGCCGCTATCGCGATTGGAGCGGCCTTTTCCGTTTGCCGGTCCTGATTTCCCCTCGACCTTGAGGGCCATGGACGGTAGCCGGGTGGTTGCGCTAGCACAGGTGCAGGGCGACGAGCTTCGTCCTCTGCGTGTGTTCAATCTCACTCCCCCAAATGAAGGAGACCACGATGTCGATTACGCCTGAGCGTAAAACGGAAGTCGTTAAGGAATATGCCACCCATGAGGGCGATTCGGGTTCTCCCGAGGTCCAGGTGGCCATCCTGTCGGAACGCATTCGCAATCTGACGGAGCACCTTAAAGAGCATAAGAAGGATTTCCACTCCCGCCGCGGCCTCCTGATCATGGTGGGCCAGCGTCGCCGGATGCTGGATTATCTGAAGGGTAAAAACCGCAGTCGGTATGAGTCGTTGATTGCCCGACTCGGGCTGCGTAAGTAATCAGAGAGGAGGCTCCCGGTGGGGGCCTCCTTGCATCCTCGCAATACGGCGGGGCTGCGAACGATAAGGAAAAAGACCGTATGTCAATGTTTAATGTAGCCCGCAAAGAGATCGAATGGGGCGGGCGAAAGCTGGTTCTGGAGACCGGCAAAATAGCACGTCAGGCCGATGGCGCCGTGCTTGTCACCTATGGCGAAACGAGCGTGCTCTGCACGGTTGTCGGACAAAGGTCCGTGCGTCCTGGTATTGATTTCTTCCCTCTGACGGTGAACTACCAGGAAAAGGCATTCGCCGCTGGCAAGATCCCCGGAGGCTTCTTTAAGCGCGAAGGGCGCCCCGCCGAACGCGAGACCCTGATTTCGCGCCTGATCGATCGTCCGATCCGCCCCCTGTTCGCCGAGGGCTTTCGCAACGAAACCCAGGTAATTTGCACCGTTCTGTCCCACGATCTGGAGAACGATCCCGATATCGCCGCTCTGGTCGGGACGTCGGCCGCGCTGACCATCTCCGGCATGCCCTTCATGGGTCCGGTGGGTGCGGCGCGCGTTGGTTATAGCGATGGTGCCTACATTCTGAACCCGCCCCTGGCGCAGATCGGCAAGACCGAGCTGGAATTGGTCGTCGCCGGAACCCGCAACGGCGTGCTGATGGTGGAGTCCGAGGCCCGCGAGCTGTCCGAGGAGATCATGCTCGGCGCGGTGATGTTCGGACACAAGGCCTATCAGCCGGTGATCGATGCGATCATCGCGTTGGCCGACCAGTGTGCCAAGGACATGTGGGACGTGGTTCCGCCCGCCCCCGAAGTCGAGGCCGTGCGTAAGGTTTTCGTCGGCAACGGTATCGTTGACGAGCTGGCCACCGCTTACAAGATCACCAAAAAGCAAGAGCGCTACGCCGCTGTTGGCGCGGTGAAGCAGAAAGCCACCGCCCTGTTGACGGTGGAAGCGGAACAACTGGTGGCTCCGGGCATCCTCAAGGGCCTCGAGTCCGAAGTGGTGCGCGGCAACATCCTGAAAACCGGCATCCGCATCGACGGACGCGACACCAAGACGGTGCGCCCCATCGTGGCCGAAGTCGGCATTCTCCCCCGGGCCCATGGTTCCGCCCTGTTCACCCGTGGGGAAACCCAGGCTCTGGTGGTGGCGACGCTCGGCACCGGTCAGGACGAACAGGTGGTTGACGCTCTCGGCGGCGAATACCGCGAGAATTTCATGCTGCATTACAACTTCCCGCCCTACTCGGTGGGTGAAGTCGGTCGCATGGGCTCTCCGGGACGGCGCGAGATTGGTCACGGAAAGCTCGCCTGGCGGGCTATCCATCCCATGCTCCCTGCGAAGGAAAATTTCCCCTACACCATGCGTGTGGTCTCCGAGATCACCGAGTCCAACGGCTCGTCCTCCATGGCGACGGTGTGCGGTGCGTCCTTGGCCATGATGGACGCAGGCGTTCCCCTGACCCGTCCCATCGCCGGTATCGCCATGGGCCTGATCAAGGAAAGCGACCAGTTCGCCGTCCTGTCCGATATCCTGGGCGATGAAGATCACCTGGGCGATATGGACTTCAAGGTCGCCGGAACCGAAAGTGGCGTCACCGCCCTGCAAATGGATATCAAGATCACCTCCATCACCGAGGAGATCATGAAGATTGCCCTGAAGCAGGCCCGGGATGGACGGTTGCATATCCTGAACGAAATGTCGAAGGGGCTCGACTCCGCTCGTCAAGAAGTGTCGGGCAATGCGCCGCGCATTACCACCTTCAATATTCCCAAGGAAAAGATCCGCGAAGTCATCGGAACCGGTGGCAAGATTATTCGCGAGATTTGCGAAAGCACCGGGGCAAAGATCGATATCGATGATGATGGTACCATCAAAGTCGCTTCGTCCGATTCCGAAGCCTCGCAGAAAGCCGTCGATTGGATCCGGGGGATCGTGGCCGAGCCCGAAGTCGGACTCATCTACATCGGAAAAGTCGTCAAGGTGGTCGATTTCGGCGCCTTTGTGAATTTCCTCGGCTCGCGCGATGGTCTGGTCCATATCTCCGAGATCTCTCGGGACCGAGTGGCGAAGACCTCGGACGTGCTCAAGGCTGGTGATCAAGTCAAGGTCAAGGTCATGGGCTTCGATGATCGGGGCAAGGTTAAGCTGTCCATGAAATGCGTCGATCAGGCCACCGGAGAGGATATTTCCGCTCAGGTGGAAACAGAGCGCAAGGAACGGCGGCGGGACCGCGAAGACTGAGGCCAGAGGATCGGCCGTAGCACAAGAAAGGGGGCGCTTTGCCCCCTTCCACCCTAAGAGGATCGGGTATACCTTCGGTCCTCTTGGTGTGGTTTTTGTGCCAGCACATACAATATTCTATTCCTCTGGCAATATTCTATTCCTTTGGCTGCTCTGGCTGCCACGCCTTTACTGCCGCGTTTATTTTGGCGATTTGCTTTGCGCTCAATTTTTTTGCTCTTTCATCGCGAAGCTTGAGGGCCTCATCCCGTTTTTTAGGGTCAGACGTCTTGCTGGCGAGGCTCGCCCACTTATAACTTTCCGCGTTATCCTGCCTGACGCAGGTGCCTTGGGCATACAGCAGCCCGAGCTGATACTGGGCGTCGTGTTCCCCTTGCACCGCAGCTTCCTGGCACCATCCCGCAGCTTCGGTCATATTTTTTGCAAACACACCCCTTCCCGCCTCATAAGGTGCTCCAAGGGCGTTTTGCGCCCCGGCATGACCCCTGTTCCGCAGCGCGTTTGTACCACGTAGCGGCTTCTTTGGGGTCCTGTGGGACGCTGGTAGGGGGGCCTTCCGCTCTCGGACTCGCCTCTATCGGGAAACAGCTGGTCGCATCCGTGGGGAGGACGTCCGTGCCTTTGTCATACAAGAGGCCAAGGCGGAATTGGGCCTCGGTCAAGCCTTGTTCCGCGACCCGTTTATACCACATGATGGCTTCCACGGGATCCTGGGAAATACCTTGTCCTCTGATAGAGAGGAGGTACCCAAGGATATATTGCGCCCCGGCATAGCCCTGCTCCGCAGCACGTTTGTACCATTTGACGGCTTTTGTGGGATCCTTGGGGACGCCGATTCCCTCGGCATACATGCTGCCAAGGTTGTTTTGCGCCTCGGCTACGCCTTGCTCTGCGGCCTGCTTCCACCATTGAACAGCTTCCGTGGGATTTTCGGGCACGCCTTTTCCCCAGAGATAGGAGTCGAGAGAAGGCTGGGTTGGGCCATTTATGGGGGCTTTGTCCCGGCACCCTGAGCTCAAGGGCCGGGGCCTCTTGCCCCCTTTCCTCTTGACGAAACCCATTTCGCGCCCAACATGGTACGCGGCCCTGGTCGTATACCCTTCGAGGCAGCGCCTTTACCCACTGGAGGAATCCCCGTGACGACGCGTGTGTCGCTTTTTAACAGCCCGCTTCTTCTCGGCTTCGATCATTTTGAGCGCACCCTTGATCGGGTCGCGAAGGGTCAAGCCGAGGGCTACCCCCCTTACAACATCGAGCAGATTGGCGAGGGTGGGTTACGGATCACGTTAGCGGTGGCGGGCTTTTCCATGAGCGATCTCATGGTCAGCATTGAGGACAACCAGCTCATCGTTCGCGGCCGTCAGGTCGAGGAGGATGAGGACCGCGTGTTCCTGCACCGGGGCATCGCCGCGCGTCAATTTCAACGGAGCTTCCTTCTGGCCGAGGGGATCGAAGTCGAATCCGCCTCCCTCAGCGACGGCTTGTTGCATGTGGACTTGTTGCGTCCGAAGCCCAATTCGCGGGCGCGTACGATTCCCATTCGCTCCGCCGCTGATCCTACGTCTTCTTCCGAGGCCTTGCGGGCGGTGGATGTTACGGCGCTCCACTCCCCCGCACAACTCGGCAAACGATAAGGAGGATTGACCATGAAGAGCAGTCCCGTAGAAGAGAATCTCTCTGTTGTTGAGGAATTGTTTCGCCTCCCATCCTTGCACCATTCTACCAGTGCGGCGGATTTCGCGGCCTGGGGGGTGTCGGCGGTGGTGTTTGTGAAGCGCTCTGACGACTTGGGCGACAGTGTGGTGTGGTCGTTGCATGCGGCGGATGGGACGCAGATGGGAATGGCCCCCTCTCGCGATCTGGCCTTTGCCGCGATCCGTCAGCACGAGATGGAGCCTTTTAGCGTCCATTGACGGGGGAAGGGGGGGGGGACGGGGGAAAGGGGGACGGGGCCTTTTTGAGAGCCCCTCCCTCTCTTATCGGACCTGCCGCCCGGTCTTTTGCCCCACGGGACCGATGATGCTGTTGGGAGGATCGACGCCTGCTCCCCCTGTGGGTCGGTTCTGCGTGGAGAGGGCACGATCATTCTTCCAGACCCGCAGCATGGTATCGGCGCTTTGGGGGTCTTTCTTGGCTTTCTGCTCAATAGCGTCCAAGCGACGCTCGCCCTCGCGGCTTTCGGCGGGGCCGAGGAGGTGCTGGTCGGCTCTCCAGGACTGCCGTTCGGTCTTCGCCTCGTCGGTGACCTTCCGGGGAGGGTCTGCGGCGAAGCTCGCCCCACTGGTGACCAGCAGAACCGTTAAGACACTGGAGAGCCCTCTGGAGAGCCTAAGGAGTTTCATTTTCTGATTTCTGCCAATTCACTGTGTCGAGATGGCCAGAAGCTGTCCTGCTCGACGATTTGCTGATCCGCCGGAGTCAGTTGCAGCGTTTTCCGCGCCGAGGTCAAGTTTGCCCCAACCATATCCGTCGAAGACCGGCATTGACTCCGCGCGACGAGGATAACTTGTTCTGCGGACTTCAGTTGCTGTGCGGACAAGCGGCCCTTTGCGGCAGCCACATCGTTGGCGAAGGCGCTCACGTCGAACTGACAGTCGAGACTCCCGCCTCGGGCCACGCCAGCAGCGGCAAGCACGAGAACCGGCACGGCGATGAGTAGGCGTGTGACTCTGGTCATAATGCCCTCCCTGTCCATCTGTCCTCCCCCTGATATGGCCTTTGGAGGGGAGGAAGGGAAGAGGAGGAGGAGAAAAAACAGCGGAACAAAGCAGGCTTGCGGTTGAGAGAGCCCCTGGAGAAGGCCCCCTCTCCCTGAACAAAATAGAAAAATAACCCTAGCGTTTTAGGAACAAATGCGGCATTGTGAGGAGACTCAAACGCTATAGGACAATTTCCATGGACTCCCCCCCTGAGAACGCCACGTTCCTCCCCCACCGCCGATTAGGGCCGATCGCTGCCCATGTGGTCATGGAAGAATCCCATTCCGATCAATTGGTTATTACAGAACATCCTATCGAGAAAGGCTCTCCCGTCGCCGATCATGCCTATCGACGACCCGCATCTGTCACCTTGCGACTGGGATGGGGCGGAGGAACGCCGCCCCAGGAAATCTATGAAAGCCTCTTGGCCTTACAGAACGAACGAGAACCGTTCGAGTTGGTCACGGGGAAACGGTACTATCCCAGCATGATCCTGACCTCCCTGGCGGTCACAACCGATAGCGCAAGCGAACATGTCTTGATGGCGACAGTCACTTGCCAGGAGGTGGAGATCGTCGAAACCCAAACCTCTCAGGCCGACGAGGTGGAGAATCGGGGGGTGAAACCTGCGCGGCCAGCCTGAGGGGACAGGGGGCTATCGCCCCTTGCGGGGGTGTCGGGGGCAGCGCCCCTGACCAGGGCGTAAGCCCATCCAGCCCCCCCACCCCGACCCCCCAACAAAAAACCCCCGAAACCAACGGGGGGTTTTTGTTGGGGGGTCGGGGTGGGGGGGCTGGATGGGCTTAAGCCCTCGTGAGGGGCTCTGGCCCCCCCACCCCCGCACGGGTCCGAGGCCC
>JAVBJO010000046.1:0-7038 GCA_031546925.1 Rhodospirillaceae bacterium
GTTCCTTTGGTTGTTTGTGGTTTGTTGTTCTTGGGGGGGGACATGGGGCGGGCTTTGGTGGTGGGGGGGGTGTATTTCTTTGCTTATTCTCTTTATTATGGGGTTCTCGGGCGGCGCCCTTTGGGGGGGTGGGGGGGGGCAGCGCCCCCGCGTGGCTTAAGCCTGTCCCCCCCACCACCCCGACCCCCCAACAAAAAACCCCCGAAACAATCGGGGGTTTTTTGTTGGGGGGTCGGGGTGGTGGGGGGGACTGGCTTACGCCACGCGGGGGCGCTGCCCCCCCGCACCCCCGCAAGGGCCTCGGCCCTTGACCCCTTTAGTCCTCTTCGTCTGCCTCTTCTTCCACCACCACAGCCTCCAAGGCCAGCCGTTTGGCCCCCACATAGTCCAGCTTCCCACTTCCCAGGAGAGGAACAGCCGTCACGGTCAGGATAACCTTGGGCACAGCGATCTCGCCCAACCCCTGCTCGCGGAAGTAACGCGCAATATCGGCTCGGTCAGCCCCCTCTCGCTCTGTGACGAGGACCAGCGCTTCCCCTTTGCGAGGATCGGGAAGAGCAACGACCGCATGTTGTTCAGCGGGCCAGAGCGCACAGATTTCATTTTCCACTTTGGTCAGGGACACCATTTCTCCACCGATTTTGGCGAAGCGTTTCAGTCGCCCCAAAATTCGTACGAACCCAAGGGAGTCAATCCCCACCAGATCCCCTGTATCATACCATCCCTCAAGCGGAGGTTGGATCTGCCCTGGGGCATCGAGGGTCATGTAGCCTTGCATGATATTGGGTCCACGAACCCACAATCTCTGTCCATCCGCGACACCGGGAACCTGTTCAAGCCGGTAGGTGATCCCTGGCAGCAACCGTCCCACGGTCCCGGCCTTGTAGTGCATGGGGGTATTGAGGGCCAGCACCGGCGCGGTTTCGGTCGCGCCGTATCCTTCCAGGATGCGAACGCCGAATTTCTCGGTCCACAGGGCACGGGTTTCGTCTTTGACGCGTTCCGCTCCGGCCACTGCGAGGCGAATGCTTTGGAAATCATAAGCCGAGGCGGCTCGCCCATACCCGGACAGGAAGGTATCGGTTCCAAACACGATGGTAGCATTGGTATCGTAGATCATCTCCGGCACGATGCGGTAGTGGAGAGGCGACGGATAGAGGAAACACCGTAACCCTCCCAATATCGGAAGAAGAAAGGCCGAACTCAGGCCAAAAGCGTGGAACATCGGCAAGGCGTTAAAGGCAATATCGACCGGAGAGAACGCCACGCGTGCCGCCAATTGATGGCAGTTGGCAAGGATATTGGTATGAGACAACACCACCCCCTTGGGGGTGCCCTCGGAGCCCGAGGTGAACAGAATCACCGCCGCATCATCGCCCTTGCGCCCGAGGCGACGATGCAGCATCCGCGCGAATGGGCGTGACAGCAGTCCCTTAAGCTTATCGCTCCATCCCAGGGTTTGACGCAGATCTTCCAGATAGAGAATGCGCGCTTTGCCCTCTAGGGCCTCAATGGTGGCGTCCAGGCGTCCGCGCTCGATGAATTGGCGCGAGGTGATCACCGTGCGAAGCGAGGCCGTTAAACAAGCCGTGGCCACCGTAGCGGCTCCCGAACTGAAGTTCAGCATGGCGGGAACGCGGCCAAAGGCTTGCAGCCCAAAGAAAGTGGTGGCCGCCGTGAGGGAATTAGGCAGCAGCACCCCCACCGCCTCGCCCAATTCGGCCTCCTGCTGGAGTCTACGCCCCAACACCAAGGCCCCCAGCACCAACTGGTCCCGCGAGACGGGCTTGCGCTGAACATCCTCCAGGGCGATTCCCCGCCCTCCGTGAGCGGACCGAGCGTCCAGCAACGCCGAAAACAAGGTGCCGCGCCGGTTCGAGGTCTCGAACATCATCGCCGACATCACGTCGTATAAGGCGAGTCCGATCCTCTGACGGCGCTCTCGTCCTTTCAGGGCGGCGGGAACCTCGAAGCGACAGGGCGGGAGCAGGGTAATGGTGATGCGCGGAAACCACTTGCGCCGCACCTTGCCCTTCAGCCGCGAGAAAACGGTGTGCTGCGCCCCATCGATGCGAATGGGAATGATGGGAGCATCGGCTTTTTCGGCCACCATGCCGGGGC
This sequence comes from Rhodospirillaceae bacterium, assembly GCA_031546925.1. Taxonomy (GTDB): domain Bacteria; phylum Pseudomonadota; class Alphaproteobacteria; order Rhodospirillales; family Magnetospirillaceae; genus Magnetospirillum. The sequence continues at coordinate 2,122 of JAVBJO010000046.1, forward strand.
CTTCGTAGATCTTCATCAGTCCACCGGTGATGGTGATGCGTCCCTCTGGGAAGATGACGCAGGTCTGCCCTTGGCGCAGGGCATGCACCATGGCCTTGGTGGCCAGGGGACTGGTGGGGTCCACGGGAAAAGAATCCGTCATCAGCAGGAAGGGCTTGATCCACCAATACCCCGCCACCTTGGTGTTGATGGCAAAGGAGAGCTTTCGCGGCAAAAACGCCGCCAGCAGAGCCGCATCCAGGAACGAGACATGATTGACCACCAACAAGGCGCGCTCGCCCGCCGCCGTCAGGTTCTCCAGCCCGTTGATCTTGACTCGGTAGACCCGACGCAACACCGTGGCGAGAAGGCCTTTGACGATCTCGGCGGGAAGCAGGCGACAGATATAGATCGTTACCCCCAAGGACCCCAATGCCAAGGCCAGGAAGAGGCCGCTGATGGAAAGGAGATCCGCCACCATCAAGGCCGTGGCCCCTCCGGCAGCAATAACGATGAACAAGGCGTTGATGATGTTGTTGGCAGCCACGGCCCGCGCCCGATACGCCGGATTGGGACGGCTTTGGAGCAAGGCATAAAGCGGCACGGTATAAATACCGCCACAGATGGAAAAGCCCAACAGATCGAACAGGATTCGCCAATTCCCTGCACGAGAGAGAAAGACCTCCAGCGAAGCGAGAGGCGCCCCGGGATCTTGAGTCGCGCTCTTCCCCCCCAACCACAAATCAAAGGCAAACAGGGTCATGCCCAGGGCCGCGAGCGGGACATACCGTGCCGAGATTTCCCCCTTCAACAAACGTCCGCACAGAACCGAGCCCACCCCAATCCCGACCGACAACATGGTCAGCATGACCATGAAGGCATATTGATCGGCGCGGAGAACATCCTTGGCAAAGGCCGGCAACTCCGCCAGATAGAGGCCTCCCGCCAACCAGAACCACGAGAGCCCGAGGATGGCCAGAAACAACTCCCGCGGTTGGCGAATGCTTTTCACGATGGTGATGGTTTCACGCAACACGTTAAGATTGATCTTGACGTTGGGATTGCTCGGTCGGGCGAAAGGCTGGAACAGGCTGGCGACGTAACCGCCCACCGCGAGCGCCATCATCAAGGCCCCCACCAGGAGGGGACCATTTCCAGCCATGACCAAAGTCCCACCAACGATGGTGCCAAACAGGATGGCGACGAAGGTTCCACTCTCGATATAGGCGTTACCGTCGATCAATTCGTTTTCGCGTAAAATCTCCGGCAGGACCGCGTACTTCAGCGGGCTGTAAAAGGTCGATTGTGCCCCCAGGAAAAACAGAAACGCCAGCATGCCGGAAATATGACCGCTGACCAGTGCCCAGGCCCCCAGGGCCGAAATGGGAATCTCGGCCATTTTGACCCATCGCATCAACTGAACTTTCTCGAAGCGATCGGAAAGCTCCCCCGAGGTGGCCGAAAACAGCAGATAGGGCAAGAGAAACAACCCCACCCCCAGGGGAGCCAAATCCGCCCGCCCCAGCTGAAAGGTCAGATACGAGGCCACGGCACTGCGAAACAAATTGTCGTTGGCGGCACTCATGAACAGACTAACGAACAAAGGCAGGAACCGACGGCTTCGCAGCAAATGAGATGAAGTTTCACCCATGATCCGTCCCCTCAAGAGCGGGTGTGGCGGCCTGGATCGCCGCTTGGCACGCGGCGGAAATGGCCGGTGCAAATCGAGACAGCGGTGGCGTCAGTCGTCCGTACACTAAGGCGGTGGCCGGCTGCAACATCAAGCCCAGAATGATCGCCGTAACCAGTTCCGCGTCCTTTAACACGACTTCTCCTGTGCGAATGCCCTCTCGGACCATCTTGCGCACCACCTCCACCGGATCGGCGGCCCCCCGGGCGAGACGCGGCAAGGCCTCGTGCTGCACCAAGAGCAGGAAACGAAACAGCAGAGGAGAGTCATCGTAAAATTGACAGACCTCTTGAATCACCAGGGTGAGTCTCTCGGCGAAATTGTCCTTTTGCTTCTGGAGAGCCTCCAGACGACGGGCAAAGGCATCGTAATGCTCGCTGAAGAGCGCCCGCAGAAGGTCTTCTTTCGAGGCATGATGACGGTATAGCGTTCCCTCGGCCACCCCTGCGGTGGCGGCGAGATCGCGGACGCTGGTCTCCGTTATCCCCTTCTCGACGAAAAGCTGGAGGGCCGCCTGATGGAGGCGCTGCCGTGTTTTGGCTGGATCACGCATGAAACTCTCTTCCCCATAGAGTGAGCGATCACTCACAATGAGGTGAACCAGGAGGGGAAGTCAACGCGCCGAAGGAGAGAAAAATTCACCATCGTCCTTTCTTGCACCCTGGTGACCCTTCTCTGGAAAAGCCACAATCCCCCCTAGACTTTGTAAGAAAAGCACAGGAATCCAGGGAGAGGTGTGGGAAGATAAAAAGGATGTTGATTGGGGGATTGCTGGCCGCCTCGCTGCTTTTTCCCTCGTTCGCGGCCCTGGCTGCTGAAGATATCTCCGCCCTGACCCAGGCCGCTGAAGGGGGAGATGTGAAGGCGCAGAAGCATCTCGGAGATCTCTACGAACGGGGCATCGGGGTGCCGAAGGACGAGGAATTGGCAAAGACCTGGTACACCAAGGCGGCCGAGCAAGGGGAACCTCAAGCGATGTTTTCCGTGGGAATGGCGATCTACAGCAAGCCCTTCAAGGAAACGCCACAACGCGATCCCTCGGGCGAGGAAGTGGCCGAGGGTATTCGATAGCTGACCCAGGCGTCAAAACGATTGGAGGATGGTAAAGCGCAACGTGAACTCTGGGTCCTGCTCGTTTCCCAAGAATTTAGGCGAAATCTTAAGCGTGCCGAGACGGGGGATATCGAAAAGCAGTTCGCGGTCGGTGCTCGTTTAGAAACCGGCCGCTTTGGCCCCTACGACCCTGTCGCTGCGCTCCAGTGGATCCGAAAAGCGGCCGAGAAAGGCCATCCTCAGGCGCAAATCCATTTGGCAAGGATGCTTATGCGGGAGGAGGAGGGCCTTCGGCTCGGGTCGAGGCGTTCCAGTGGTACACGCGGGCCTTGCCCCGCATGAAGGCTTATCGTTCGGATTGCGAACAGCGGAAGAGGGCGCGCTTCCAGCGCATGCAAGAAATGCTCAATGCTCTTCCGCCCCCTTCCTCCGGCCCCCTTCCTCCGGCCCCCTCCCTCCGGGGAAAGACTTACGACCGCTCCTCAACGAGGAGATACAATCCTCTTGTCGGAAGGAAGAGAGAGATGCCCGCAGAGGAAATTGCTGCGACGAGCAAGTGATGCGGGAGGGGGGCAGGCTCCCCTTGATCTTCTCGCCAAACGTGCCCTCCCGGATTATAAGGAAAGTCCTTTCTCCTTCGGCTTAAGAGACCCGTCATGAGCACCCCTCCCCCTCCTCCGGCCTCCTCCGTCTGGGGCGGCCGCTTCCAAGGCGGCCCTGCGTCGATTATGCAACGGATCAACGTCTCCATTGGCTTTGATCGGCGGCTTTATGCCCAAGACATCCGTGGGTCCGAGGCCCATTGCCGCATGCTGGTCCGTCAGGGCCTCCTGTCCGAGGCGGATGGCCAGAGCCTTCTTACGGGTCTCGCCCAGGCCCTGCGCGAAATCGAGGACGGCACCTTCCCCTTCCGCGAAGCGTACGAGGACATCCACATGAATGTGGAGGCCCGTCTGGCTGAGATTGTCGGCGAGGCCGCCGGACGGCTGCACACGGCGCGGTCTCGCAATGACCAGGTGGCGACGGATTTTCGTCTCTGGGTGCGCGACGCCATCGACGGCATGGACGCGGCATTGAAAGGTCTGCAAGAGGCTCTGCTGGATCGAGCAGAGGAACATGCCGCCACCGTCATGCCGGGGTTTACGCATCTTCAGGCGGCTCAACCGGTCACCCTGGGGCATCATCTGATGGCTTATGTGGAGATGGTGGGGCGCGACCGGGGGCGGTTGAAGGATGCCCGACTCCGCTTGAACGAGAGTCCTTTGGGGTCGGCGGCGTTGGCGGGAACCTCTTTCCCCATTGACCGTCACTTCACCGCCGAGGCGCTCGGGTTCTCTGGCCCCATGCGCAACTCCATGGACGGCGTTTCGGATCGGGACTTCGCGTTGGAGTTCCTGGCGGCGGCGGCGATTTGCTCCGTCCACCTGTCCCGACTAGCGGAGGAACTGGTGATCTGGACCTCGGCGCAGTTTCGTTTTGTGTCCTTGTCGGATGCGTTCAGCACGGGCTCGTCTATTATGCCGCAGAAGCGCAACCCTGACGCGGCCGAGTTGGTTCGAGCCAAGACCGGCAGGGTGATCGGGAATTTGAATGCCTTGTTGATCGTCATGAAGGGCCTGCCGTTGGCTTATTCCAAGGACATGCAGGACGACAAGGAACCCGTGTTCGAGTGCACGGATACCCTGGAGCTGGCCATTGCCGCCATGACGGGAATGATCCGGGACATGACGGTCAACCGGGAGGTTCTTGCCGCTGCCGCGGGAGCGGGTTTCACCACCGCAACGGACATCGCCGATTGGTGCGTGCGCTGCCTCGGCATGCCCTTCCGCCGAGCACACCATGTGGCGGGGAGTCTGGTCAAGCTGGCGGAGGGCAAAGGGTGCGGCCTCGAAGATTTGACCCTGGCCGAGATGCACACCATCGAGCCCGGCATCACGGAGGAGGCGCGTCAAACTCTGTCGGTGGACTCATCGGTGGCGAGTCGGATGAGCTTCGGGGGGACGGCTCCGACGCGGGTACGGGAAGCGGTGGCGGAGGCGCGTCGGAGACTTTAGGGGTCAAGGGTCCGTGACCCTTGCGGGGGTGTCGGGGGCAGCGCCCCTGACGAGGGCGTAAGCCCACACCCCAGCCAACCACCCCGACCCCCCAACAAAAAACCCCCGAAACAATCGGGGGTTTTTTGTTGGGGGGTCGGG
>JAVBJO010000145.1:0-6783 GCA_031546925.1 Rhodospirillaceae bacterium
CGACACCCCCGCAAGGGGCAAGGCCCCTTGACCCCTCTCCCTCTCAGGCGCTTTCCACCGGCACGTCCTCACGATTCCCCCACTCTGCCCACGACCCATCATAAACGGCGACACTCTCATGCCCGAGCAAGTGCAGCGCCAGAGCCAAGGTACAGGCGGTAATACCCGACCCACAGGTCACCGCCACAGGCCGATCCATTCGGATTCCCGCCTCCGCGATGATTTTTTTGAGGTCTTCGACGGATTTCATGGTCCGCTCGGTTTCGTTGACGAGTTTTCCAAAGGGCAAATTCAGCGCTCCCGGCATATGTCCGGTTCGCTTCACGGGCCAAGGTTCGGCTCCGGCACCCTTGAATCGCTCGACGGAGCGCACATCGACGATCGTTTCGCGTCCGGTCTCAAGTGCATTTTTGATTTGCTCGCAGGAGCGCACCAAGGTGGAGTTGACGCGTGGGATAAAGTGTCGGTCTCTCGGCATGGGGGGGAGGTCTTCCAACGGTCGACCTTCGAGCCGCCATTTGGGCAGTCCTCCGTCCAGGACAGAGACCTCGGTATGACCGAAATAGCGGAACATCCACCAGACCCGGGTTGCGGCCCCGGTAAAGCCAGAGCTATCGTAGATAACGATTCGGTTGCCATTCCCCAGTCCTAACTTCCGGACCCGGCTCGAGAATTTTTCTGGGGCTGGCAGCATGTGAGGCAACGGCGATGTTGGGTCAGAAATCTCGCTGATATCGAAGAAGACGGCTCCGGGGATATGCTCGGCGTCATATTCCTCTCGGGGATTGCGACCTGACGAGGGGAGGAACCAGCTGGCATCGACGACCCGAACATCCGGGGCCTTCATATGATTGCTCAACCATTCGGTGCTGACGAGAGCGTCGGCGTTAACGTAGGTCATGGCTTCCCCCTAATGTTGGCTTGCCTATAAGAAAGCGGGTAGCACACGTTGCGCTGCCAAGTAAAGAGGAGAGGGGGCATAGGGCGACGGGCAGAGGAAAAAACCTTAGTTCGAAGGCATCGGTGAAAACTGGTCCGCCACAGCCCACCAACGCCCCTCTTCCTTGGCCAGCACAAACATATCCCGGCCTCGTAACGAAACCGTCTGTCCCTGAATATCAAAGGACATATCGAAATAATAGGTCACAATAGCGGTATTTCCAAAAACACTGACCTGCGGGTCAATTTCAGCCCAGTGATGGATGGTCGCATTTGAAGCAAAATTTTGCCATCCCGCCACACAAGCATCCTGTCCATACAGGATATTCCTTTCCGTAGGGGCGATGGCAACCATTTTGGGATGGAAATACGATGCCAACGTTCCCGCAGCCCCCTTCGTCCAGGCCACATTAAGCTCCTTGACGAAGGCAAGCGCCTCATCCTCCAACGATGGGATCATTTAGGAAGCCGTCGCAGCCTGCATGGCCGTCGCTATCTTCATCATCTTCTCGGCCCGCAGTTTCTCCTGGTCCGTCTTCGCGTCCACGAGGGTTTCCTGCGCCTTGCTCAAACGCTCATCAATCATCTCGCGGGAGAGATCTTCAAGGGGAATAGCCTCTTCCGCCAAAACGGTGATGCGCTCTCCATTCACTTCGGCAAAACCACCGGCGACGAAAATCCGGTTGGTAATCTTGCCCTCATCATGAATGTCGATCACCCCAGGGCGAACCGTCGTGATCATCGGGGCATGACGGGCGAGAGCACCGAAATTACCCTCGCTGCCAGGGACAACCACCATGTCCACCGGCAGGCTGACCAGCAGCTTTGCGGGCGAGACTAACTCGAACTGAATTTTTTCGGGCATAACTCGCTCCTAACCAAAGGGGTCGAGGGGCCAATGGCCCCTTGCGGGGTGTGTCGAGGGGCAGCGCCCCTGACAGGCGTAAGCCAGACTCGTCCTCCGCCCCCCGGTGCATCCGTATCTCCCGCCCCTACGCCTCAAATTTTCTCGGTGTGTCCGCAAGGGGCGGGAGACACGGATGCACCGGGGGGCGGAGGACGAGTCTGGCTTACGCCTGTCAGGGGCGCTGCCCCTCGACACACCCCGCAAGGGGCCATTGGCCCCTCGACCCCTTTGGTTTAGGCGACGTCAGCCGCCAACTTCTTTGCCTTTTCGATCACTTCCTCGATTCCACCAACCATGTAGAAGGCGGCTTCGGGGAGATGATCGTATTCACCGGCACAGATGGCCTTGAAGCTCTTCACCGTCTCATCGATGGGAACGAGCTTACCGGGCGTACCGGTGAAGACTTCGGCCACATGGAACGGCTGAGACAGGAAGCGTTGGATTTTGCGGGCGCGATTCACGACCAGCTTATCCTCTTCCGAAAGCTCATCCATGCCGAGAATGGCAATGATGTCTTGCAGCGACTTATAGGTTTGCAGAATACGCTGCACTTCACGAGCAACGGTATAATGCTCCTCCCCAACAACGCGCGGGTCAAGAGCGCGAGAGGTGGAGTCCAGAGGATCCACGGCCGGGAAAATGGCCTGCTCGGCGATGGAACGGGACAACACGGTGGTTGCGTCCAAGTGAGCAAACGAGGTGGCAGGAGCCGGGTCGGTAAGATCGTCGGCAGGGACATAAATGGCCTGCACCGAGGTGATCGATCCCTTCTTGGTGGAAGTGATCCGCTCTTGCAACGTTCCCATATCGGTGGCCAGCGTCGGCTGATAACCCACGGCGGAAGGAATACGACCCAACAGAGCCGACACTTCCGAACCGGCCTGGGTGAAGCGGAAGATGTTGTCCACGAAGAACAACACATCCTGGCCTTCCTCGTCACGGAAATACTCGGCGACGGTCAGACCCGACAGGCCGACGCGGGCACGAGCGCCCGGGGGCTCGTTCATCTGACCGTACACCAGGGCCACCTTGGACCCCGGACCATCGGTCTTGATAACACCCGACTCGATCATTTCGTGATAGAGATCATTCCCCTCGCGGGTGCGCTCGCCGACACCGGCGAACACCGACACACCACCGTGCGCCTTGGCGACGTTGTTGATCAATTCCATGATCGTAACGGTCTTGCCCACGCCGGCACCACCGAACAATCCGATCTTTCCGCCCTTGAGGTAGGGGGCCAAGAGATCGATGACCTTAATGCCGGTCACGAGAACTTCGTTTTCGGTGGATTGTTCGACGAAGGGAGGGGCTTCGGCGTGGATCGGGCGAGTCATCTTGTGACCGACCGGGCCGCGCTCGTCCACCGGCTCACCGATGACGTTGAGGATACGCCCCAACGTTTCGGGTCCGACAGGCATACGAATGGCGTCGCCGGTATCCGTTACGGAACCGCCACGAACCAGACCATCGGTCGAGTCCATTGCCACCGTTCGCACGGTGTTTTCCCCCAAATGCTGGGCCACTTCCAACACCAGCTTTCGACCGGCGTTATCCGTCTGAAGTGCGTTCAGGATGGCCGGCAGCTGGCCCTCGAAGCGCACGTCCACGACGGCGCCCATGACCTGGGTAATCGTGCCGACGTTGTCCTTTGCCATGGTGAGCTCCTAGTCTTCCTTACAGCGCCTCGGCGCCGGAGATGATTTCAATCAATTCCTTGGTGATCTGAGCTTGGCGTGACCGATTGTACTTGATGGTCAAACCGTTGATCATATCACCGGCATTGCGGGTGGCGTTGTCCATCGCTGTCATGCGTGCGCCATGTTCCGACGCCTGGCTTTCCAGCATGGAGCGGAACATTTGCACGGCCATGTTGCGTGGCAGGAGCGTGGCGAGAATCTCTTCTTCGCTCGGCTCAAACTCGTAGATCGCCTTGGCGGTCTCCCCTTCCTCGGGCGTGGCGTTTTTTTCCGGCACGGCGAAGGGGATCAACTGCTGGCGGGTCGGCACTTGAGCAATGGCCGACTGAAACCGGTTGTAGACCAGGGTGCAAACGTCGAACTCCCCCGCTTCGAACATGGCGGTAACCGTGTTGGCTACCATGTCGGCATCGGAGAACACCACGCCCTTACGGCCCAAGCCCTCGAAGCCTTCCACCAGGTTGGCGCTCAGATCTCGTTTGATCTGCTCGCGTCCCTTGCGGCCGACGGGGAGGATTTTAACCGTCTTGCCCTCGCGCACCAACTCGGCGGTCAACTGGCGGACATTGCGAACGATGGCCGAATTAAAGCCGCCGCACAGGCCACGATCCGCCGTGACCATGACGATGAGGTGAACATTGCTCTGGCCGGTTCCGGCCAACATGGGCGGGGCACCTGCCTGTCCGGCCACCGAAGCGGCCAGAGTGCCCAGCATCCGTTCCATCCGCTCGGCGAAGGGCCGTGCCAACTCCGCCGCGCTTTGGGCGCGTCGGAGCTTGGAGGCAGCGACCATCTTCATGGCTGACGTGATCTTTCGCGTCGATTTGACGGAAACGATCCTCAGCCGTAGGTCCTTAAGGCTCGGCATCGGGTTTTCGACCCCTTAGACGAAGGTCTTCGCGTAACCGTCGAGGAGCGTTTTCAGCTTCCCTTCGGTTTCGGCGCTGATCTGCTTTTCGCGAGCAATTGTGGTCAGGATCTCCGGAGCCTTGGACTTCACTTCGTCCATCAGACCCTTTTCAAACCGGCCCACCGCCCGGACGTCGATCTTGTCCAGATAGCCCTTCACGCCGGCGAAGATCGAAACGACCTCTTCCTCGGTGGCCATGGGCACGAACTGCGGTTGCTTCAGCAACTCGGTCAACCGAGCGCCTCTGGCCAACAGCTTCTGGGTGGACGGATCCAAGTCCGACGCGAACTGAGCGAAGGCCGCCATTTCGCGATACTGGGCCAGTTCCATCTTAATGGTGCCCGCGACCTGCTTCATCGCCTTGATCTGAGCGGCGGAGCCAACGCGCGACACCGACAGACCCACGTTCACCGCCGGACGAATGCCGCGATAGAACAAATCCGTCTCCAAGAAGATCTGTCCATCGGTGATGGAGATCACATTGGTCGGGATATAGGCCGACACGTCGTTGGCCTGGGTCTCAATCACCGGCAGAGCGGTCAAGGACCCGGAACCATTTTCGTCGTTCAGCTTCGCGGCGCGTTCCAGCAAGCGAGAGTGCAAATAGAACACGTCGCCCGGATAGGCCTCGCGTCCCGGAGGACGACGCAGCAACAAGGACATCTGACGATAGGCCACGGCCTGTTTCGACAGATCGTCGTACATAATCAGGGCGTGCATTCCGTTGTCACGGAAATATTCGCCCATGGCGCACCCGGCATAGGGCGCGATGAACTGCAACGGCGCGGGCTCCGACGCGGTGGCAGCCACCACGATGGAATACTGCATCGCCCCATAATCGGTGAGCGTCTTGACGATCTGCGCAACCGTCGAGCGTTTCTGACCCACGGCAACGTAGATGCAGAACAGCTTCGCTTTCTCATCGTCGCCGTCATGCCAGCGCTTCTGGTTGAGGATCGTATCGATCAGGATGGCGGTCTTGCCGGTCTGACGATCACCGATCACCAACTCGCGCTGACCGCGCCCGATGGGAATCAACGCATCCACGGCCTTGATGCCGGTGGACATGGGCTCGTGCACCGACTTGCGCGGGATAATACCGGGAGCCTTGACGTCGACGCGGCGACGTTCGGTGCTCTCGATGGGACCCTTGCCATCGATGGGATTGCCAAGGGCGTCAACAACGCGTCCTAACAACCCTTTACCAACAGGAACCTCAACGATGGCACCGGTCCGCTTGACGATATCACCCTCTTTGATGCTTCGGTCACTGCCGAAAATCACCACGCCGACGTTGTCGGCTTCGAGGTTGAGCGCCATGCCTTTGATGCCACCGGGAAATTCTACCATCTCGCCGGCCTGGACTTTGTCGAGGCCGTGGACGCGGGCAATACCGTCACCGACGGAAAGCACTTGTCCGACCTCGGCGACTTCCGCCTCGGTTCCGAAATTGGCGATCTGTTGCTTGAGGATCGCGGAGATCTCAGCCGCGCGGATTTCCATTATCCAACCCCTTTCATAGCGAGCTTGAGGTGCTGTAGCTTCGTTTTGAGCGAGCTGTCAACCATACGGGAACCGACATTGACCACCATGCCGCCAAGAAGGCTCGGGTCCACCGAGGCCTCCACGGCAACCGTGCGGCCAAAAGCGGCTTTGAGGGTAGCGGCCAGGGCTTCGGCTTGGGGTTGGCTCAACGCCGCAGCGGAGACAACCTGAGCCGACAATTCCCCCCGCCCGGCGGCCAGCCGCGCAAGATAAGCGGCAATCACCCCGGAAAGCGCGAACAAGCGACGGTTTTTTGCCGCCAGTCCGAGAAAATTCGTCGTAAGAGCATGAAACTTTGCCGCTTTAGCCAGGGCGTCGACGGCCTTGCCTTGAGCGGCGCGAGTCAATACCGGACTGCGCAACAGCCGCTGAAGATCAGCGCTTTCTTTGATCATCGCCCGCAGGCTTTGAAGGTCGCCGGCCACCGCATCAAGAGCCTTCTGCTTTTCAGCCAGCTCGTAAAGGGCAGTAGCATAGCGTTCGGCGATTACGCCTGTGGTCTCGGCTGGCACCTGGGCAAATCCTCCGGGTCAGGTCGAAGCGTCCGCAACTCTTGGTTTCTCGCGCCATTTCCCCCGCAAATCGGCGGTCCTATACAAAGGCGCGGACGTTAACTACCACATTGGTTGGGGGCTGGCAAGAGGGGTCAAGGGTCCCTGACCCTTGCGGGGGTGTCGGGGGCGGCGCCCCTGACGAGGGCGTAAGCCCCCACCCAAGCCACCCCCCCCCGACCCCCCAACAAAAAACCCCCGATTGTTTCGGGGGTTTATTGTTGGGGGGTC
>JAVBJO010000201.1:0-11721 GCA_031546925.1 Rhodospirillaceae bacterium
CCATCCTTACCCTGATGCATCAGGGTAAGGATGGTTGGTTTGTCGGGGTGCTGGTTTGGGCATGGGCTTACGCCCTCGTCAGGGGGCTTTGCCCCCCGACACCCCCTACAAGGGGCAGAGGCCCCTTGACCCTCTACTCGGCCACCTGCCACTTCTCCGGCGACCGCCACATCCGAGCCTTCAGCAATTCCCGTTCGCTGATGAATTCCGGCGGCAAACGATCCAGGAATTTATCGAACAATTCTTCCTGGCTCCGCGCTTCGGCGACGCCGGCTTCCCGTTCGATGGACATGAGTTCCTGGAATTTCTCCTTGGGATAGTCCAATCCCTTCCATTCGATATCTTTGCTGGTGGGAACGATTCCGAACGGGCTTTCCACGCCTTTTCCGCGCCCCTGGACACGATCAACGATCCAGGTCAGCACACGCATGTTGTCACCGAATCCTGGCCACATGAACTTCCCATTGGCATCCTTGCGGAACCAATTGACGCGGAAGATCAGCGGAGGATTAGAGACTTTGCGCCCCATTTCCAGCCAGTGGGTGAAGTAGTCGGCCATGTTGTAGCCGCAGAACGGCAGCATGGCGAAGGGATCGCGACGGATCGCCGCTTGCCCGACGGCGGCGGCTGTGGCTTCGGAGCCCATGGTGGCGGCGAGATAGACGCCGTGAGACCAACTGAAGGATTGGTACACCAGAGGCATGGTCTTCGACAGCCGTCCACCGAAGATGAAGGCGGAAATGGGCACGCCCTTGGGATTTTCCCACTCTGGGTCCACCGAGGGGCACTGACTGACCGGAGCGGTGAAGCGTGCATTGGGATGAGCGGCGGGCTCGGTGGAGGCTGGGGTCCAGTCCCGTCCCTTCCAGTCGATCAGATGCTTCGGCGTGTCGGTGGTCATGCCCTCCCACCACACATCGCCGTCATCGGTAAGAGCGACGTTGGTGAAGATGGAGTTCTTGGCGCACGCCGCCATAGCGTTCGCATTGGTGTGGGCACCGGTTCCGGGGGCGACGCCAAAGAATCCGGCCTCGGGGTTGATGGCGTAGAATTTTCCATCGGCTCCGGGCTTGATCCAAGCGATATCATCGCCCACGGTCCAGATTTTCCAACCTGGGAAGCCTTCGGGCGGCTGGAGCATGGCGAAGTTGGTCTTGCCGCACGCCGAGGGGAAGGCGGCAGCGACATAAGTCTTCTCGCCCTTGGGGTCCTCGACGCCGACAATGAGCATGTGCTCGGCCAGCCATCCTTCCTCGCGCCCCATGGTGGAGGCAATCCGCAAGGCGAAGCATTTTTTCCCCAGCAGCGCGTTGCCGCCGTATCCCGAACCGAACGACCAAATGGCGCGGCTTTCGGGGAAGTGGCTGATGGTGATGTCGTCGGGATTGCAGGGCCACAGAACGTCTTTTTCGCCGGGCTTGAGCGGGTGTCCGACCGAGTGCAGGCATTCGACGAAATCACCATCCTTGCCCATCAGATCGAGAACCTTCTGCCCCATCCGGGTCATCAGGCGCATATTGACGGCGGCATAGGCGGAATCGGTGATCTGCACGCCGATATGAGCGATATCGGAGCCCAACGGCCCCATGCTGAAGGGCACCACATACATGGTGCGTCCGCGCATGCAACCGTCGTACAGCTTGGTCATCTGCGCCTTCATCTCGGCGGGAGCGACCCAATTGTTGGTGGGACCGGCCTCGGCCTTGGTGGCGGAGCAAATAAAGGTCCGGTCTTCCACCCGAGCGACGTCACGGGGATCAGAGCGACACAAGTAAGAATTGGGGCGCTTGGCTTCGTTTAACTTGATCATGGTGCCACTGGCGACCATCATAGCGCAGAGGGCATTGGCCTCTTGCTCGGAACCGTCACAAATATGCGTATTTTCAGGCTTGCACAATTTGACCATCTGGTCGATCCAAGCCAGCAATTTTGTGTTGGCCGTTGTTCCGCCAGGGGTACCGGGTTTCGTCATGATCCGTGTTCTCCATCCCGTGATGGTGGCGGGTTTCTCCGCCGCAAAGAGTACCGGAGGATAGCCTTCTCGCAAACCAGCGGCAACGACTTAAGTGTGCAAGAAGGACAGGCCATAAAGTTAATTTGATCAGGAGGCACGAAGGTTCGGCGATGAAATCCCACGTCCCTCGTGGATTTTAGCATCCTTTTGGGGAAAAAATGCTACCATTGCCTCCCTTAGGCCATGGGAGCTCTGAGCTCGGAATGCAAGTGATATGACCCAGTTGCCCCCTCTGCGGGATGTGATCACCTCTCATGGGCTTCAGGCTCGCAAATCCCTAGGGCAGCATTTTTTGCTGGATCTGAACCTGACGGCGCGTATTGCTCGTGCTGCGGGTGACTTAACGCACGGCACCACCATCGAGATCGGCCCCGGCCCCGGTGGCCTGACCCGCGCCCTGTTGGACGAGGGAGCACGACATGTGGTGGCCATCGAGCGGGATGACCGCGCCCTGGCCATCCAACAAGAGATCGTCGCCGCGTATCCTCCCGGCCGCCTGGAGTTGATCGCGGCGGACGCCCTCAAGGTGGACGTGGCAAACCTGGGAGAGGCTCCCCGGCGTGTGGTGGCCAATTTGCCCTATAACATCTCCACGGCGCTGCTGCTGCAATGGCTGAGGAACATCCAGGCGTTTGAAAGCCTGACGCTGATGTTCCAGAAAGAGGTGGTGGATCGATTAGCGGCCTCTCCCCGCGAAGGGAGCTATGGACGTCTTTCGGTCATCACCCAGTGGCTATGCGAGGTACGTCCGCTGTTCAATATCGACAAACGTGCCTTTACGCCTCCACCGGCGGTGACCTCGACCGTGGTGCAACTGATCCCGCGACGGGAGCCCCTGGCCCCGGCACGCTTCGAGGTCCTGGAAAAGATAACAGCGGCGGCTTTTGGGCAACGACGCAAAATGCTGCGCTCCAGCCTTAAGACCCTGGGTGGAGAGGCCGAAGTGCTCCTTGCCGCTGCCGGTGTCTCGCCGACGGCCCGGGCTGAGGAAATCCCGGTGGAAGGCTTTTGTGCCCTGGCCCGCGCCTTCGCACCAGACTAAGCCCGCGCCTTTGTGCAACATTTTGGACCGCATTCTGATCGAGAAGGATTCTCCATGCGCATGCTCCTTTCTCTTACAGCCCTTGCCCTTGCTCTTACCCTTCCCGCCCAGGCGCAGCAGCAAAGCAAATTCAAACGCTGTCTCCAGCCCGATGAGGTGGTGGCCGAGCAACTCCTGCATCATGGGGTCTTCTTGCGCGAATCCGGGCGGCGCTGCAATGACATGAAGCCAGGAACGGAGAAGTTGTGGAACGACTTTGAACAAAAATTCATGGATAAGCTGAAAAAGCAAGTGGACAAACATGCCAAGCTCTTCAAGCGCGAATTCAAGGATGATGCTTTAAAGGTGATCACCTATTTTGACGGGCGCTTGGTGACCTATCACCGTCACTATCCCTTGTCCACGGTGTACTGCGAGAACGTATCGCGGATGCTCAATGATGTGACCAAGTCGGGGTGGAAGGCCTTTGATAAGCAGGCGAAGATCGTCCAGAACGAGATTTGGACCGACTACAAGGCCTGTCAATAGAACCGTTATAGAGCGCTCCCAAGAAGCCGCTGCTCCCAATCCTCCACCGTCCGCGTGGCAAGGCGGTGTTCGGCAAGGCGACGCCAGTTGTCCGGCAAGTGCGCAATCTGGGCCATCGCGGCAAGCTCTTCCCGATCCGAGGTTTTCACGTAAAGCACAGTCCACAAGCGATGCAGACTCCACTCTGGCGAGCGGCGATCGAGGAGAACGAGAGAGTCCTCCTCCTGAACAACGCCTTCCTCGGTGACGCGGTAGTACCACCCGGTTCGCCCCGTTTTCTGTACTTGAGCCGCCATGTCCTTGGTTTGAAAGCGCAGATTAAGCTTCCAACAGGGCTGTCGTCCTTGAGAAACTTCTACGATTGCCTTCCCCAGACGGAACACATCGCCGACGGCGACGGTCTCTTCCGTCATGCCCGTGGTGGAGAGGTTTTCCCCAAAGGCCCCTGGTCGAGAGAGAGGAGGAAGCGCACCCAGTTCTTGCCGCCACAGCAAGTAGTGTTCAAAAGGGTATTGATGGACGGCCTTATCGGCTCCTCCGTGATGTTTGAGGTCTCCCTGGGCATCGCCATCAAAGCCCGTTCGTCCGAGAAAAAGCGGGCCATGGACGGGGTGTTTGTCGATACCGCTCGGGACAGCGTTCTCCCCCAACGGGCTTAAAGATCCAATCAGGCGTTCCGTCATCGTATTAAGACTCCTTCCTGGAAGAGCGCCGTTGCTTGGCAAACGGTAATGATAAGGTGCCCCTGGGGTCAAGGGTCCCTGACCCTTGCGGGGCTGGATGGGCTTACGCCCTGGTCAGGGGCGCCGCCCCCGACACCCTTAGCTCAGGGTCAGGGACCCTTGACCCCAGGGGAGCGCGCAAAAGGGGATACAATGATTTTAATTGGCGTCCCGCACCTCTTCGGGATAGGATCGAATCCTGTAATGTTAGGAGTTGCCTCAGGTGTCCTCCCCCGTTCTTCCCAATACTCCCAAGAAGAAAAATTCTCTTTATGCAGAAACTGTAGCGATTCATCCTCGCTCCGTGAGCGGAAAGTTTCGTACTTCCAAATGGTGGCTTGGCATAGGGTTGCTTCTGTTTTTTCATATTGCCCCCTTCTTGCGGTGGGATCGTGGCCCGGGCGTTCCTTCTCAAGCCATTCTCGGCGACATTGACGGCGGGCGCGGCTATTTCTTCTTTATTGAGATCTGGCCACAAGAGGTTTATTACCTCACCGGTCTGCTCTTGATCGCTGCTATTAGTTTATTTTTCATGTCCGCCGTTGCCGGGCGGGTGTGGTGCGGATTCCTGTGCTGGCAAACCGTGTACACAGATCTATTCGTCGAGATCGAACGGCGCATCATTGGAGACCGAAGCGCTCAGATGGCTTTGGACCGGCAGCCCTGGACGGGGGGAAAGATCGCCAAGAAAGCGGCGATTAATGCTCTGTGGCTGATCATTTCCGCAGCGTGCGGCATTGGCTTCACGCTGTATTTCGGAGATGCCTTCGTGCTGCTCCGGCAAATTTTCACCTTGGAAGCCTCTGTCCCCATTTACTCCTTTATCCTGATTGTCGGGGGTCTGTGCTATCTTCTGGCGGGATTTGCACGAGAGCAAGTTTGCTTTTACATGTGTCCCTACTCTCGCTTCCAGTCGGCGATGCTGGACGAGCACTCCCTCGTCATCAGTTACGAGGGATGGCGCGGGGAGCCTCGGGCTCCGGCGCGGAAAGGCCAGAGCTTCGAAGGTCGTGGCCACTGTATTGATTGCAAGCTCTGCGTCACCGTCTGTCCCACGGGGATCGACATCCGCGAAGGTTTGCAAATGGGCTGTATTGGGTGCGGCCTGTGCATTGATGCCTGTAATGGCATGATGGATAAGGTGGGGCTTCCTCGTGGCCTGATCCGCTACGATTCCACCGCGAATATCGCCGCGCGAGAAGCCGGACAAGAGCCCTCCACCAAGGTGGTTCGTCCCCGAACCCTCGCCTACACGGCCATTCTCGCGGTGCTGATCGCGGGCTTAATCGCCGCCTTGGCGACGCGCCCCGACGTGAGAACCAACGTTCTGCACGAGCGCTCGCCGTTGTTCGCTCTCATGTCCGATGGCAGTCTGCGCAACGGCTACGTCGTAAAACTGGTCAACATGGCCCACCGCGACCGGACTTTCGTTCTGAAGATCACCGGTTTGCCGGGAGTCTCCGTCCAGGTCATTGGCGGCCCCAAGGGCACGGCCAGCCAGGTCGAACTCCCGGTGGGTGCCGCCTCGGTGGGGAGCTTCCAGGTTTATGTGAATGCCTCCCAAAAAGACCTCTCCAGCGAGAAGATGCCGGTGATGTTTGAAATGACAGACAAAGAAACTGGCACCGTCGTGGAAGCTGAAAGCTTTTTCTCCGGACCCGACAAGTAAAAATTAAGGAGAGAAGTTCATCATGGTTAAAAACAGAGCCCCCGGTTGGTGGTATCCCTACATTTTCGTTGCCGGATTCGGTGTTGTTCTGGCGGTAAATGCCGTGCTGATTTACACGGCAACGTCAACTTTTACCGGATTGTCGACCTCCGGAGCCTATGAGAAGGGGCTGAACTACAACACCAACCTCGCCATGACCGAGGCGCAAGAGAAACTGGGTTGGGTGGTCAGCGAGAGCTTCACTGTCGGGCCGGACTCCAAGGCCTTGGAAGTCCGGGTCTCCTACCGGGATGCCCAGAACAAACCGGTGGAGGGACTGAAGGTTCGCGCGGCCTTCAATCGCCCGACGAAGACCGGTCTTGATCACGAGGTTACCTTCACCCCCGTTGGCGATGGTGTTTATGGCGCATCGGAGACTCTCCCCCTGCCAGGGCTGTGGGAAGTGGAGTTTGTCGCTACCGGAGAAGGGGATGTGTCCTATCAACACGCCCAGCGCATCAGTATGGATAATGGCCAGGTGCAGCTAAATCCGAAACATGTTCGATAGTAGGACTGTGGGGAGCGAAAATCTCCCTCGTTCCCTTCTCGCCTGCAAGCATTGCGGGGCGGAGCTTTCCTCTTCCAATGAGACGGATGAAGGCTTCTGCTGTCGCGGCTGCGCCGGGGCCTATACGCTGGTTCAAGGGCTGGGGCTGGAGTCGTATTACGGTCGCCGCTCCGTGGATGCCTCGGCCCGCCGCCTGCGCCCCGAGGAAGAAGAGGAACAGTCTTACGACTTTTCCGCCCATGTGGAGCGCAACGACCAAGGGGAATCCACGCTCAACCTGATGGTCGAGGGCATTCAATGCGCGGCCTGCGTTTGGTTGATTGAATCCCTTCTGGCGAAAAATCCCGCCGTGGCGTGGGCGCGAGTGAACATGACCACGCGCCGGTTGGTGGTGCGCTGGCGGGAGCGGGAGGCTGGAGAAATCCTCGCTCCCATCCTGCGGGTGGGCTATCGCTTGGTGCCGTTCGATCCCGTTAAGTTGGGCCTCGACACCGGCAAACACGAGCGCGAGTTGTTGATCAGCATGGCGGTGGCGGGTTTTGCTGCCGGGAACGTCATGTTGTTTTCGGTCTCGGTCTGGGCGGGACATTTCTCCGTCATGGATGGGCCGACGCGCAACCTGATGCACTGGCTTTCGGCCTTCGCCTTGGTGGCGGTGGCGTATTGTATCCGCCCCTTTGCCCGCTCCGCCTGGGCGGCGTTGTCCAAGGGACGGACCAACATGGACGTCCCCATCACCTTGGGGGTTCTGTTGGCCTCCGCCATGAGTCTGGCGGAAACCATTCGCGGCGGCGAGGACGTTTATTTCGACTCCGCCATCACCTTGCTGTTTTTCCTCCTCATTGGGCGCTATCTGGATTCCCGTGCTCGGGGACGCGCCCGTTCTGCCGCCGAGCACCTCCTGACCCTGGATGCTGTGGCCGTCACCGTGCTTGATGAAAAGGGTGGTCGTCGCTTGGTCCCCCCCGCCCAAGTGGCCCCCGGAGCCGTGGTCCTGGTCGCGGCAGGGGAACGCATCGGTGTGGATGGCTGTATCCTTGCGGGTCGCTCTGACGTGGACACCAGCGTGATCTCCGGCGAGACCGTGCCGACGGTGGTCGATGTGGGCGAACGCGTGTTTGCTGGGATGGTCAATCTCTCGACCCCCCTCAAGGTCACCGTGACCGAGGTCGGCGAACGCACGCTTCTGGCCGAAATCGTGCGCATGATGGAAGTGGCCGAGCAAGGCCGAGCCCATCATGTGGCCTTGGCTGATCGGGTGGCGCGATGGTACGCGCCGGTGGTCCACTGCGCGGCATTGCTTACCTTTGTCGGCTGGGTGGGGCTTGGTGCCCTGTCCTGGCAACCGGCCTTGATGAATGCGGTCGCGGTGCTGATCATCACCTGTCCCTGCGCCTTGGCCTTGGCGGTACCGGTGGTGCAAGTGATTGCCTCGGGACGGCTGCTGCGCCAAGGGGTATTGCTGAAATCGGCCACCGCCTTGGAACGCTTGGCCGAAATTGATACCGTGGTGTTCGATAAGACGGGAACCATCACCCTGGGGAAACCTCGGCTGGAGCCTTCCTCCAACGCGCTTTTCTCCAACGGGACTTCCTCTCCCTGGAACGAGGCGGACTTGTGCGAGGCGGCCAGTCTTGCGGCGGCCTCTCGTCATCCCTTGGCACGCTCCTTGGTGGCGGCGGCTCCCTCGGTGAAGGTGCGCGACGATGTTCGCGAGGAACCCGGCTGCGGCCTTTATGCCGAGGGGCTTCGTTTGGGCAGCCGCTCCTGGATCGGCCTTCCTGATGAGGACCAGACCTTGGGGCCGGAATTGTGGTTGGATCGTCCTGGGCAACCTCCGGTTCGGTTTTCCTTCACCGATACCCTGCGCGATGACGCTGCTTTGGTGATTGCCCGCCTCCGCGCCCAGGGCTTAGCGGTGGAACTGCTCTCGGGAGACCGCGCCGTTACCGTGGCTCAAGTGGCCGGCCAGTTGGGCATCACCACCTGGCAAGCAAATCTGACCCCAGCGGGCAAGGTGGCGCGGCTGGAGGCGCTTAAAGCCGAGGGCCGTAAAACCTTGATGGTCGGAGACGGCTTAAATGACGCTCCGGCGTTGGCAGCGGCGTGGGTGTCGGCGTCCCCCTCCTCAGCGGTGGATGTCAGCCGGACGGCGGCGGATGTGGTTTTTCAGGGCGGACGGCTCTCGCCCGTGTTGGAAGTTCTCGATGTGGCGCAACGCTCGCGCCGATTAGTGGGGCAAAACTTCTTGCTTGCGCTGGGCTATAACGTGTTTACGGTACCTTTGGCGGTGGCTGGACTGGTGATCCCGATGATTGCGGCCATTGCCATGTCGACCTCGTCGTTGCTGGTGATTGCCAATGCCTTGCGGCTTGCTCGTAGGAAAACAGGATGAACAGTTTATTGATGTTGATTCCCGTCGCCTTGGTGTTGGGAGGCCTGGGATTGGCCGCTTTCTTGTGGGCCTTGAAGTCCGGGCAGTTTGATGACCTGGATGGGGCCGCCAACCGGATTTTGTTTGACGACGATCCTCAGGACAAGGACACCCTCAGCGAGAGGAAGGCCTCCCCGTGAATGTTGTGCCTCCTCCCGATGTGGATGCTCCTGCGGCAACGCGTGAACCCCCGGAACTGTGTCGTGCCTGTGGCTCCAGCCGACGTTTGGCGTTTTGCGCGGGCTTGTCTCGCGACGAGATCCGTCAGCTTTCCTCCCTGCGCAGCGGATTGAATCTCCCCGCTGGAACCCCCGTATTCCGCGAGGGCGATCCGGCCGAGTGGGTCTATTCCGTCTCGACCGGAGCGCTCAAGCTCTACAAGCTCTTGAGCGACGGACGCAGGCAAATCGTCTGCTTTCTCTTCCCGGGCGATCTGTTCGGGCTGGGGAGCGACGACGGCTATGCCTACACGGCGGAAACCCTGGTCCCAACGCAAATCTGCCGTTTTTCCCAACGCAAGCTTGAAACATTCCGAGGCGCGACTCCCCGGCTGGAGCGGCGGATTTTCGCCATGACTCTCCACGATTTGCTGGCGGCCCAAGAGCAGATGCTGCTGCTAGGACGCAAAACGGCACGGGAGAAAGTGGCCTCGTTCGTGTTGGACTTGTCGCGTCGTGCCACCTTACGCGGATTGCCGGAAAACCCGGTGACGCTCCCCATGAGCCGCGCCGATATCGCCGATTATCTCGGCCTGACCATCGAAACCGTCAGCCGGATTTTCTCTCACTTGAAGCGTGCGAAACTGATTGAGCTGCCCGATAGCAGCCGCGTCATCCTGCTTGACCTCCCCCAGCTGGAGATGCTGGCCGAGGGTCTCCCCTCCTGAAACCAAAGAGAGGATCGTCCGTGAGTACCGAAATCCGCACCAAACGCCTCACCGTCCGCGATATCCGGGCTCAGAAAGGAGGCGTTCCCGTGGTGGTCCTCACCGCCTACACCACGCCCATGGCGCGACTGCTGGATCCCAACGTGGATGTCCTGTTGGTGGGGGATTCCTTGGGCATGGTCCTCTATGGTATGGAGACCACCCTGGGGGTGACCTTGGACATGATGATCGCGCATGGTAAGGCGGTCGTGCGGGGCTCGTCGCGCGCTTGCGTGGTGGTGGACATGCCTTTCGGGAGTTACCAGGAAAGCCCTCAGCAAGCGTTTCGCAACTGCGCCCGGGTCATGACCGAAACCGGAGCCTCCGCCGTCAAGCTGGAAGGCGGTCGCGAAATGGCCGAGACCATTCGTTTCCTCTCCGAGCGTGGCATTCCGGTGATGGCGCATATCGGCCTCAAGCCCCAATCGGTCAACAGCACGGGGGGCTTCAAGACCCAAGGCCGCGACGAGGAAAGTGCCGCCATCGTTCGCGCCGACGCCCTGGCCGTCGATCAAGCTGGAGCCTTCGCCGTGGTGGTGGAAGGGACTCATGAACCTCTGGCCCGCGCGATCACGATGGAGATTGCCATCCCCACCATCGGAATTGGGGCGTCCCCCGCCTGCGACGGGCAGGTGCTGGTGACAGAGGATATTTTGGGACTGTTTTCCGATTTCAAGCCGAAGTTTGTCAAACGGTATGCTGATCTCTCAACACTGGTATCGCAAGCAACCCAAGATTATGCTAACGAGGTGAGGGCTCGGACGTTTCCCGATGCGGCTCATTGCTTCGGGATGCCAAAGGCCTAATTCTGCTTGCTTGCACGGGGATCATTGTCATGTCCATGGGAAATCTCGACGTTGTGCGCTCGGTGGCGGATTTGCGAGGCAGATTGCGGTATTGGCGCGACCAAGGGCTTTCCGTGGCTTTCATCCCCACCATGGGAGCCTTGCACGCGGGCCATTTGGCGCTGATTGAGGCTGGGTTAGAGATTGCGGATCGCGTCGTCAGTTCAATCTTTGTCAATCCCACCCAGTTCGGCCCCAACGAGGATCTCTCTCGCTATCCCCGACAAGAAGATCGCGATACCCAGTTGCTGGATAGCGTGGGTTGCTCGTTGCTGTTCGCCCCTGCCGTCGAGGAAATGTATCCCGTGGGTTTTTCCAGCACCGTCCATGTGGAAGGCGTGTCCGACATGCTCGAAGGCGCTTTCCGCCCCGGACATTTTAACGGCGTGGCCACGGTGGTGCTAAAGCTGCTGCTTCAATGCTTGCCCGATTATGCCTTGTTCGGGGAGAAAGACTGGCAGCAATTGACGGTTATTCGTCGCATGGCGCAGGATCTGGACCTGCCGGTGCAGATCATCGGTGTTCCCACCGTGCGCGAGGATCATGGCTTGGCGCTGTCGTCGCGTAACGCCTATTTGTCCGACAAGGAACGGGCTATTGCGCCCATGCTCTACCGGGTGCTGTGCGAGATCGCCATGGGAGTGGCCTCTGGCGGAAATCCCGAGGTGTTGTGTCGGCGGGGACGGGAAACCTTGTTGCAATCCGGCTTCAACGAGGTGGACTACCTGGAGGTCCGCGATGGCGAGACTCTGTTGCCCTCTGCGAATAAAGGCCGGGTTTTGGTGGCGGCCCGAGTGGGGGGGACCCGACTGATCGATAACGTCGGGGTCCCGGAAACAACGGATGGATTTGTGCCACGATGAAAAGAAAGGGGGTCCGGGGCATCGCCTCGGGCGGGGGTTGGGGCGGCAGCCCCGGCGCAAGCCAATCCCCCCATCCCCCCCGACCCCCCAACAAAAACCCCCGATTGTTTCGGGGGTTTTTGTTGGGGGGTC
>JAVBJO010000054.1:0-3791 GCA_031546925.1 Rhodospirillaceae bacterium
GACCCCCCAACAAAAACCCCCGAAACAATCGGGGGTTTTTGTTGGGGGGTCGGGGGGCTGGCTGGGGTGTGGGCTTACGCCCTGGTCAGGGGCGCTGCCCCCGACACCCTTAGCTCCGGGGCGAAAGCCCCTGGACCCCGCTAGCGGTTGCGATCCTGCCTATGCCCGTACATGCCCCCCGCTAAAGCACCGACTCCGCCCCCCACCACAGCGCCCACTCCCGCATTGCCCCCCGTAATGGCTGCAATTCCCGCACTGGTGCCAGCACCAATGGCAGCCCCACTCAAAGCCCCCTGTTGAGTCGGAGTCATATTCGTACATCCTGCGGCCAGCAGGATAAGCATCCCGGCTAAGACGGCGCGTTTCATGGCTTTCCTCCCAGGCGCTGGCGCTTCCCGGCGACTTGGGAGCGCGGAACCGCAAGCTCCGAGAACAACACATCCACCACGGGACGTTTAATCCGATCTGGATTGCGGCGATAATAATCATCGATAAAAGCCATCATTTCGCCGAAATTTGTTTCCTTCAACCCTTGAACGAAGGTTGGGATCAAGGTTTCCTCTCCGGCATTTCGCCGTTTTGCTTGAAGCTGATATTCCAAAGCGATAACGGTTCCCATTCCAATAAGAAAGGAGCGCCGTTCTTTTTCGGTGGCTCCGTTCCATTCCTTTCCGGTAACCATAGGGAGGTCGCTGGCCGAGGCCCCAGGCGACAGGCCGACGACGACGGCGATAATAACGGTCGCAATCCACAGCTTTCTCATGACGATTCTCCGTTCGCGGCCTTTCCGTCAAGAAAAGACGTGGGGACTCTGGCGGACAAGAAGGAGGGGGTAACTCCCAAAGCGTGTCCTATTCTCCTCGGAAGCAATTGACGTGTGGGTCCTTTCGGCCTAGCACAAGCAGGTGCGTTGCCTTGCGAACGGAGATCAACACCCATCATGTCGACGTGTCCCACCGAGTTCACCGCCTTGGCCGAGCGACTTGCCGATGCGGCGCGTCCGATCATCCGCGGGTATTTCCGCACCCCCATGACGATAGATGATAAGGCCGATGCGTCTCCCGTCACCATCGCCGATCGCGAGGCCGAATTGGCCATGCGCCGTCTGATCAGCGCCACCTTCCCCGAGCACGGCATCCAAGGCGAGGAATACGGCGTGGAAAACGGCGCGGCCGAGTACGTTTGGGTATTGGATCCCATCGACGGCACCCAGGCTTTTATCACTGGCCAACCGAGCTTTGGAACCCTGATCGCCTTGACCCATCGCGGTGTCCCGATTCTCGGGATAATCGACCAGGCCATCACCAACGAGCGCTGGCTGGGCGCGCGCGGGCAAGCCACCACCCTCAACGGAGACAAGGTGGCGGTGCGCTCTTGTTCAGCGATGGCCCACGCTTACGCCTACACCACCGGCCCCTGCTATTTCGATGCAACAACTCTGCCGGCGTGGGAGCGGGTGGCGGGGAAGGTCAAGCGGTACCGCTACGGGGGCGATTGCTACGCTTATGCCCTGCTGGCGACGGGCTGCATCGATCTCGTGGTGGAGGCGGGGCTGAAACCCCACGATTATTGCGCTCTGACGCCGGTGGTGGAAGGTGCCGGGGGAGTCATGACCGATTGGAGCGGAGCCCCCCTGACCATCGCCTCGGACGGGCGGGTTTGTGCCGCCGGAGACCAGAGGGTTCACGCCGAGACCCTCCTCCTGCTATAACGGGCTGCTATAACGGGGACTAGGAAAGATCGTCGCATCCGATTATTTTCTCTCCATCTCTTCCTTCTGTTTTTTTGAGGATGTCCTTCATGCCGGAATATCGCTCTCGTACCTCCACCCACGGCCGCAACATGGCGGGAGCGCGCGGACTCTGGCGCGCCACCGGCATGAAGGACGAAGATTTCGGCAAACCCATCATTGCCATTGCCAACTCCTTCACCCAGTTCGTGCCGGGTCACGTCCACCTGAAGGACATGGGGCAGTTGGTCGCGCGCGAAATCGAAAAAGCCGGAGGCGTCGCCAAGGAATTCAACACCATCGCCATTGATGATGGTATCGCCATGGGACATGCGGGAATGTTGTATTCCCTCCCCAGTCGGGAAATCATCGCCGATTCCGTCGAGTACATGGTCCAAGCCCACACGGCGGACGCCTTGGTGTGTATTTCCAACTGCGATAAGATTACGCCCGGCATGCTGATGGCGGCTCTGCGGCTGAATATCCCCGCCATTTTCGTCTCCGGCGGCCCCATGGAGGCCGGTAAAGTCGAAATCAAAGGCCAAACCCACGCGGTCGATCTTATCGATGCCATGATCAAGGGGGCCGATCAAGCGGTCTCGGATGAAGAGGTGGCCGCGTATGAGCGCTCGTCGTGTCCCACCTGCGGGTCGTGCTCGGGGATGTTCACTGCCAACTCCATGAATTGCCTGACCGAGGCGCTGGGGTTATCCCTGCCCGGAAATGGCACCATGCTGGCCACCCATGCCGATCGGAAGGCCCTGTTCCTGGAAGCGGGACGCCGGATCGTCGAAATCACCCGTCGGGCCTATGAAAAAGACGATGCCAGTGTGTTGCCGCGCTCCCTGGCCAGTTTCCAGGCGTTCGAGAATGCCATGACTCTGGACATCGCCATGGGCGGCTCCACCAACACGGTGCTGCATCTTCTGGCTGCGGCCGAGGAAGCAAACATCACCTTCACCATGGCTGATATCGATCGCCTGTCGCGACGGGTGCCGTGCCTGTGTAAGGTCGCACCCAATATTGCCGATGTGCACATCGAGGACGTGCACCGCGCCGGAGGTATCATGAGCATCCTGGGGCAGTTGGAGCGGGGCGGACTGATCCATGCCGGGTGCGGAACCGTCCATGCCCCCACCTTGGGGGAGGCTTTAGACCTCTGGGACATCAGCCGCACCACCGACGAGAAGGTGCGGACCTTCTATCGCGCGGCGCCTGGCGGAGTGCGCACCACCCAGGCCTTCTCCCAGGAAAAACGTTGGGACCGGCTCGATGAGGATCGGGAAAACGGCGTGATTCGCTCTGTGGAAAACGCCTTCTCCCGCGACGGAGGCTTGGCAGTCCTGTTCGGCAATATCGCCCTTGACGGCAGTATCGTCAAAACCGCAGGCGTGGACGAAAGCAATCTCACTTTCCGCGGCCCGGCCATCGTTTGCGAAAGCCAGGAAGAAGCGGTGGCGAAGATCCTCGGTGGAACCGTCATTCCCGGCGCGGTGGTGGTGGTGCGCTACGAAGGCCCCAAGGGAGGCCCCGGAATGCAGGAAATGCTCTACCCCACCAGTTATCTGAAATCCATGGGCCTGGGGAAGGCGTGTGCCTTGCTCACCGACGGGCGGTTTTCGGGAGGAACCTCGGGCCTGTCCATCGGTCACATCTCGCCTGAGGCCGCAGAGGGCGGCCTGATCGGACTGGTGGAAGAGGGCGATATTATCAGCATCCATATCCCCAACCGAAGCATCGTGCTCGAAGTTGCGGCAGGGGAACTCGAACGCCGCAGAGCCAAGCAAGACGCCAAAGGCTGGAAGCCGGTGGATCGTAAGCGTGAGGTGAGTCAAGCGCTGAGAGCCTACGCGGCTATGACGACGAGTGCGGCGCGGGGGGCGGTGCGCGTGGTGAAGAACCCGTAAGAGCGTTTAGCCTGCGTCGCTTTGCGGTAAAAGAAAAGGGGGTCCGGGGCAATGGCGCCCTAAGCGGGGCAGGGGGCGGCAGCCCCGGCGTAAGCCAGACAGCCTATCCCCCCGACCCCCCAACAAAAAACCCCCGAAACAATCGGGGGTTTTTT
>JAVBJO010000069.1:0-17912 GCA_031546925.1 Rhodospirillaceae bacterium
GACCCCCCAACAAAAAACCCCCGATTGTTTCGGGGGTTTTTTGTTGGGGGGTCGGGGGGGATGGGGGGATTGGCTTGCGCCGGGGCTGCCGCCCCAACCCCCGCCCGAGGCGATGCCCCGGACCCCCTTTTCTTTCACCACGAGGGGGACGTTCCAAACGGTATTAGCCCAGGTCGTACTCGGCCTTGCAGTTCGGCGTTTCAAACACCGTCACCTTCACCAACCGCGCCAACCCGTTGGAGCGCTCCCGAACCGGCACTTCCAGTTTGGAGAACCAATGTCGCGCCAAGCACTCCGCCGTGGGAGGAAAGGGCAGAAGGGTGAGTTTGGTCCGCAGTCGGGTTTCCGTGGTGGTGATTTCGCCCTTCTCCAGGACGCCCTGTTCCAGGCGTTTCAGCCAGGCCTGAACATCGACCGGGTCGGCCATGGGAGCGAACATGCACAGGAGTTCCCGGTCGTCAACAGCGGCGAGAAATCCATGGTCGCAAGGCCCATCAATGACGGTGATCATCTCCTCGCGCAGGAAGCCGAAATCGAGCACCATGCCGCATTGCTCGCCGCTTTGATGGGGGTGTTCGGCCTCGCACAGGGCCTCGATGGCGTAGCGGTGGCCGTGGAGATGGCGACATTTCGAGCCATGGGTCATGATGCGGTGACCAGCGTCGATTTCGATGCGGCGAGAGATGCGATAAAGGGTCGTCATCGGATAGAGAACCTAGCGGATGTCTAGAATTTTGTGGGTTTGGAGGCTAAGCCGCCAGTGGGGATGGCCGAGGCAATAGGCGATACAGGCCTTGGTGTGGGCGGCCTGGTCCGGGTCGTCCTTCGGTTGAAGGAAATGGTGGCGGAAGGGAAGAGACTCGAAGGCAACGGGATCGCTTCCCTCCTGAGGCCAGACCAACTTTAACTCGTCGCCGGAGGTCACCACAAGGGGTGCCCCCGCCTTCGGACTAACGCACACCCAGTCGAGTCCGGGAGGAAGGGCGCGCGTCCCATTGGTTTCAATGGCAATGATACAGCCCCGGTCATGGAGGGCCGCAATCAGGGCCTCGTCCAACTGGAGGCTGGGCTCCCCCCCGGTGCAGACCACAAAGGGAGGCTGGGAGGACGCGGGCCACACCGCCACCACCGCCTCGGCCAGGGCTTCCGCCGTAGCAAAAGCCTCGCCCTTGACGAAATCGGTATCGCAAAACCGACAGGTGGCACTGGCGCGATCCTTTTCGAGTCCACTCCACAGATTGCAGCCCGAGAAGCGCAAAAAAACGGCGGCGCGTCCGGTATGGAAGCCCTCTCCTTGGAGACTGGGGAAAATTTCCTTAACCGTGTAGCTCAATGATCGCTGCCGTGCAGGATTTGGTCGCTGATTCCCGTGTCATAAGCCTGCCCTGCCGAAGTCAAGACAATCTGTTCCGGAGGTTCCAATTCGATCAAACCCTTGCGCTCCAAGACGATCCAGACTGACGAATTGGACAACCCGGTGGCATCCTTCGAGAGCACCACCTTATCCCCCACATGGAAGTGATTTCCGTGCGGACGAGGCAGCGCCCCCAACTGAATGTTGCCGTTTTCAAGACGTTGTGACGTCTCGGGGGATTTCGCGAGCTGCTGAAACAACACCAGAGTCTTGCACTGGAGTGGATTGAGCTTCAGCGGATTGGAACGAACGGCCATGACCAACCTTTCTTGTGTGCGTTAACCTTGTTCGAGGGTTCTAATCCAATTGCCAGACGATTGCCTTAAGATAAGCACTCTCGGGCAAGGCCGGGTGAAGAGGATGATCGGGAGCCGCGCCACTGCTGCGGAGGATCCGCCCGGACCGCCCGGCGGAGCGCACCCCATGGGCCACTTCCTCAACGAATTTCTCGACCGGCATGTGGTGCGAGCACGAGGCGCAGAAGAGGAAGCCCCCCGGTTCCACCAGAGGAGCCGCCAAACGCGCCATTTTTCGGTATCCCTTGGCCCCGACGGCCGCATCCTTGCGACTCTTGGCGAAGGCGGGCGGGTCGGCGATCACGATCCCGAAGGTCTCGCCGCCGGCCGCGAGTCGGCCCATTTCGGCGAACGCCTCGGCCCGGGCGGCCACAAGAGTCAGATCATTGAGCTTGGCGGCGGCCTCCGCCAAGGCCAACGCGCCCTCCGAGCGATCCACGGCGATGACTTCGCTGGCACCTGCCTTGGCGGCGGCCAGGGCGAATCCGCCCCCATAGGCGTACAGATCCAACACGCGTCGGCCCTTGGCCAAGGAGGCCATGAAACGACGATTGTCCCGTTGATCGAAGAACCAACCGGTTTTCTGTCCTTCCATCAGGTCGGCGAGGAAGCGGACGCCGTTTTCCTCCACCACCACCGGACCGGACAGGACGCCCACGGGGACGTGTCGCTCCAGAGGCAGGCCCTCTAGGGTCCGCACGGGGCTGTCATTGCCCAACACCACCACCTCGGGATGAAGAACCGCCTCAAGCGCCTCCAGCAGAAGGGGAGTCAGCCGCTCCATGCCGGCGGAGTTGACTTGTACGGAGAGAACCGCGCCAAAACGGTCGATCACAACGCCGGGAAGACCATCCGCTTCGGAATGGATCAAACGGTAGTAGGGACCATCGAACAGACTCTGCCGCAGCGCGAGGGCCGCTCGCAGTCGAGTCGCGAAAAAGTCGGCGGTGATGGTCTCGTCGGCGTTGAGCGTCAGCATCCGCGCCGCAATCAGGGAATGGGGATTGAAGGTGGCCACCCCCAAGCGCTCTCCCCCGGCGTCGATCACGGTGACGAGCTGCCCCAAAGGCAAGGCCTTCACCTCTGGCACCATGTTGATTTCATTGGAGAACACCCACGGATGCCCGGCGCGGATGCGCGCAGAGCGGCCTTTCAACAGGGTGATGGCGGGACGGTTCAGTGCAGAGTCGAGAGTCATCATCGGCGAACCATAACGAAAGATACTCTAAAATGCCATAAAGTCGCCTAATTTCGAAAAATTTGACCTAGATCAATGGATAGGGTTGGATATATCTCCATAGTGCGGCGACTCGGAGCAAAGTCCTCCCGGCCGGGGATCGGCTAAGGGGGCAAGATTGCTGTGGATTTCCGGTGGGGCGCTCCGGGCGGACCCTTTCCCCGGTCGAAAACAGGAGTTCGGCATGAGCACCAACACCGACACCACGCCGTATTGCGGAGATGTGGTGAAGAAGTTTGTCCTCGCGGCGACGTTCTGGGGCGTGGTTGGCTTTCTGGTGGGCGATCTGATCGCTTGGCAGCTTGCCTTCCCCGCCCTCAACTTCAACCTCGAGTGGACAACATTCGGACGCTTGCGTCCTTTGCATACCTCCGCCGTTATTTTCGCCTTTGGCGGTAACGTGCTGATGGCCACCTCGCTGTACTGCGTACAGCGGACCTGCCGTGCCGAAATGTTCGGCGGTAAAGGCCTTGGGTATTTTATCTTCTGGACTTTCCAGCTCTTCATCGTGGTGACGGCAGTTACCTATGTTCTCGGGTTCTCCCAAGGACAGGAATATGCCGAGCCGGAATGGTGGCTTGATATCTGGTTGACGGTCACTTGGGTGGCCTATTTGATTGCTTTCGCGGGCACCATCATGCGCCGCAAAGAGCCGCATATCTACGTGGCCAACTGGTTCTTCCTGGCGATGATTCTCACCATCGCCATGCTGCATTTGGGGAATAATCTGGCGGTCCCCGCCGGGTTCTTCGGTGGCAGCTGGATGAAGTCGTACAACCTGTTTGGTGGCGTGCAAAACGCCATGACTCAGTGGTGGTACGGACACAACGCGGTGGGCTTCTTCCTGACCGCTGGCTTCCTGGGAATCATGTACTACTTCGTGCCCAAGCGGGCCGAACGTCCGGTGTATTCCTATCGCCTGTCCATCGTCCACTTCTGGGCGCTGATCTTCCTCTACATCTGGGCCGGTCCGCACCATCTGCACTATACGGCTCTGCCGGATTGGACGCAGACCCTAGGTGCCGCGTTCTCCGTGATGCTGTGGATGCCGTCGTGGGGCGGAATGATCAACGGCTTGATGACCCTGTCGGGTGCCTGGGATAAGCTGAGGACCGATCCGGTCATGCGCTTCCTGGTGTCCTCGGTGGCGTTCTATGGCATGTCCACCTTCGAAGGCCCGGCCATGTCCATCAAGGCGGTGAACTCCCTGTCGCACTACACCGATTGGACCATTGGCCACGTGCACTCCGGTGCCTTGGGCTGGGTGGCGTTCGTGTCGTTCGGCGCGATCTACTACCTGATCCCCAAGCTGTGGGGTCGTCGCGAGATGTACTCGTTGAAGTTGGTTGGGGTCCATTTCTGGGTCGCGACTGTCGGCATCGTGCTCTACATCACCGCGATGTGGATTTCGGGAATCATGCAAGGCTTGATGTGGCGCATGTATACCGATCTGGGCTTCCTGCAATACAGCTTCGTGGAAACCGTCAAGGCAATGGGCCCGTACTACGTGGTTCGCGCCATCGGTGGCCTGATGTTCCTCGCCGGTGCCTTGGTCATGGTCTACAACGTTATCAGGACCGTCCGGGGTGATGAAGCTGCCGACGAAGTCATGCAGCCCATAACCGCCCGGGCTCGCTGAGGGAGATGCTGAGATGTCTATCTTCAAGCACCATGCAAAACTTGAAACCAACGTCTTCTTCCTCGCCGTGGGCATTCTGGTCACGATCGTCGTAGGCGGCTTGGTCGAGGTGGTGCCGCTGTTCACCGTTCAGTCGACGATTGAAAAAGTGGATGGTATGCGCCCTTACAGTCCTTTAGAGCTGGCGGGATTCAATCTCTACGTCCGCGAGGGCTGCTATAACTGTCACAGTCAGATGATTCGCCCCTTCAAGGACGAAAACGAGCGGTATGGCCATTATAGCTTGGCCGCCGAGTCCATGTACGATCACCCCTTCCAATGGGGCTCGAAGCGGACCGGCCCGGATCTCGCTCGGGTGGGTGGGCTGTACTCCGATGACTGGCACGTCCGTCATCTGATCAACCCCCGTAATGTGGTTCCGGAATCGGTCATGCCGGGTTATCCCCATCTCCAGCGCGAGCTGGATTACAAGACCATCTTCGCGGACATGAAAGCCCTGAAGCTGGTGGGGGTTCCCTACACCGACGAGCAGATCGCCAAGGCGGTGGAGGATGTGAAGGAACAAGCGACCTCCACGGATGCCAATGCGGCGGTGGCCAAGCGTTACCCCAAACTCAAAATGGGGCCGGCGTTCGGTGCGTCCGCTAAGGTGACCGAGTTGGATGCCATGATCGCGTATCTGCAAACCCGAGGCCGAATGGTGGACTTTACCACCGTGAAGCCCGATGCGATTCGCCGATAGGGGATTCATCATGCAAGAACTGGTCGGAGATCTCCGTAGTATCTGGTTCCTCTGGCTGACGGTTTTGTTCCTTGGAATTGTGTTTTGGACTTTGCGACCGAAAAACAAAGGTCTTGAAGCCCATGGCGCCATTCCCTTAAGGGACGATGACGAGAAGGAGCGCTAATATGGCTTCCGTCGAAAAGGACTCAGTGACCGGTCAAATGACCACCGGTCACGAGTGGGACGGCATTAAGGAACTAAATCATCCTTTGCCGAAGTGGTGGGTCTATGTTTTCTGGGTGACGGTGATTTGGGCCATCGCCTATACGGTGTTCATGCCCGCATGGCCGCTGCCGAATGGTTTCACGCCTGGTGTGGGGAACTATTCGTCGCGTGCCGATTTGGATGCGGAAGTCAAAAAGCAAACGGCGGAACGCAGCGTGTGGTTGTCCAAGATGCAAGGCCTGACGGTCGATGCCATCAATGGGGACAACAAGCTCCGCAGCTATGCCCTGGCGGGTGGTAAGGCCGTTTTCAAAGAGCGCTGCGCCGCCTGTCATGGATCGGGTGGCGTTGGGGCTCCTGGGCTTTATCCCATCCTGGTTGATGACGAATGGGCTTGGGGGGGCACGCTTGCGGATATCGAACAGACCATCAAGTATGGCGTTCGTAATTCCAACAGCCAGTCCCGTCAGTCCGAGATGCCGAAGTTGGGCCTCTCTCAGTCTCTGGACGCGACGAAGGTCGGTCTGGTGGCGGACTATGTTGTCGCCCTCTCCCAGATGAGCGCTTCCGCGGCAGGAATGCCCGGCGAAGCAATCTTCATCGAAGAGTGTTCCGCCTGCCATGGTCCTGCCGGCGTGGGGATCAAGGAGATGGGGGGGCCTCCCTTGAACAACAATATCTGGTTGTTCAAGGATCCCGCAAAGGACGTCAGGACCACGGTTATCGAGCAGGTGAATGCTCCCAAGCACGGCACCATGCCCGCTTGGATCGAGGTCATGGACGAAAACACCATCAAAATGCTGGCCGTGTACGTCGGCTCGTTAGGTGGCGTGAAGTAAGTTTACCCACGTATAATGGGATGCTGCATAAGGGAGGGCTCGGAAGAGCCCTCCCTTTTTGCTTTCATCTCTCCCAGAGGCGTGGATGACTGTCTTTTCTATTGATAAAACAATAAGAAGAGGGGAGCATGCTCCCATAAGATATATGGAACTATCTGACGTATGAGGTCTTTCCCTTGGTGGAACCCGAGGCGTAATCTTTGCTGCAAGGAATGCATCTGTACCGATTATGTCAGGCGCGGTTTTGTCCTTTTGTCGTGTCCATCCACGGTATCTTTGTCCTTCTTGTGGATACGGTTTCACGAACATGCCCCTTCTGCGGCAGGCCGGAAGCGATGAGGTCCTTGGCGATCACACTTTACGCGATGGGGATACGAGCTTCTGCTTGATCGCCCGTCTTCTGTGTCAGCGATATCAGCGTCTTTGGAGTGCCGTTTGAATTGCTTCAGCGCGAAACCAACTCGGTCAAGCCCGCGAAGGCGGGTTGCGGATGGATCACCAGCCAACTGGGAATTGGCGTGAGATAATTATAAAATCGTCCCTTATCCTCGAAGCGTTTGCGAAACCCCGAGGCGACCAGGGCCTCGGGCATCCGAGGGAGGATGCCTCCGGCGATATAGACTCCCCCCCGCGCCCCTAAACTGAGCGCTAAATTCCCGGCCACGG
Organism: Rhodospirillaceae bacterium; assembly: GCA_031546925.1. Classification (GTDB taxonomy): domain Bacteria; phylum Pseudomonadota; class Alphaproteobacteria; order Rhodospirillales; family Magnetospirillaceae; genus Magnetospirillum. Next base: position 7,041 of record JAVBJO010000069.1, read on the forward strand.
TTCCCAACATGGAGAAAAACATGGACAAGGCCTCTTGGGCGAGGAAGCAACTGCCGGTCAGGCCGTGATACGAAATGGCATCAGGCGTGCGATGGACCGGGGCCTGCCCTTCAAGGTTGGCCAGAGCATCATAAAGATTGACCAACCCCGTCCCAGAGACCACCCTTTCGGCCGAGACGTGCCCCCCCAGGCAACGCCGGAGCCAGGTCAAGACGCGGTCCTCGCGTTCATTGGCTGCGGCCATGGTGACGTGTCCGCCTTCGGTAGCCAGGGCGCTCCAGCCTCCGCCCGGAGCGGGGAGCAGGGCGGACACCCCGAGGCCTGTCCCCGGTCCTAAAACGGCGATGGGCGCTTGGGGGACGGGCTCCTCTCCGCCGAGCTTCACCAGATGCTCCGGGGCGAGATGGGGAATCGACAGGGCGACGGCGGTAAAATCGTTGATGACCTCGAGCCGACGCAATTTCAACTGCTGGCGCGCCGCCTCGATGGAGAAATGCCAGCCGGAGTTGGTCAATCCCACCTCGTCACCGACGATGGGAGAGGCGACGGCAAAGGCGGCGCAGTCCACCGGGAGGCCTGCCTGAGCGGAGAGAAAGGTCTCTGCCGCTTGCGTGGGACCGGCGTAGTCGGCGCATTTCATCACCCTGGGCTCACCAACCAGATGCCCGTTCTCCACCAAGGCGAAGCGAGCGTTGGTTCCGCCGATATCCGCGATGAGCCCCGTCATGCGCTTATCCTTTCCGTTGTTCGAGTCCGCGATACATTTCGATATAGCGCGCAGCCGAGCGTCCCCAACTGAAATCTTGCTGCATGCAGCTGGTTTGGAGTTTCTGCCACTGCTCTGGCCGGGCGTAGTGTTCCATGGCGCGTTCGACGGCCCATTGGAAGGCCCCGGCGTTGGCGTGCTCGAAGACGAAGCCGGTGGCCATTCCGGTCATCAGGCCATCGTAGGAGGCATTCATGACGGTATCGGCCAGGCCGCCGGTTGCGTGCGCCACGGGGACGGTACCATAGCGGAAGGCGTATAATTGGGTCAATCCGCAGGGCTCGAAGCGGGACGGCATCAACAAGATGTCTCCGGCGGCGATCAACTTGTGGGCTAATGATTCATTATAGCCGATGGACACGGCGACGCGGTGCGGATTGTTGCTGGCAGCGACGCGGAAGGCCTCTTCCAGGTTGCGATCTCCGGCCCCCAGGACGGCCAATTGAGCGCCTTGGCGCATCACGGCGGGGAGGATGGCCAACACCATGTCCATCCCCTTCAGGTCATTCAGGCGGCTGACGATGACCAAGAGGGGCGCCGTGGGATTCACCTCCAGCCCCAGTTCGGCTTGGAGGGCTGCCTTATTGGCGGCCTTGCCCTTGGCGCAGTGGTGGGGGCTGTAGGGATGCGGCAGGGAGGCATCGGTGGCGGGGTCCCACACGCCATAGTCGGCACCGTTCAGAATCCCCACCAGATCATTGGAGCGGTGGGCCAGCAGCCCCTCCATCCCGCAGCCGTGGGGGGCGTTCTGGATCTCGCGGGCGTAACGTTGGCTGACGGTGGAGAGGCGATCACTGTACACCAGGCCGGCCTTCAGGAAGGAAACGGTATCGTAGTACTCCAGTCCTTCCAGGGTATACATGCTGCGCGGCAGGCCCAACTGCCCCAAGGTTCCGGGATAGAACTGCCCCTGATAGGCGATATTGTGGACGGTAAAGACGGTCGCGGGGCGCTGTGCCAGGGGCCAGGCGTTCAAATACGCCGGAGCCAATCCCGCCTGCCAATCGTGGCAATGGAGGACATCCGGTTTCCAGGCCACGGGGGAGCCTTCGGTGCAGAGGTGGGCCGCCGCCCAGGACAGCAGGCCAAAGCGCAGGAAATTGTCGGGGTAGTCCTGCCCGTTGAGGCCCTGGTAGAGGCCGCCCTCGCGCTGATAGAGGGGCGGACAGTCAATCAGCCAGAGGGGCACGTCCGAGCCGGGGAGCGTAGCCTCGATCAAATGGGCAACGGAGCCCAGACCGAAGGGATCCCCGAGGAGGCCCACGGGCCGGGGATTCACCGCCTTATCCAGGGCTTCGGGGTAGCCGGGCATGAGAATCCGCACATCCTCTCCGGCGGCGGTCAGAGCGACGGGGAGGGCTCCAGCGATATCGGCTAAGCCGCCGGTCTTGACCAGTGGAAAAACCTCGGAAGCGACGAAGAGTATACGCATGACTTTTGTCCCCTGAGCAGTCGGGCCGTTCCTAACTTTAGTCCAGCCTCTCCAAAGGAGCTAGTCCCTTTACGGCACTTTCCCAACAACCAGATGAAGAGCATCCGGAGGAGGAAACCCATATGAAAATCCAACTTTGAAATGGGGCGCTTCTGGAGAATAGTGCTACAGACAAGAAGCCTCTTAAGGGTACTGCCACGGAAATGGGCACGGAAATGGGCCACGAAATCGGATTCGAGGACAGCAAGGGACGAGAAAGTATGGTGAAGGATCCTTTGAAGGAAAAGCGGCCTGCCCTCCCCTTGGCGCCAGAGGAGGTCATCCGGGCGTTGGATGTGGCTCCGGTGGGGATTGTCATCACCGATGCTCGGGCGGCCGACAACCCCGTGATCTTCGCCAATCACGCGTTTAGCGCCATCACCGGGTACGGGCTCGAAGATTTGATCGGGACCAACTTGCGGGTGTTACGCGGCAAGGACACCAATCTCCAGACCATTGCCACCATGAATGCGGCCCTGGCTCAGGGAGAGGGGGTCGCGTGTGATTTGCTGAACTATCGCAAATCCGGCGAGCCATTTTGGATGCGCGCGGATATTCGTCCGATTCTCGATGAGACGGGCCACACCAGCGCCTTCATTGCCGGATTGACTGATGTCACCCAGGTGCTGGACAACGAAAACAAGCGCATGGCGGTCGAGGCCAAATGTCGGCACGACGAGGCCTGGCTGCGCGCCTTTACCGATGCCATCCCTTTGCCAATGCTCACGGTTTATCCCAGCGGAGTCATCGGACGCACCAACCAAGCCGGTGCCGATACCTTGGGGGTGGCACCCGAGGATCTGCCGGGACACGCCTTGGATGCGTTCCTCTTGGCCGATGAACCGGAGTCCTCTGAACCGGGATCGTCCTTCTGGAAGACGCTGCGCACCCATGGGGTGGCGCATCGTCTCCAGGTTCGGGCGCGTCGCGCGGATGGCGAAGTGTTGTGGTTCCTGGCCTCGGCCCGCGAGTTCGTGGTGGAGGACGAACATAAATACGTGGTCGTTTTCCAGGATGTGACCCGACTCAAAGACAAAGAGCAAGAACTTATCGCAGCAAACGAGGAAGCCGAACGGAATATTCATGCCCGGCAACGTTTCCTCGCCAGTATTAGCCATGATTTGCGTCAGCCTCTACAGGCGATGTCATTGTTTGCTATGGTGTTGGAAAATCACGTTTCCACGCCTCAGGGGAAAAAGGTCGTCCGTTCGTTGCAGGCCAGTCTCTGCAATATGGAGGAAATGTTTAATTCGCTCCTCGATATGTCCAAGCTTGAAGCCGGCGTGATGAAGGCGGAGCCTCGCATTTTCCAATTGAGTGATATTTTTGAACTGTTGGAAACCACCTATCGCCCTCAAGCCGAAAACGCTGGCCTCAGCATGCGAGTCGTTCCCACCAGTGTTACCATTCGCACCGACCCCCGCATGCTGGAGCGAATTCTCGGCAATCTGGTGTCGAACGCGATCCGTTATACCCCCAAAGGCCGCATACTGCTGGGGGTACGCCGTCATGGGGGGAGCGTTCGTCTTCTGGTCGGCGATACCGGACCGGGAATCCCGGAAAGTCAGAGACTCCAAATCTTCCGCGAATTCCAACAAGGGAGCGCGCCTGTCGCCAATGGGCGCAGCGGTGGCGTGGGACTGGGCTTATCTATTGTTCAACGCATGACCTCTCTTTTGGGGCACGCCGTGAGTGTTCATTCCGTCGAGGGCCGGGGCTCTCTCTTCTCCGTCGAGGTTCCTCTGGTGGAAGACCAGAGAAATTTTAAGGACACTGCGGAAGACAGCCCCGTCGAAGACACGCGGATGCTCGGAGATGCAACCGTCGTCATCATCGACGATGATTGGAGAATTCGAGACGGGCTGCGGGAATTGCTGGAAAGTTGGCAGGCCCACCCTATTGCGGCCGCAACCGGAGACGAAGCTTTACGGATTTTGAATAAAGAAGGACGCAAACCTCAAGCCATCCTGGCCGATCTCCACCTGCGCGGGGGACTGGGGGGGGTTAGTATCATCCATACGCTGCGGGAAAAGATGGGGGTCGAGGCTCCCGCATGGTTGTTCACCGGAGATACGGAGGCTCCAGAGGATATTCCGGGTGCAGGAAGAGTTTTGCGCAAGCCTTTAAACCCAGCCACGTTAAGAGGACTTCTGGCGGATGCGTTAGGCATGAAATAAAAGGGGGTTCCGGGGCAATGGCCCAGGGCGGGGCAGGGGGCGGCAGCCCCGGCGCAAGCCAAACTGCCCCTCCCCCCCCCGACCCCCCAACAAAAAACCCCCGAAACAATCGGGGGTTTTTTGTTGGGGGGGGGTCGGGGGGAGGGGCAGTTTGGCTTGCGCCGGGGCTGCCGCCCCCTGCCCCGCCCTGGGCCATTGCCCCGGAACCCCCTTTTATTTCATCAATGCAATTTTTCGATTTCCACCTGTATCGTTCGGTACTGCTTGGAATCCACCGGGAATGTAGCCTGCAACTGCCGCCAGAAGCCAACAGCGGCTTGCGTCTCCCCCCGTCGAACAGCGTCAATGCCCAGGAAATACAAGGCCTCGGGCTCTCCAGGACTGAGACGGATCACCTCGTTCAACAGCTCCCTGACGGTCGAGGGAAAAGCCTCATCCTCAGGCGTTTCATCCATCAACATCCGCGCGTATTCCAAGCGGATCTGCTTGTGCTGGGGCAGTAATTTGATGGCTTGGGCATACGCTTTACGGGCTCTGTCGGGTTGTTGGAGAACCTGCGCGGAGCGCGCCAACATGGCCCATCCTTCTCCATTTTCTGGATTTTTCTCCAGCCGACGCGCGAGGCCCTCGACCATATCGAGGTTTCTCTGTTGCCGGGCCACCCCTTCAGCATGAGGGAAATCGGGGAGTTCAGGACTTCCCAGCAAGGCATACCCGCCACCCCCGATAATCAGCACGACGCTCAGGCTGATGAGAGCGGGAATCCACGCGCCGAAGGACTGCTCCCCGGTCTTCTGTCGGTTTTCAGCGGCGGTCAGGATTCGCCGTTGGATCTCGAGCCGAGCCGACTGCGCCTGTTCGGGCATCAAGAGTCCGCGTTCGACATCGCGCTCCAGTTCGTGCAACTGGTCTTTGTAGACCAGAACGTCGTAATCGCCGCGCGTCGGAGCCATCTCCTTGAGATCTCTCCCCCGGAACAGCGGCAGCATCAGAAGCAGCATCACGCCACACGCCAGAGCGGCGAAAATTCCCCAAATCATGGCGTGCGCTCCTTCAGGAGAGCTTCCAGCCGATGGGTTTCCTCAGCCGAGAGGGGAGGTGTCGCACTCGTTTCGCGACGGCGGTAGAACTGCACGGCGGCCCCAAGGCCCAGCAACAGCAGGGCAAACGGTCCCAACCAGAGCGCCAAGGTGGTGATTTTGAACGGAGGTTTCAGCAGAACGAAGTCTCCATAGCGATCCACCACGAATTGCACCACTTGCTCGTTGGTTTCGCCTTTGGTAATGCGCTCGCGCACGATGACGCGGAGGTCTCGGGCGAGATCAGCATTGGAGGCCTCGATGGATTCGCCTTGGCAGACGACACAGCGCAGGCCTTGGCCAATCTCCTCGGCGCGGCGTTCCAAGAGAGGATCCTTCAGCATTTCCGCCGGGTCCGCCGCAAACGCCGTCCCTCCCAGCAGCATCCCCAGCACGGCGAGCAGAAAGAGTCGGTGCATCCTCATTTCTGCAACTCCTGAATGATGGGCAGGAGGGTGGTTTTCCACACCTTCATGGTGACGGGGCCGATGTGTTTGTAGCGAATGATGCCCTGGTTATCGACCACGAAGGTCTCGGGAGCGCCCGTAACGCCAAAATCCACGGCGGTGCGACTGGGTGGCGGATCCATGCCCACCCGAGCGTAAGGATCGCCATGCCGGCGCAGCCATTGGGCACCTTTCTCGGGATCATCGCGCCAGTCGATGCCGTGAATCGGCACCACGCCCGTTGCCTTGATCTCCATCAGATGGGGATGCTCTTCCACGCAGGCGATACACCAAGAGCCGAACACATTGACCAAGCTCACCCCTTTGCCCTTCAGATCGGCGGTGACGAGCCCCGTGTCCTCGCCTCGCCCCGGTAAGGGAGCCAACGCCATCTCCGGCGCGGGACGATTGATCAACACCGAGGGCAACAGGCGCGGGTCGGAACCCCATTTAAGCTGGTAAAGAAAAAACCCCGACAGGACGAGAAAGAGGGCCAAGGGAATGGCCCGATACCGCACGATGAATTCCATCAGAAGGATCAGCAGACGTGCCATGGTGGTTATCTCCCTCCCACGGCAAGGGACGCCTTGATGGGGGCTCCCACCCGGTGACGCCGGTCCGAGAGAGAAATCAACCCGCCCAACACCAAGGCCAGGGCACCCGCCCACATCCACGGCACCAACGGGTTGAAGTGCAGCCGAGTCACGTACCCGCCCCCAGCGTCGGGATCACCCACCACGGCGTAAAGATCGCCTAGAAAGGTGCTGACAATCGCCGCCTCGGTGGTGGGATTGCGCGAGGTATCGTACTGACGTTTCTCTGGGGCCATGGTGGCGAATACCACCCCGTCCGAGGTGGTAACCTTCAACTCCCCCCGCAGAGCCTTATAGTTGGGGCCGTCCACAATCCCCGCCCGCTCCAGGGTGAAGGTGTAGCCGGCAACGGTGACGCTTTCGCCGATTTTCTGACTTTGGATCGACTCGGACTTCCAGGCGGAGGAGGCCGTCGCTCCGGCGATGAACAGCGCCAATCCAATATGGGCCAGGCTCATCCCCCACGCTGAGCGCGGCATGTGCAGAGCCCGGCGCGCGCTCACCCCCAAGGGGGCACGAAACCAACCGATTCGCTGTGTCCACTCCACCAGGGTTCCCACCAGCAGCCAAGTTGCCAGCCCCATTCCGACAGCGGCCCACCAGGGGGCCGCACCACCGCCTTGGAGAACCCACGTCGCCCCCATGGCCGCCAGAGCCGCCACCAGCATAACCAGAATCGGCACCGAGACTTTCTTGAGGCCGCCGCGCTTCCACGAAAGGAGCGGACCAAGGGCCATGGCGACAACCATGGGCATCATCAGGGGCACGAAAACCGCGTTGAAAAACGGCGCTCCCACCGAGACTTTCCCCAAATTCAGCGCCTCGGCAAACAGGGGATAGAGGGTCCCCAACAGGACGGTGCCGGCTCCCGTCGCCATCAACACATTGTTGAGCAGCAACGAGCCCTCGCGCGAGACGGGCGCGAACAAGCCGCCGCCCTTCAGAGCGGGGGCGCGCACGGCATAGAGGATCAGCGACCCGCCAATGGTAACCACCAGCAAGATCAGGATGAAAATACCGCGCTTGGGATCGGAGGCAAAGGCGTGAACCGAGGTGATCACCCCCGAGCGCACCAAAAACGTCCCTAAAATCGAGAACCCGAATGCGACGATGGCGAGCAGCACGGTCCAGCTTTTCAGCGCGTCGCGCTTTTCCACCACTACCGCCGAGTGCAACAACGCGGTTCCCGCCAGCCAAGGCATGAAGGAGGCGTTTTCCACCGGATCCCAGTACCACCAGCCGCCCCATCCCAATTCGTAATAGGCCCACCATGAGCCCAACACGATGCCGCAGGTGAGAAACACCCACGCGGCCAAGGTCCAAGGCCGCACCCACCGCGCCCAAGCGGCATCGACCTTGCCCTCGATCAGGGCGGCGATGGCGAACGAAAACGCCATGGAGAATCCCACATACCCCAGATAGAGGAACGGCGGGTGGAATGCCAACCCCGGATCCTGGAGGAGAGGATTAAGCCCATTCCCGTCCATGGGCACCTGATCCAAGCGCATGAAGGGGTTGGAGGTCAGCAGGATGAACAGCAGGAATCCAACCGTGATCATGGCCTGCACCGCGAGCGCCCGCGCCCGCAATCCCGGAGGCAAACCACCGCCAAACAAAGTAACGGCCAGGCCGAAAATCGCCAGGATGAAGATCCACAAGAGCAAGGAGCCCTCATGATTGCCCCAAACCCCGGCGACTTTATAGAGCATGGGCTTCAAACTGTGGCTGTTTTCCACTACATTCAGCACCGAAAAGTCCGACACCACGTAAGCGTGGGTCAGGGCACCGAACGCAATGCCCACCAGAAGCGCTTGCGCTATGGAAGCCGGCGATGAAAAACGCATCCAGAGACCATTGTTGGTCTGTGCCCCAATCAAGGGGATCGTCGCCTGAAGGAGAGCGACAGCAAGGGCGAGGATAAGGGAGAAGTGGCCAATCTCGGTGATCATAAAGGTGTCCTTGAAGCCTGAAGCTCTCGGGTTTTCGACTCGTGCGGCCGGAGGTTATTTCTGCTCGCGCCAGTGGCCCGTTTTCTTGAGCGAATCGGCTACTTCCTTGGGCATGTAATTCTCGTCATGCTTGGCGAGGACGTCCTCGGCCCGGAAGGTTCCATCGGGATTAAGCCTGCCAATGGTCACCACCCCTTGGCCCTCCCGGAAGAGATCGGGGAGCAAGCCGGAATAGCTCACCGCAATGGCGCTTTGGCCATCGGAGACCCTGAATCTGACCTCCGGCCCGTTCTTGATGATGCTCCCATCTTCCACCAAACCGCCCAAACGAAGGAGGCCTCCGGTGGGAATGGCCCCCGAGAGGATTTCAGACGGGCTCGCAAAGAGGGAGATTTTTTCCTGGAGGGCAAACAACGTCAACCCCACCGCCGTTCCCACCGAAAGGACAAGAGCGGCAACCAAAATCATACGACGACTTTTCCTGGTCACGACGGGAGGTTCTCCTGCCCTGAGGAAGATTGAGGGGCTCGACTGGGGCGGCCTGCGCGCAACACTTGCAGCTCTGCCTCGCGCACCCGTGCAGCACGAATCGAGGCCAGCAATACGCCCGCCATCACCACCACGGTGATTCCATAGGACGACCAAATAAACAGGCCTCGGCCACCCATCTGGAGAAACGCAAGAAACGAGTCCATAAGGATCATTCTCCCTGGCTGGCGGCGCTGTAAATTTGGATGATGCGCCCTGCTCGGAGTTTCGCGGCAGCAATCTCGGCGCGGGCGCGCAGGATCAACACCACCACCCAATAGGCGTGAAAGCCAATCGCCATCAAGAACAGGGGCAGCAACATGGAACTACTGATGGAAGGCCCCCCCATTTTCAGTACGGCCGCAGGGGCATGCAGGGTGCTCCACCAATCGACCGAGTACTTGATGATGGGAATATTGATGACGCCGACCAGGGCAATGACGCGCGCGGCGGCTTGTCCCCGTTCTGGATCGTCGAAGGCATCGACCAGGGCCATGTAGCCGAGATAGAGGAACAACAGCAGCAGCATACTGGTCAGCCGAGCATCCCACACCCACCAGGTTCCCCACATGGGCTTGCCCCACAAGGCCCCCGTCACCAAGCAAATCAGCGTGAAGCCTGCTCCAACGGGCGCGGTGGCTCGGGCGAGAATATCTGCCAGGGGATGCTTCCAAATCCACGCCATCGCGGAACAAATCGCCATGGCGACATAGCAGAACAAGCCCATCCAGGCCGCAGGAACATGAACATACATGATCCTGACGGACTCGCCCTGTTGGTAATCCGGCGGCGAGTCGACCAATCCGAACCAAAGCCCAGCGCCAATCGTCAGAACGGCGACAAGGGCGGCCCAGGGGAGGACATGGGTGGCAATCCGCATGAAGCGGGCGGGGTTGGCAAAACGATGCATAGATATAGCCTATACCGCCGTTTGGGGGAGAATGCCAGTCCCGAGAGCATACACAAATGAGGTAGACTCGTTTCGCCGAGAGCGTTCGTTCCTCCCTTCCCCTTTGGCGCTCCCCTCCAAAACGTGCCAGAATGACCCTAAGGAGGCTCATCATGCTCACACTGGACGATCTTGCGGACACCCGCCGCCTTATTGCCATCGACGCGGAGACCACTGGTTTTCGTCTCCCATCCCTTGCGGATCTCAAACGAATGCCGAAGGGTTTAAAGCCTCCGGGGCTTATCATCGAACTCGGCTGCGTGGAGCTTCTGCGTGACGGGGAAACCTGGAAAACCGGCGAGACCTGGGAGCGACGCATTCAACCCAACGGCCCCATCTCCCGAGGCTCTATCGGCGTCCACGGAATCACGCCCGCAGACCTGAAGAACGCCCCGCCCTTCCGGGACGTGCTCGACGACTTCGAGACCTTTATCGGTGAAGACCCTTTCCTCGCACACGGCGCACGCAATGAAATCGAGTTCCTCAATTTCGAGTACGCTCGGGTGGGGCGGTGCGGCTTCGACGAGATCGTTTTTGGCGAAAGTGATTTCGTTTGTACCCAGCAGCTTTCGCGCCGATTTTTTCCCGGTGCGCCGGGATCCTTGGATGTCTTGTGTGATCGGTTGTGGATTGATCGGTCGGATCGGTTTCAGCATCATGGGGCGTTGCTGGATGCTATTTTGACGGCGGAGGCATTTTTGAAGATGCAAGGGGGGTTTGTGCAGGAGGACACGCGGTCGGCGAGCTTCGGGGACGAATAGCGCTTGGAGTGCGCCTCTTGCGATGAAAGAGAAGGGGGTCCGGGCATCGCGCCCTAAGCGGGGTTTGGGGCGGCAGCCCCGGCGCAAGCCAAACGGCTCATCCCCCCCGACCCCCCAACAAAAAACCCCCGATTGTTTCGGGGGTTTTTTGTT
>JAVBJO010000185.1:0-10238 GCA_031546925.1 Rhodospirillaceae bacterium
GACCCCCCAACAAAAAACCCCCGAAACAATCGGGGGTTTTTTGTTGGGGGGTCGGGGGGGATGGGGGGATTGGCTTGCGCCGGGGCTGCCGCCCCCTGCCCCGCCCGAGGCGATGCCCCGGACCCCCTTTTCTTTCATCAAGGAGGAGCGTGTCAATTCTCAGAGCCGAGGGAGCGTCACCCCCCGTTGCCCTTGATATTTCCCCGATCGGTCCCCGTAAGAGGTCTCGCAGACGGAATCGCCGCGCAGGAAAATGAATTGGCAGGCTCCCTCGTTGGCGTAAATTTTCGCCGGGAGGGGGGTGGTGTTGGAGAACTCTAAGGTCACATGCCCTTCCCATTCCGGCTCCAGGGGTGTCACATTGACGATAATCCCACAGCGAGCATAGGTCGATTTTCCCAAGCAGATCACCAAAACATCCCGGGGAATGCGGAAGTACTCCACCGTCCGAGCCAAGGCAAACGAATTGGGCGGAATGACACAAACGTCCGTCCTGCGATCCACGAAGCTCTTTTCCGAGAACTCCTTGGGGTCCACCACGGCGGAATCCACATTGGTGAAGATCTTGAACTCTGACGCCACCCGGGCATCATATCCATACGAGGACAATCCGTAGGAAATCACGCCCTCCCGTTGGAGCTTTTCGGTAAAAGGCTCGATCATGCCATGGCGTGAGGCCATATCGCGAATCCAAGTATCAGGCATGACAGACATCAGAAACTCCTAAGAAAATAAGGAACAGGAGGAGAGGTGCTATTTTTTTACCGAGGATAAGGGAGAGAGTCGTGTGACATGGCCCATTTTTCGTCCTTCCCGCGCTTCACTTTTCCCATAGAGGTGGAGGCACGCCCCCGGCTCCGCGAGGATCTCCGCCCATCGGTCCACATCGTCGCCGATGAGATTGGTCATGACAGCATCCGAATGCCGCTCAGCACTTCCCAGAGGCAAGCCACAAACGGCGCGGACGAATTGCTCAAACTGATCAATGGCGCAGGCATCCATGGTCCAGTGGCCCGAATTATGGGGCCGCGGCGCCATTTCGTTAATGAGCAACGTGCCCTCTTGGGTGACGAACATCTCCACCGCCAAAAGGCCAACCAAATCGAGCGCCCCAGCGATGGTCTCCGCCGCCCGCCGGGCAGAGTCCAGCACGGTCTCGGGCAGGGGCGCGGGGAGGATACTGGTATCGAGAATATGGTGGCGATGGACATTCCAACTGGGATCAAAGGTTGCCATCTGCCCATCGCTCCCCCGCGCGACGATCACCGAAATCTCGCCAACGAAGGCGATGAAACCCTCCAAAATCCCCACTGGGGAGCCCGTTCCCAGGGCGCTCCAGGCTTGCGCCAAGTCGGTGTCAGGGAGAATCTTGACCTGCCCTTTCCCGTCGTAGCCCAGGCGCGTGGTTTTCAGAACACTGGGAACGCCGATGCGTCGCACGGCGTCCTTCAGGTCCTCCTTATCGTGAACCTCGGCCCAGGGCGCGGTCTCCAAACCCAGGTGGTTGAAGAAGCGCTTTTCCAGGATGCGATCTTGGGCCACCTCCAGCACCCGCCAGGAGGGCCGGACGGGAACGTGCTCTGCGAGGGCGCGGACACTTTCGCTGGGGATGTTCTCGAATTCGAAGCTCACCACGTCCGCGGCGCGAGCAAAGGCCTCCAAGGCCGCCAAATCGTCATATCCTGCCACCGTGACGCTCGCAGAAACTTGCGCGGCAGGACTGTCGGACTCGGGACAGAAGATGTGGACGCGCAAGCCCAACCGAGCGGCGGCCAGCGCCGCCATGCGTCCCAATTGACCACCTCCCACGATGCCAAGCGTGCTCCCAGGACCGATCATCGCACCAAATCCAATCCGCTGGTATCCACGGGCCATTCGGCCACCGCCTCGGTTTGGCGTTGCCGCCAGGCCTCGAGACGCGCGGCCAGATCCCCATCCCCAAGACCGAGAATGGCCGCCGCCAACAAACCGGCATTGATGGCGCCGGCTTTGCCGATGGCCAGGGTCGCCACGGGGATTCCACCCGGCATCTGGACGATGGAATACAAGGAATCCACCCCCTTCAACGCATGACTTTCCACCGGGACGCCCAACACCGGCAGCGGCGTCATCGCGGCGGTCATTCCGGGCAAATGGGCCGCTCCCCCGGCTCCGGCGATGATGACCTTCAAGCCTCGCGCCTTGGCGGAGGTGGCATATTGGGTCAAGCGCTCTGGCGTGCGATGGGCCGAGACCACGCGGGTCTCATAGGCAACCTTCAGTTCAGAAAGCGCCTGCGCGGTATGACGCATGGTTTCCCAGTCGGATTGACTGCCCATGATGATACCAACCAAAGGAGAAAGAACCGTCATTCGCGCCTCGTCCATGGTGAGCCTCTTCCGCGAGAGGAAGCGATTGTGATCATGCCCGCTCTTCAATGCAATCGCCATCAATTCAGAGGCAGTTTCTCCGTCACATGAAGAGTTTCTCCATCACATGAAGAATCGCCTTGCCGTTGCGTCCTCGGGCTCATACGTTGCGGTGCAGCAAGATGCGTCAAACAGGAGAACCTTCATGAGCAACGAGCAAAAACCCTATAAAGCGGTCAAAACCCTCGACCTTACCGGCAAGAAGGGCTTGGTCGTCGGCATCGCCAACGACCAAAGCATTGCCTATGGCTGCGCCAAGCATTGCCGGGCCTATGGCGCGGAACTGGCCATCACCTACCTGAACGAAAAATCCGAAAAATACGTCCGACCCCTGGCCGAGGGGCTCGATTCCGAGATTATTCTTCCCTGCGACGTGCAAAACGACGCAGAACTGAAGGGCGTTTTTGATACCATTAAAGATAAGTGGGGAAAACTTGATTTTGTCATTCACTCCATTGCCTTTGCTAACCGCGATGATCTCCATGGGCGGGTGACGGATTGCTCCCGCGAGGGCTTTAGCCTCGCCATGGATATTTCCTGTCACTCCTTCATGCGCATGGGCCACCTGGCCGAGCCGCTCATGACCGATGGCGGTGCCTTGCTTACCGTCTCCTTCTACGGTGGTCGCAAAGTCGTCGAGCATTACGGCGTCATGGGACCGGTCAAGGCCGCCCTGGAAAGCGCCACCAAATACATGGCCGCAGAATTGGGCAGCAAGGGCATCCGGGTGGTTGCCCTCTCTCCCGGACCGCTGAAAACCCGCGCCGCTTCGGGGATCTCTCACTTCGACGAGCTGATGGACGATGCCGCGAATAAGGCCCCGACCGGACATCTCGCCACCACGGACGATTGCGGATCCTTCGCGGCCTACATGGTCAGCGATCTCGCCAAGTCGGTGACAGGAACAACCCTGTTCATCGACGGCGGCTACCACATCCTCGGATAAGTTTTTTCCGCATCGGCTCCCTCCTCAAAAGGGGGGAGCCCCTCGCGGTATCTCACCCCCCAAGAGCGGACGTCATGTTGGAAGCCCGCTCCCGCGTTGAGGGTGGAGCACTCTCGTCCGTGGCGATTTTCTGGAAGAACTCGATCGCCTTCGCCTTGTCGCCCCGCTTTAAGGCCAGCAGCGCCAACACTTCCCGCGCGGAATAGCGCCATGGGCTCGACTCGATCGCCAAGGGGGAAACTTGCCGCTCCAACCCCTCTGGTTCGGCCGTGTCAACCTTGAGATACGCCGCTTTCAACAGGGCGAAGCTCTGGATCTCGCCGTTGGCCCCAGGGTCCACGGCCACCCGATCATAAAGCGTGATCGCCTCGGGCAGAGCACCCTGACGCTGCTTGATGTCCGCCAACTTCAGAACCGAAAGGAGACGATAGCCTGAAGCGCCCTCGGTCGAAAGGCGACCAAAAAGCTCTGCCGCTTGTTCCAGCTTCCCCTGCTCCGCCGCCCGGGCGGCCTCGGTGAAACTCAAACTGGATTGCTCACGCTTGCGATCACCCCACGCGTTCCAGGCCGTGAGGCCCGCAACCACAAGGATCACAGCGACGAATCCGCCAAGGATCGAAGTCCCATGACGTTTCCACAGCTGGAGCATTTGGTCTTGCCGGAGTTCCTCGTCAACTTCCTTAATAAGGAGGTCAGCGGCAGCATCGTCTGATTTTTGGGTCACGGGAGGCTCCATGATCGGGGCGCGTAGCATAGCGAGGCAGCGCTAAAGGGTCAAGGGTCCGAGACTTCTCGGGGATCAAGGCTCAAAGCCCAACACGCCCTAAAGCACCTTCATCAACAGGGGAACCAATAGGGCGGTGGCGACTCCGCAGGCGCTCATGCCCAATCCGGCGAAGGCTCCCGCGGTTTCTCCTACCTGGATGGCCCGAGCCGTTCCAACACCGTGGGCGGCTACGCCCAAGGCGAAGCCTCGGGCACGATCGTCGGTGACTCGGACCCATTTGAGGACCGCCAGCCCCAGGATCGAGCCGACGATTCCCGTCAAAATGACGAACACCGCCGTCAGGGAAGGCAATCCACCAATCCGTTCAGCAACCCCCATGGCGATGGGCGTTGTCGCCGATTTGGGTGCGAGGGAGAGCACCGTCTCCCGGGAGGCTCCCAAAACTCGGGCAATCCCCACCGCACTCACTGCTGCTGTGACGGCTCCCGCCAGGAGCGCTACGCCCAAAGCGGGGAGAAGCCGAATCACGCTTCTCACCTGACGATAAAGGGGGATCGCCAGAGCAACCGTGGCCGGGCCTAAGAGAAAGTGAATGAATTTTGCCCCATCGAAGTAGTCTCGATATTCAATGTGGCCAAACCTTAGAAAGATGCCAATGAAAATAATGGAGAGAAGAACGGGATTCAGCAATGGCGTCATCTTTGCTCGACGCCAGATCCAATGAGACACGACATAGGCTCCCACCGTCACCGTTAATCCCGTCAGGGGCGTGGTGGTTAGGTAGGTCCAGATGGCCTCGATATTTTGTGTCTCGGTCATGGTTGTGTATCCTGGTCTCGAATCATCACTTTCAGAACCAAACCCACCACAACAATTGGCGCAGCCGTTCCTACCACCAGAGCAACCAGGATGGGGAGCCACTCCATCGCCAACACATCAAGGTACACGATTACCCCCACGCCTGCCGGGACGAACAGTAAGGAAAGATGTGACAACAAGGTGGTGGAGGTGCGCTCCAGCTCCGCCGACACGCGCCCTCGAATCAGCAAAACCGAGAACAACAGGAGCATCCCAACGACGGGGCCAGGAACCGGAAGAGCAAGCGCCCTAACGATAATTTCCCCTAAAAGTTGGCAAAATAAAAGGGCTGCAAAAGAAACGAGCACAGAGGACCTCCCCCGCCAAGAGCTTCAAAGCTCGGGAAGAGAATTTTCAAGGAGGACCAGGCCGAAGTAAAGCGCCATCCTCCCTTCTGCCCCAGCGGCTCCCTCGTTTTCTCCGTGCCGGTTCACGTCCTCGCGCGGTACACTCTAAAGAACGCCTCCCTTCCGTGAAAGATGGAGCACCATGTTGTCCTCTGGAGTCCTCTCTCGTCCTCCGGCCCTTCCTCCGGCCCTTCCTCCGGGGTGCCGCGTTTATGCGGTGGGGGATATCCATGGT
Source organism: Rhodospirillaceae bacterium (assembly GCA_031546925.1). Taxonomy (GTDB): domain Bacteria; phylum Pseudomonadota; class Alphaproteobacteria; order Rhodospirillales; family Magnetospirillaceae; genus Magnetospirillum. Next base: position 5,522 of record JAVBJO010000185.1, read on the forward strand.
CGCTTGGATCTTTTGGAGCGCTTGCTCGGTCTCATCGCCCAGGATGCTGAAGGGGCCTCGAGAGCGCTTACCCTCCTGTTTCTCGGGGACTATATTGATCGCGGACCGTCCTCTCGAGGCGTGATCGAGCGGCTGATGGCCGGCCCCCCCGCGGACGGCCCCCTGCGCGAGGCCTCCTGGATCTGTCTGCGCGGAAACCACGAACAGGCGATGCTCGAATTTGTCGAAGGCGCGAACTCAGGGAAGGCGTGGTGCATCAATGGCGGGGTGGCGACTGTCGTCTCCTACCTGGGGGAGGACGCTCATCGCTACACCAATAACCGGCTTTGGCTCCGCAAAGAGTTTGCTCAAGCGCTTCCGCCCAAGCATCTGCGCTTCCTCGTTCGGCTGCCCTTGAGTTACACGCTGGGAGACTATTTCTTCGTCCACGCCGGAGTCCGGCCTGGAGTCGCTTTAGCCGAGCAAGACACCTCGGATCTTCTCTGGATTCGGGACGATTTTCTGTTCTGGGATGGTGAAATTTTGGAGAAAGTCATCGTTCACGGACATTCCCAATGTCTGAAGCCAGAGGTGCGATCCTATCGCATCGGCATTGATACGGGCGCTTATCGTACGGATCGTCTGACGGCCTTGGTGCTGGAGGGAACCGACAAACGATTCCTCACCTCTTAAGACCGATGAGTCCTAATCCCGATGAGTCCTAATCCCGATGAGAATGACCGTCCGCGCACGATTTTATTGTGCGGCTGAAAGGGCGTGGCTTTGCCTTAGGGAGACAACGTCCCCAGGATCTGCCCATCCGGCCCAAAACAAGCAACACCCAACGTCCCGCCAAACCCACATCCCCCATCAAGCGTAAGGGAGAAGGACGTCGCGCGGATCGTCCGATTGCGCGGATCCGATCCTCGGATCACCAAGCGGAAGCCAGAATAACTCTCGGTTAAGGCATCCAGCTCGGCCCCGCCCCACCAGAACGAGTCCCCCTGAGCCGCAAGAGGCAACGCCGGGTTCACCCCCGCATGGACAAACAAAAGACCGTCATCATCGGTGAAAGCGGCGTGCTTGAGGGCGCTCATCAGGGCGGTATGCCCGTCCCGTGCCCGCATATTCTGGCGCAATTGCCCGGTCCACCGGGTCAACGCGAGGATCCCATCCCGGGTCGAGGCATAGCCCTCGTCCAGGTTGCCATCATAGGCGGCAATCGTCGAGGCAACCCCATTCCCCACCATCCAGCGCAACACATCGGCGGGATTATGGGCAAATTGCAATTGGAGTAGCTTCTGCCACATTTCTTCCTGTGCACCGCGGAGGTAAACGATGTCGTCCACCTCCACCCCGAGGCGTGCCAAAAAGGCCCGGCGGAACAGCAACAATTCGTCAACGGTCTCGCGCACCATCGATCCATGACCGAAGTAGTTGCCCAGGTAGATCAGTTGATCGCCGGGAACGATCTCGGTGGCCAGGCGGCGATGGGCATTGCGCAACCGCTCCGCTTCGCCGTGGATGGCGGAAATCGCCCAAATCCGACCCGAGCCGCGCAGGGTGGCGAGAACTTTGATTTCCAACACGTTACGATAGCCCCCCTTAGCGCAACTCTCAGGTCTTGAGCGCAGGAAAATTGCGCTTAGGCGGCATCCAGCAATTTGGCGAGTTTTTGCGTTGCCTCTTGCGTATTGATGCTTTCCACGGCGGCCAATTCAGCCGCGAGGCGCTCCAAGGCGGACTCGTAAATCTGGCGTTCGCTATAAGACTGGTCGGGCTGGCTGGCATTGCGGTGAAGGTCGCGAACCACCTCGGCGATGGAAACGGGATCGCCAGAGTTGATTTTCGCTTCATATTCCAGGGCCCGCCGTGACCACATGGTCCGCTTGACGCGCGCCCGTCCCCGCAAAGTGGACAGCGCCGTTTCCATAACTGGACCAGACGACAGCTTGCGTAGACCGGACTTGGTTGCCTTGGCAACCGGAACGCGCAGAGTCATGCGATCACGATCAAATGTGATGACAAAAAGTTGCAGCGGTGTGCCGCCGATTTCCTGATTTTCGATGGAAATCACTTGCCCGACGCCATGAGTCGGATAAACGACGTAATCACCTTTGGCGAAAGAAACACTCGACATTTACACAACATCCTTGGCAGATTCGGTTTTTGGCCGTCTCTTCAGAAACCCCCACGGGAACACTTTAAACCTTTGGAAGCTATCCCCTCCTCTCCGCTCATGGGGCGCATGAACGGCTCCCACGAAGGAACGGCTCTTGAAGTTGCGTACCCGTATCGCAGGGAGGCGGTGAATTGCCAATCGGCCTTTTCTGGCGCGGATCCATCGAAAATTCTCACCCAGCGAGACCCAGGATTGGGGAGCCTCGACTTACCTCGACGGACGGGTTGTTATACCATGGGTATCGACCAAAAGACAGGAAAAATGCTCTGCCTTCCATTTGGAGGCGGCTTTCCAAGGGGGTAATGCCTTTGACGGTCGGCCGCCCTTGTCGAAAGGCAGGGAAAGGCTCTCGCCGCCCTATAAATTTGCGTGTCATTTTGAGTCTTCTGGATTATCCTGGCAGGGCATGGCGGGAGTACGCTACAGAAGGGGGGTACGTGGTGTCTTGTGAGAAAAACGACCAGAAATGATTCGTTTTGCCGAACCGCGTGCTCTGCGATCAAAAGCTGTTTCCGTTGCAGTTTTTTTGATCACCGCCTTTTTATCCATGCTCTTCTCGTTTTATTTGGAGCAGGAAGATGTCCGTGTTCGACGCGCCGAAGTTTCGGAAATAGGCAGTAAATACGCCGAAATGACCGCGCAACACGTGGAACGATCTCTGTCCATTACTTATGCCATAGCGGCGTTGATCCGGCAACGCGGCGGGATTCCTCCCAATTTTCAGATTATGGCGGCGGATCTCCTGCAATTTTATCCCGGTGCAAGTGCGGTTGCTCTTCTTCCAGACGGGATCATTAGCGATGTGGTTCCACCGAGCACCCGTGACGGTGTGATTGGTCGCAACCTCCTTACGGATCCCCGGTACAGTCGTGAGTTGCCTCAGGCTCGCGACAACAAGACGCTGTCCCTTGTGGGGCCATTCCTCCTGGTGTCGGGGGGGACGGGATTCACGGGAACCCTCCCCGTCTTCTTGGATGTCCCCGAGGAGCAACCCAAAATTTGGGGATTCACGACAGTTAGTATTCAGGTGCCTCGACTCATCGAACTGGCGGGCCTGCGTGAACTGTTGGAAGCTGGGATTGACTATGAAGTCTGGAGAATCCATCCCGATACAGGGGCAAAGCAAATTATTGACTCGAGTTCTTCCTTGCCTCTGCTTGATCCTGTAAACCGAAGCATTTCTCTCCCAAATGTCACCTGGACTCTGAGTGTTGCACCAAGAAATGGGTGGGGCCTATCCACAAATTTCATCATTAGTCTGGGATTGGGACTTCTTTTTAGCTGCCTTTTTGCTTATCTGGCCCAGCTTTTTATCGAACTGAGAGTCAATAAGCGCAAACTGGAACGGACGGCATATTTCGATCCTCTGACCAACCTTCCGAATCGAAGATTGCTTCTGGAGCGACTCGACGATACGCTCGTCGCGGCCAGCAGCAGCGGAAAGATGGTTGCTATTTGCTATTTGGACCTTGATGGATTCAAGCCCGTCAACGATAGCCTTGGCCATGAGGCTGGGGACTTTGTTCTCGTGGAGGTCGCTCGCCGTTGCGAGGCCACCGTCCGAACCGGGGATGTTGTGTCCCGAATCGGAGGGGATGAATTCATTATCGTGCTCCAAGACATCCAAGGCAATGAAGGGTGTCAATTGATCCTGGATCGCCTGCTTCTCGCAATTTCCGCACCGATCCCCTTCGGTGGAAAACAGATTGAAGTCACCGCTAGTATTGGGGTTGCTTTATACCCCCATGATGGAATCACCGCGGATGAACTGATCGTTCATTCTGACCTTGCTATGTATGCCGCCAAAAAAGCCGGGGAAGGACGCTACCAGCCCTTCGCCGATCTGACCGACGCGAGCTTGGCCATCTAAATTCGAGGGTAAAAAGCCCACCGAGATATCCCTCATTTGGAGCAAAAACAACCTGTCATGATGGCGATGTCCCATGTTCTGATCGGAGCCGCCTCGTGGGCGGTCTTCGCAAAATATTCTGGTGTGCCAATTGTTGATCCTCAAGCCTTGGCTGCCGCAACTCTGGGAGCCCTTCTTCCCGATATCGACCATCCCGGATCTTGGGCTGGACGAAAATTAGGGATCATCTCCGTGGGTATCAGTGCTGTGGTCGGGCATCGGGGGGTTACCCACTCGCTGCTCGCGGTTGCCGCCATGTTGCTGTTCCTGGCGGAAAAAGGCGCGGGGTCCATCGCGGCTCCCCTCGCTGTCGGATATTTGTCTCATCTTGCTGCGGATGGGCTGACGCCATCGGGAGTACCCTTGTTGTGGCCCATCAAATACCGCTTTTCTCTGGGGATATGTCGGACCGGGTCGGTGATGGAGATGATCGTGGTTGGGATCATCCTCCTGGCCGTAGGCTGGGCGGTGGGGATGGATCTGAGGGGGGTGAAGTGGCCCAAGTGGCCCTTCTGAGGGGGTCAAGGGGCTTCGGCCCCTTGCGGGGGTGTCGGGGGCGGCGGCCCCTGACCAGGGCGTAAGCCCATCCAGCCCAACCACCCCGACCCCCCAACAAAAACCCCCCGATTGTCTCGGGGGGTTTTTGT
>JAVBJO010000077.1:0-10741 GCA_031546925.1 Rhodospirillaceae bacterium
TCGCGTTGGGGAGGAAAGGGGTCAAGGGGCCCTGCCCCTTGCTGGGGTGTCGGGGGCAGCGCCCCTGACGAGGCGTAAGCCAGGCAGCCTATCCATCCGACCAACCCCACCATCCCTACCCTGATACATCAGGGTAGGGATGGTGGGGTTGGTCGGATGGATAGGCTGCCTGGCTTACGCCTCGTCAGGGGCGCTGCCCCCGACACCCCAGCAAGGGGCAGGGCCCCTTGACCCCTTTCCTCCCCAACGCGATTACCTTATTGCCCCCAACGAGCTATTTCGCTATTTTCCTAGAGTGATGATACGGTCGATCTTTATCATTCTGTTTTGTCGTGGCAAAAGGCCTCTACAAGCTTTACTAGGGAATAGGATGACAAAGTCAGAAGGCAACCCTAAGACGTTTGGCGAGAAAGTTTCCCAACTTGTGTCCGCGACCAACCAGCTTGATGTTCCCCGTACACTGCTTGTTCGTCGCATGACCATTGCTAACCCTGAGAGCACCAAGTGGGCCAGCGCCGACGAGTTGAAGAGCATCTTCGATGTTATTGTCGGCCAAGCGATGGAACGTCTTGATCCGATGCTACTGGAGGAAGCGCGCCTCCATGGGTTCGAGCCTTTGGTTCCGAAAGGCAGCGATGCCCAGCGGGCGGAAGACGCAGCGGTTCTGACGGCTTTGGCGGGACGTTTTGCCGCCGCTGAAGCGCCAGAGCCGGAAGAAAAACCCGCCCCCCTCCCCGTCGAGCCAGAGCCAATTCTGGTCCCAGAGAAGCCGCAGTTTGTTACGTTTGACTCGCTTTTTGATAGTGTGGTGTGTCAACGCATCCGCAAGAATCTCCAGCCCTGGGGCGTGGAGGAGACGACACGAACCATCCAGCTTCCTTTTCTCGTTTCCCCGCACTTTCCGTCCAGTTTCGAGTTGATGTTGCGCACGCATATTTTTCCTGTGCTCCGCGCCACCCGCCACATTCAGCTGCTTTCCATGACGTACAACTGGAACAGCGTTGGGGGTGAGAAGTTGGACGAGATTATGGCCATGGATATTCGCAAAAACCCGGTCTTGTTCACCTGGGATAACTACTGGAACAAGATTCGCGCTGGCCTGAAGGATATGACGCTCAATCCGGCGGAAAATCCGCTGACCCCTCTGTGCAAGGACGCACGGAGTTTGGGGTACAGCCGTCCGACCGACCGGGATGTCATGCTGCTCCAAAGCATCATTCATCTGTCCTCCTCGGCCATGTCGGATATGGAGCGCGGGTTGATGCAGGCTTACGAGCAGGAATTCGATCCTCCTAAAGGAACGCCCCAAGCGCGCGAGGGTGCTTTGCGTGATTTATTCCTGAGCTGGTTCGATAGCCTTCCCATGGGGATGGGGGATTTTCTGGCGATCCGGCTGTATTTCGCCTGCCCCTTGCTCGACACCGAGTACATGCGGAAGTTATTGACCAACTTTGGCGAGAACCGCAAGAAATACGAGAAAAACGTTCCCTATCTTACCGAGTTTGTTGATAGCCTGTAACCCCCGTCCCTTGACGAGAGAGAATCTCCATGCCTATGGAAGCCAAGGACATCGAATTCATGATCCGGGAGTCCCTTCCCGATGCCCGCGTCGTTATTCAGGATTTGCGCGGGGATGGGGATCACTATTCCGCGCTGGTCATCTCCGAGGCCTTTCGAGGCAAAAGCCGCGTTCAGCAGCATCAGATGGTCTACGCGGCGCTGGGTGGACGAATGGGGGGAGAACTCCACGCGCTGGCGTTGCAGACGGTCACCCCGGATAAGGCCCCCGAATGGGCACAGACCGAGCGAGAAGAGAAGGGAGAGGCCTCCCCATGACCTCCTCCACCTTTCCCCACCGTCACCTTCTGGGGATCGAGGATCTGAATCCCCTGGACGTCTCCGCCATTCTTGATCTCGCGGACGGCTACGTACTCCGTAACCGGTCGGGGGATAAAAGCGGCAGTCTTTTACGCGGGCGCACGGTTATTAACCTGTTCTACGAGAACTCCACCCGGACCCGGACCTCGTTCGAACTGGCGGGCAAGCGCCTGGGGGCAGATGTCATCAATATGCAGACCTCCGCCTCGTCGGTGACGAAGGGGGAGACGCTCATCGACACCGCCATGACCTTGAATGCCATGCACTTGGATGTGCTGGTAGTGCGCCACCCGGATTCGGGTGCGGTCCACCTGCTCTCCCAGAAGGTCAATTGCGCGGTGATCAATGCTGGCGACGGCAGTCACGAGCATCCGACCCAGGCCCTTCTCGATGCTTTGACCATCCGCCGCCGCAAAGGACGCCTCCAAGGCCTGACCGTGGCCATTTGCGGTGATGTTTTACATTCCCGCGTAGCGCGCTCCAACATTCATTTGCTCAACATCATGGGAGCGCGGGTCCGGTTGATCGGTCCCCGGACGTTGATGCCCGCTCAGGTGGAGCGCCTCGGGGTCGAAGTCTTCCACGACATGCGCAAAGGTCTGGAGGACGTGGACGTGGTGATGATGTTGCGCATCCAGAACGAGCGCATGCGGGGGAATTTCGTACCCTCTGTCGGCGAGTACTTCCACTTTTTCGGCTTGGATTCGGAAAAATTGTCCCGTGCCAAGCCAGATGCGGTCATCATGCACCCAGGCCCCATGAACCGAGGGGTGGAGATCGACTCCGACGTGGCCGACGATGTGGAGCGTTCCCTCATTCGCGAACAGGTCGAGATGGGCGTGGCCGTGCGCATGGCCTGTCTGGATTTGTTGACCCGCAATCTCTCGCTTTCGGTTGTGCCCTAATGTCTCTTCGCCCTCCCTCTGAACCGATCGCTTTTGTGAATGCTCGCCTGTTGGACCCGGCCTCGGGGCTGGATGCCAAGGGGGCTCTCTTGATGGAAGGGGAGAAGATTGCCGATTTCGGCCCTGGTCTCTTCCGCGATGGCGTTCCCTCGGGGATCCAGGTGGTGGATTGTCGGGAGCTTTGTTTGGCTCCCGGACTGGTGGACATGCGGGTCCAGGTTCGCGAACCCGGCGAGGAGCACAAGGAAACCCTAAGATCCGCAGGAGAAGCCGCCGTCGCAGGTGGGGTTACCTCCATGGTGTGCCTGCCCAACACCGACCCGGTGATCGACGAGGTAGCAACGGTGGAGTTCGTTGCACGCAGGGCACGCCAGATTGGTTTGTCCAAGATCTACCCCTACGCTGCCGCCACCAAGAAGCTAGAGGGCTTGGAGGTCTCGGAGATGGGCTTCCTGAAGGAAGCAGGAGCCCTGGCCTTTACCGACGGCACCCGGGCTATCCGTGACGCACGGGTGATGCAGCGTGCCTTGTCCTACGCCGCCACTTTTGGCGCCATGGTGATCCAGCACCCCGAGGACCCCAGCCTCGCCGCCGGAGGCGTGATGAACACCGGAGAGCTGGCGACTCGAATGGGCTTGTCGGGTCTCCATCCCATGGCCGAAGTCATTTTGCTGGAGCGCGACCTGCGTCTTGTCGAAATGACTGGGGGCCGCTATCACGCGGCTCACCTCTCGACTGCGGAATCCGTCGAGGTGATCCGACGCGCCAAGGCCCGGGGAATCGCCGTGACCTGCGACACCGCCCCACCCTACTTCGCCTTGAATGAATTAGCGGTGGGGGAATACCGCACGTTTGCAAAACTCTCTCCCCCGCTCCGTTCCGAAAGCGACCGCCAGGCCATCGTTCGAGGCTTACGCGATGGGGTCATTGATGTGATCGCCTCGGACCATGCGCCCCAGGATCAGGATTCCAAGCGTCAGCCCTTTGCCCAGGCGGAGTTCGGCGGTATCGGCCTGGAAACCCTACTGGCGGTGACGCTGGAGCTGTTCCACAACCGGCATTTGGGGTTGTTGGAGACTCTGCGTCTTCTGACCTCGGCTCCGGCCGATCTGCTGGGTCTGCCCGCCGGACGATTGAAGGTGGGGGGCGCGGCCGACTTGGTTCTGTTTTCTCCGACGGCGGCGTGGCAGGTCGATCCGGGCTTATTTCGCTCCAAGTCCAAAAATACGCCTTTCGATGGACGCCCTGTCCAAGGCATGGTCATGCGGACCGTGGTCGATGGACGGACGGTGTTCCATCGTGATGCTTGAGGGCCTCCTTGCCACTGCCGGGGGCTATCTTCTGGGATCGGTCCCCTTCGGCCTGTTACTGACCCGGATTGTCGGCGTTGATATCCGTCACGTGGGCTCGGGCAATATCGGTGCCACCAACGTCTTGCGGACGGGACGCAAGGGCTTGGCCCTGGCAACCCTTCTCCTGGATGGCGGAAAGGGGGCCATCGCCGTCGTGATCGCCAACCTGCTCTCGGGAGCGGACGCCGGACTGGTGGCTGGTATTTGTGCCGTCATCGGACATAACTTCCCTGTCTGGCTTAAGTTCAAGGGCGGCAAGGGTGTCGCCACCACCTTTGGAACCCTGCTGGCGTTGGCGTGGCCGGTGGCGCTTGCTGCGGGAGTGACCTGGCTTCTCACGGCCGCCGTGTTCCGCTTCTCGTCCTTGGCCGCCTTGGTGGCCTTGGCCTTGAGCCCCGTTTTCACCTGGGCTCTGGGCGGCAGTACCCTCATGATCGCTGGTATCGCTGTGTTGGCGGTAATGGGGATCTTGCGTCATCACGCCAACATCCGGCGCTTGATTCGTCGCGAGGAGCCTCGGATCGGGGAAAAACGGACATGATAGCGTTTGGAACGCCCCCATTGATGAAAGAAAAGGGGGTCCGGGGCAATGGCTCCGGGCGGGGTATGGGGCGGCAGCCCCATAGAGCAGGCCAGCCCCCCAGGATGCGGAGAGCTTTGCCCCGCCCTTCCGGCACCATTCTGGGACTTGTCCCGAGATGATGGGATAGGGGCGGGCAAAGCCTCCGCATCCTGGGGGGCTGGCCTGCTCTATGGGGCTGCCGCCCCATACCCCGCCCGGAGCCATTGCCCCGGACCCCCTTTTCTTTCACCGCATGAGGTCATTCCAATCGGTATTACGCTCCCCTCTCTGCCGTCAATACCCGTTCCAAGGCAGCGACTCCTGCGGGGAGGTCAACTTTTCCCCCCATCGCTTGGAGACTCGACCCAAAAGCGTGCAGGGTGCGAAAAATGGAATGGGCACGGCTTTGCTCGCCCATCTGGCCGATGCGCAAAATTTCAAGTCCGAAGGCCCCGGAGATTTCCACACGATAGACTTTTGACATGTGATTGCGCACCGCCTCGCCGGAGATTCCCGTCGGGATCTTGATCCCCACCACCGAGTTCAAACGCGCTTCCTTGGGAATAAACAGTTCCAACCCCATGGCTTCCACGCCAGCTTGCAGCGCCAGGGAGCAGATTTCGTGGCGATGAAAGCGTGCTGGAAGAGTCTCGAGGCAGACCAGACGCAGCGCTTCGTGCAGGGCCAAGATCCCCGACACCGGAGCGGTATAGTGGTACGATTTCTGATTCCAGAAGCGATCGGCCAACCGCGCATCCAAGCACCAATGCGCCATGGGAGCATTCCGCTCCTGGATCCTGCGCCAAGCGGCGTCGGAAAACGACAGCAAGGAAACACCGGGAATCGAAGACAAGCCTTTCTGTCCGCCGGTGATGACACTATCGACGCCCCACTCGTCCATATCCATGGGCATGGTGCTCAGCGTACAAACGGCATCCACCACCACCAAACACCCGTACTTCCGAGCGACAGCACAGATCTCGGGAAGGTAGTGATTCCACACCGTGTTCGAGGTCTCTCCCTGAACGATGGTCAGAATTTCGAAGCGCTTGGCCCGGAATTGAGCCTCGATCTGATCGGGGAAAGCGGTCGAGGTGTCGCCAGTTTCCAGCATGGTGACATCGGCACCGCAGCGGAAAGCCATCTCTGCCAAGCGGCGGCTGAAATAGCCGTTACAGACCGCGAGCACCGGGGTTCCCGTCTCCACCAGATTGCACATGGACATCTCCATGGCTGCGGAGGCCGGTCCGGCCACACCGAGGACCCGGGCGGATTGGGACTGGAAGACATAGTTGGCCATGGTCTTCACCTGCTCGATGACCCGATTCATGGTCTCGCCCAGATGATTGATGACGATGGAATTAGCGGCGGCAACGCGCGCGGGAATGGGAACCGGCCCCGCCCCCATCATGAGCAGAGGCTCCTCGGGGAGGATCTGATCAAGGGAGACGACACTCGGTGGAGGATAACGCATCATGGTTCCTTGAGGAGCAAAAAAGAGGCGGGGGCAAGCCACCCCAGCCAGGGATTAAGAGGGGACTCTGGTACCTATTTCCGGGCAGCGGGATCCAACCGAGCAGCGCGTCCGATCAATTTCACGAACTCCGCCCGATATCCACCGGGATCGCTTCCCTTGGCCTGTTTAGCCCAAGCAGCGATGTTCTGCCAAGGGAGATCCGCCACATAAGGCGTATTCCTCAACTTCTGCCCATAGGCCGCCACTGCGGCGAAGAAACGGAACGACGAACTCGCCTCCTCAAAGGAGGACCTCAGGCCACTGCGCACAACCGGAAGGGAAACCATCTCGCTGGTGTCTCCCGTCGGCGCTTTCCAGCGGAGTTTCACGAAGGCCAGCTCTTCGGTGGACGCTGTTTCCTCCTCGGTTGCCTTCGGTTGGTTTTGGGCATAACGCAGCGCATCCACGCTGGGCTTGCTTCCTGCGAGAGTCAGCTCGTAAAGCACGGTAACGCGCTTTCCAGAACCGATATCACCCGCGTCGATTTTATCATTATTGAAGTCTGCATTACGCAATTGACGCTTCTCGTAGCCAATCTGGCGATATTCCAAAACTTGAGCAGGATTAAACTCGATTTGCGCCTTCACATCTTTCGCCACTGTGATCAGCGTGGCCCCCATTTCCTCGCTCAGAACTTTCCGCGCCTCGATCACGCTGTCGATGTAACTATAGTTGCCATTGTAACTATATTTACCATCCCCCACGTTGACGATCTTCTTCATCATCGAGTCGTTCAAATTGTCCGCCCCAAATCTGAGGATGGAAAGCGTCACACCTTTTTCCCGTGCATGAGTCACGATGGAGACAACCTCGTCCTGACTGCTGACCCCAAGATTGAAGTCTCCATCGGTGCAAAGCAGGATGCGGTTGATTCCGCCTTTGATGAATCCCCTCTCTGCTTCCTGGTAAGCCAATTTCAACCCGACCCCGCCGACGATTGCTCCACCAGCGGTCAAACGGTGGATCGCGGCGATGATGGTGTCCGTCTCACTGCCTGGGGTCGCCTGCAGCACGACACTGGTCCCCCCAGCGTAAGTCACTAGGGATATCTTGTCTTGAGGCCGCAGATTTTCAACCAGCAGCTTGAGGCTGTCCTGAACCAAGGGCAAGCGCTCGGGGGAGTACATGGAGCCCGACACATCCACCAAAAACACCAGATTGGCCGGAGGCGCTTCCTCGAAATCCATCTCGATCGCCTTGAGGGTCAAGGACAACAACACATTGTTCTTGTTCCAAGGCGACGGTGCCAATTCATATGCCGCCTCGAACGGAGACGACTCCAATCGATGCAAGGGCTGATCCGCCTTATCGGCAGGGAAGTAGTTGATCAACTCCTCCACCCGAACTGTACTGGAACCGGGCTTCCGCCCTTCCCGAAGGAAATGGCGAATATTGGTGTAGCTCGCGGTATCGACGTCCAGATTAAAGATCGTCAGAGGCTCGCGTGCCGTCTGTTTGATAACGTTATCGCTATAGGTCGCATATTTCGCGGTATTCGAAAGCTGCTTCTCCTCTGCCTCTAAAGCTAAGAGAGGAAGTACGCCCGCTTCTGGGGGAAGCGCATCCATTCCACTGGAGCTTCCCATGCCGGACATGCCCCTCATCCTGGGTGGGAGAGGGGGCTCGAGATCCTCCATCTCATCTACGGTCATCGCCGCTTGTTGGGAAGCGTTCTTGTCGAGTGCAATCTCGGCAACAGGCTCATCACAGGCCGATAGCGATCCTGCGATCATTGCGAGAGCGAGAAAAAGACCTTGTCGTGTTGAAAAACGCATGACGCCCTCCCCGAACTGCGCAGTCTTTTTTATTCGCGCTTGATACAAGAGGCGTCAGGGTATCTCATCTCTTTGAGTATTGGCAATGAAATGACTCAAAGCCCGCAAAACGGATACCAGGGTTTCTGGCTCATGCGGGACGAGGCAAGATCACGATTTTCAGAGGAAATGAAGGGGGGCAAAAGGCCCCCCTCTTCTCGTTTATGCCTTCAAGTCCCTGGCGGTGACCGTCATCTCGTCGGCGGTTCGGAACACCGTCGCATTGGTGGTGTAGGCTTTCTGAGTCATGATCATCTTGCTGAACTCCTCGCCGATATCGACGGTGGAGAGTTCCAAGGAAGATGGGGCGACTCGGGTTCCTCCGGGAACATCCTCGACGGCGTGAATGGCAATTTCCCCGGCGGCGGCGCTGCGGCTGAACACGTTCCCCGACAAGGGTTCTAGAGAGTTCTCCGCCACGAATGTCGCCAGAGGCAGCTTAAAGAGAAGCCGCGATTTCCCATTGGTGAAATAACCCGACATCTCGCCTTTTTCATTAAAGCTTGAGCTGATCATCTTGCCTTCGGGGTAGCCATCCTGAGTCACCTCGCCAAGGGCAACCTGCGTCCCATTGTTGAACTGAGACATCTTTTTCAGATCAAGCTTAAAGGACTGAGTGGTGCCTCCCCACTTCAGGCTAATGTCCAAGGGCTGAGGCGTGATCATCTGCCCTTCGGGAGAAAACTGAATCAAGATCGGAGCGGCCCCAGACGGCGAGCTTCCCTCGCCTCCATTGGGATGCAAGGCCCAGGTGTTGGTTCCCACGTGCTCGAATCCCATCACCGCCGTATGGGCGTTCCCGCTGGCGTCGTAAATCGGGATCGTCACCCGTTCCAGCGGAATCGAGGGAATCATGTCCCGGAGGCTTGGGCCTCCTGGGAAGTCTGGCTCCCAATGCCATTCGGGATCTCGGGTAGGGGTGACGATTTGGCCGTTTCCGCCCCAGTCGCCCGGTTCCCAGTCCGCCGTGAAGCTGATGCCGCCCGCCGGAGCAATGGGATTGCCCCAACCGTCAACCTGCACATTCACGGAAGCCGGGGATATGGAAATCTTGTCCGCCTTGGGGGTCACCGTCCACACACCGGGAGGAGCGCCTGGCGTCCGCTCCCACTCATACGTAATTGGAGAGGGGGCGGTACTTTTGGCCACACCAGCGACCTTGTCGTAATATCGCCCAACGATCTGGCTTTGATAGCTGCTCTTCATGGGAGACAGGGGGCTATCGCTGGGAAGATTGGCGCGAACCGCAGCTTCATCTGTCCCCTTCCCCGGCAAAGTGTCCTCGTAGTTGAACGACACAATTCCCAAAGGGGCATTGGCGGAAACATGTCCTTTGGCATCGGCCATCCATCCTAAGACGTAACTTCCGTTGCCTGTGGTCAGGATACTCTCGTTTTTGGTGCCTTTGGTATACTGGAAAGAACCATCGCGGGTGTACTGAACTTGGGCGGGATTAGCGACATCAACGCTTCCCTTGCCATCTGGCCCCAAAACGCCGGGGGGAGACACCATGAAGAAGCCACGCCCATTGATCCCGAGATCACTGCCCACTTGGGAGGGGGCAATAATTCCCTGACTCGTTATATGAGTCCGATCCTTGGTCTGGACCCCAAAAATATTGAGACCACCAACCGTGGTGCTTGGCGCGGCGTGCCCCTCACTCAGAACCGTTGAGAAAAGAGTCTCTTTTCGTTTGTAGCCTGTCGTATTGACATTGGCGATATTTTGGCTGATGGACCCCATGTCCCAGCTCATCGCCATCATGCCCATACTCGCGTTGTTGAGCGCACCCCACAGCATCACACGTCTCCTTCACTCGACGGAGTCCTCATAGAACCACAACAGCAATGTATGCACAGGTCGTGCCACAAGATGAATTCCATAAAATCAACGCGTTAGAAAAAAAGGCGGGCGGCAGAGGATGCCGGAGGGAACTTTTTGCCCACTCCATTGCCGCGTTGCCCACCCCGTTGACCCGTTGCCAACGCTGTTGCCTCGTTGCCAAGGCCGTTGCCTCGTTGTAGGTATCTTTTTCTTGACTTGTGGAGTAGCTCCAACCATCTCAATAGCGTCACCCACCCGCGAGGAACTCATGTTCATTCAGACCGAACCGACCCCCAATCCCTCTACCCTCAAGTTCCTGCCCGGATGCGATGTCATGGGAGAGGGAACCGCCGATTTCTCTCGACCCAATGGAGCAGAGCGGTCCCCTCTTGCCTCTCGGCTTTTCGCTATCCACGGCGTCGGGAGCGTCTTCCTTGGTGGAGACTTCATCACCGTCGGAAAAAATGGGACCATGGATTGGGCTGCTCTTAAGCCCAAAATCCTCGCCGCGATCATGGAGCACTTCACCTCTGGAGAGCCCGTCCTCCGAGAAGGAAGTGCGCCGGCTGAAAGCGACGAAGCCGAGTCTGACATCGTTAAACAAATCAAGGAACTTCTCGATACTCGCGTGCGTCCCGCCGTCGCTCAGGACGGAGGCGATATCATCTTCCGTTCCTTCGAAGACGGAATTGTCTCCTTGCACCTCCAGGGAGCCTGCGCGGGGTGCCCAAGCTCTACGGCGACGCTGAAGCATGGGATCGAGAATATGTTGAAGTACTACGTGCCAGAGGTGGTGGCGGTACAGGCCGTGGAATAGCAGAGAGGCGCATACCTCTGAGGATTGATGAAAGGAAAGGGGGTCTGGGGCAATGGCCCCAGGCGGGGCAGGG
>JAVBJO010000019.1:0-29033 GCA_031546925.1 Rhodospirillaceae bacterium
GTGGTCAACAGGGAATGGCCTATGTTGAGGCCCTTTTTTCCGCTATTAAGATGCGGGAAATGATGGAGGGGATCCTCCAAGAAGGGACAGCCGCTGGGCCCGCCTCTGATTGATGAAAGGAAAGGGGGTCCGGGGCAATGGCCCCGGACCCCCTTTCCTTTCATCAATCAGAGGCGTGCCAAGCGGCTGTCCCTTCTTGGAGGATCCCCTCCATCTTTTCCCGCATCTTAAGAGCGGAAAAATGGGCCTCAACATAGGCCATTCCCTGTTGCCCCATTACCGCAACCCGCGTTTCGTCTCCCAAGAGGTCGGTCACCAGGCGGGCCAACTGCTCGTCGTCTTCCGGTTCGAATCCAACGCCGGCCCCAGCTGCGGTGACGATTTTGAGCGCCTCGCCCCGGATCCCGCATAGAACCGGCTTCCCGCATGCCATGTAATCCACCATCTTGGTTGGGATTGCACCCTGAAAGAGAGGAATATCCAACAGAGTCACCAGACAAACATCAGCGGCGCTCAAAAACAGTCGCGCATCATCCTTAGGAACCGGAGGGCAGACCTGAACATTCGTCAGGTTCTTTTCAGCCACACGTGCTTCAATCGCCCCGCGCTTCATCCCATCACCGATTAAGACGAACAGAATGTCCTGTCGATCCCGGAGACGTTCCGCCGCACGAAGTGTCACGAAGAGATTGTTTGCCTCTCCTAAGGCTCCGAAATACATGACAATTTTCTTGTCGTCCCATCCACGCTCACGGCGAATACGCTCGGCTCCTGCGGCATCAGGGTAGAGTTTGGCGATATCCACGCCATAGGTGATCCGTTCGACTTTTTCGTGATCCCATCCGCGCGCACGAATGTCGGCCTGAATGCCCTCGGTTTTGGCGACGATTTTGCGAGAACGGGTATACAGGAACCGTTCCATCCCCGCCATGATGGCAATCAGGACTTTGTTCTTCAGGATCCCCATCTGCACCGCCGAAGCTGGCCATAGATCACGGACCTCCAGGACAAAGGGAATGCGCAATATCGTGCATAAAAAGCCAATGGAAAACATAGGAAAGATCGGTGGAGATGAGGCTAAAACAATATCAGGATTCTTAACCTTCATGAGTCCAAACAAACAGGAGACGGAGAACGAGAGAAAACTCATCAATCTCCCGAGATAACTGCGATGAAGCTCGGGATAGGAGTACGTCCGCAACAACCTCACCTTCCCATCGTAGTCCTGGCGGACCAGACGACGGTACCAGGGAAGCGTGGGGGTGTCGCGCCGCATGTAGCCGGTTTCGCCCGAGATCACGGTAACATCATGCCCACGCTCGGCTAAATATTGGGTCAGTTCATAAACAGCTGAATGTCCCGGAGCACCCTGTCCTTGATAATATTGGTAAACGACAACAATTTTCATGGTGCCCGCCCGGTTGGTCCTAGCCCGGTTGGTCCCAGAACATCTCGGTACAGGGCGATGATGCGCCCTGCCACGCCGGAACTGGAAAAATGCTCCACCACATGTTGGCGAAGCCGCCGAGGATCAAAGGTCTCCAGCCGGTTCGCCACGGACAAAATCGCCTGAGCCAAGGACTCTGGATCATTGTTTTTCAGGCAAATCTCCCCCATCCATGGCGCGGTCACAATGTCCTCGGCTCCGCCGCAAGGCGTGATTACGGCGGGGCGGCCAGAGGCTAATGCTTCCGCCACCACACAGCCGAATGTTTCCCACTTGCTTGCCAGGACAAAAATATCGCACTCATCACGCATCAGTCGAGCAACCTCGCCCCGGTCCGCGTGGCCCGAAATGTGAACGGCATCGCCGAGGGCAAGCTCTTCAAGGGCTGCCATGACGTCCCGGATTTGTTCGTCATTATTGTTGGCTCTCACCAAACGGAGTTTTGTGTCCGGTTTGGCCTCACGAACAATTTTCAAGGCTGCCAGCAAAATTGGGACATTTTTGCGAGCTTCCCAAGTTCCAATATAGAGAAGGCGGAGGGGAGAAAGCGAAGAGGGGGAGGAATCGGCAGGATGAAACCGCTCAATGTCGAGAACATTCGGAATGACATCAATCGGTAGAGACTGAAAATCAGGGTGGGAGGCAATTTTTGCCTTGGAGGCACTGGAAACCGCGATCACGCGCGCCGCGTCAACAAGAGCCTTAACAATCTGGGGACGGGCAGCCGGGGTCTCCATCAGCCGAGCGAAGAAACTCGAATGTTCGGTAAGGATATAGGGCACCTTGAAGTAAATTGCCAACTTCCGCGCCAACGCCCCATCCCGATGGCTGGAGTGCGCATGAAGGATCTGAGGGGAAAATTCCTCTTTCAGAGAATGCCGATTCCGCCAAATGGAAAACCGGTAGGCCCAACTGTAGGGGACAAAACGGACAAGGGAGGGAAAGGGAAGATAGCGAATAGGAACGCCATCAAGTTCCCACCATCGCGTCGATGCGGCACGGTGAAGGCGGAAAAAGGCGATAATCGCCCTCAAGACGCCCAATACCGAGCGCTCCGAGCGCAAGGCAAAAGATCGTCCAGAGATGACACGCGCATCGACTCCCGCGCGGCGCAGCGCTTGGACCTGCTCCAGTACGAAAGGGGCCGCCACCGGTGCGTCGGGCGTGGGAAACATGCAAGACAGGACCAAGACGCGTAATCTCCCGTCGGGGGGAGCGTTGCTCAAGTCAATCGGCTTCCATCGCTCGGGGAGATGAAGGGCCGTCTCAAGCTCTTGAGAGGAGCCTCCGAAAAGGGCATCTCGGATGCGACGCAATCCCTTAATCATGACGCGCGTCCCTCAGCAGGAGGCTAATAATCGCCGCAGAGGCCGCTCCGCATCCGTAAACGTCCGGTTTGCCCTCCCCTTGCGGCGGAGTGGCTGCAGCACAAGCCGCGAGGATCCGAGCGGTGTCGGCTCCCACCAGTTGGTTCCAGCCCAATTCGACGGTTTCCACCCACTCGGTTTCGTTGCGCATGGTGACGCACGGCACGTCGTAAAAGAAAGCCTCTTTCTGCACCCCGCCCGAGTCAGTCAAAATCACCTTGGCCGCTTGTTCCAACGCCACCATGTCAAGGAAAGGCAAGGGTTCCGTCACGGTCAAGGGCGACAAGAGAGGCGATAAAGCAAACGAGGCAATGAGTTTCCGTGTCCGAGGGTGAAGTGGCAAAACCACGGGGAAATCCTTGGCAATTTCCGCCAACGCCGAGAGAATCCCGCTCAAGCGCTGAGGATCATCGGTGTTTTCGGCCCGGTGGCAGGTAGCCAAGGCAAAGCATCCTGGGGAAAGACCGAGCCTTGCTAAAATGGTACTCTGTTGCCGTGCGCGTTCGCGGGTGAACAAGGCCACGTCATACATCACATCGCCCACATGATGGACGCCGTGGTGGATGCCCTCCGCTCGCAGGTTGGTGACGGCCGCCTGGGTGGGACAAAACAGCAGAGAGGACACGCGATCCGCCAGAATGCGATTGATCTCCTCGGGCATCCGCATGTTGAACGAGCGCAGACCGGCCTCCACATGGGCGACGGGGATGTGGAGCTTGGCGGCGGCCAGGGCTCCGGCCAGGGTGGAGTTGGTATCGCCGTAGATCAGCACCCAATCCGGCCGTTCCTGAAGCAGGACCGCCTCTACCGCTTCGAGCATCCGGCCCGTCATGGCGCCGTGGGAGCCCCCGGAAATGTCTAAGTTATATTTCGGCGGAGGAATGTCGAGATCTTCGAAGAAGACCTTCGACATATTGTCGTCATAATGCTGTCCGGTGTGGACGAGCATTTCCTCCACATCTGGCGTGTCCCCAATCACGCGAGATACGGCCGCAGCCTTGATAAATTGGGGGCGAGCCCCGACCACCGTCAAGATTTTCATGCTAAGGCACTCACAATTCGCTCTTGCGTCGCCAAATCCAAATAGGGGTGCATCGGCAAACTGAAGACTCGCGCCGCCAGGGCCTCCGCCTCGGTCAGTCCGCCCACCACGCGGCAGAGCTCCGCATAGGCCGGCTGGCGATGGAGCGGGATAGGGTAGTGAACAGCCGTGGGAATACCCTTCCCTTTCAGCGTTTCCAGCAGGGTCTCCCGCGCGTCGGCCTGGAGAGTGAATTGCCCCCAAACACAGGTGCGGTCTTTTCGTACAGTGAGAGGGCGGACGCTTGGAACGCCTTCCAGCAGCGAGAGATAGCGCGCTCCGGCCAAGCGGCGTTGCTCAATCTCCCAATCGAAATGGGGCAGCTTCGCCAGCACCACCGCGCACTGAAGGGTATCCATCCGTCCACCCACCCCGATGCGGGTGTGATAGTACCGCTTCTCTTGCCCGTGGACCCGGATCTCGCGCATGCTCTTGGCGAGTTGGTCATCATTGCAGAAAATCGCCCCGCCGTCGCCGTAACAGCCCAAGGGCTTGCTGGGGAAGAAACTGGTGCAGCCGATGGTGGATAGGTTGCCCACCGAGCGGCCTTTGTACATCGCGCCGAAGCTTTGCGCCGCGTCCTCGATAACGGGAATGCCGCCATGACGAGCGGCAAGGGCGTTGATCTCGTCCATGTCCGCCGCCTGTCCATACAGCGACACGGGGAGGATCGCCTTGGTCTTGGCGGTGATGGCTGCCTCGATCAAGGTGGGGTCGATGTTGCCGGTCTCGGGCTGGATGTCGACAAAAACCGGGGTTGCACCGAGCAAAACAATCACCTCCCCCGTGGCAACGAAGGTGAATGCGCTGGTGATGACCTCGTCTCCCGGACCTACGCCCAGCGCCATCAAGGCAATCAGCAGCGCCTCGGTTCCGGAGGATACGGTAATACAATGCCGAGCCGAGGTTCGTGTTTCCAACTGCTCTTCCAGTTCGCGCACCTCTGGCCCCATGATGTATTGGCCATGGTCGAGAACGCGCTGGATACGGGCGTTGATGGCCTCTTTGTGCTCGGCGTATTGGGCCTTCAGGTCGATAAATTCGATAGTCATCGCGGCGGGGGTCATCGCGGTAGGGCTCATCGCGGTAGGCACTCCGTGGCTGTGATCTCGTAAGAGGTGCCACAGGCGCATTGGACCTCTCCTTGGCCTTGTAACTGCACACCGCAGCGGCACATCCAACCGCGACGCCGGGCCGGCACGCCCACCATCAGCGCATAGGCGGGCACGTCGCGATGGATCACGGCTCCCGCACCGACGAAGGCGTAAGCGCCAATGGTGCAACCGCAGACGATGGTGCAGTTAGCTCCGAGGGTCGCCCCCTGCCGCACCAAAGTTGGGCGATACTCGCTCTTGCGTGTAATGGCTGAGCGAGGATTATAAACATTGGTGAACACCATGCTCGGCCCACAGAAGACATCATCTTCCAACCGCACAGCATCATAAACGGAAACATTGTTCTGGATTTTAACGTTGTTTCCGATCACGACGTCGTTACCGACGAAGACATTCTGTCCAAGGGAGCAGTCTTGGCCAATGCGGGCTCCGGCACACACATGGACCCAATGCCAAATGCGACTGCCTGCACCGATTTGGGCTCCCTCGTCGACAAGGGCGGTGGGGTGGATGGTGATGCTCATGTTAGTAGTCCAAAGGCAAGGCGACCCGCTTGCCATCCCGGGCCGACAGATACGAGGCAATCAGGGTCTCCAGCGATTTCAAACCCTCGCGGCCGTCGGTTTCCGGCTCGGCCTCGCCGCGGAGCGTCTTGATCACGTTGTCGTAATACAAGGGGTGGCCAAAGCCGTAAACCGAGGTGGTTTCATAGCTCGCCTCGGCGACCTTGCTGTCATCGGGGTGAGGCTCGGAAAAGGTCCAATGCTCGATCGCGTTGACGGCAACGCCGCCAATGCGCACAGTTCCCTTCTCGCCAATGACGGTGATGCTGCCCTCTAGATTCTTGGGGTAGGTCAGCATGGTCACATTCATCGACCCCAAGGCCCCCGAGCGCCATTTCACGCTGATGACACCGGTGTCCTCCACCTCGATATTGCGTGCCAAGGTGGCGGTGTAGGCTTGGATGCTCTCGATGGGGCCGATCATCCAGTCGAGTAGATCCACGTAATGGCTGGCCTGGTTCATCAGCGCCCCACCATCGAACTC
Source organism: Rhodospirillaceae bacterium (assembly GCA_031546925.1). Classification (GTDB taxonomy): domain Bacteria; phylum Pseudomonadota; class Alphaproteobacteria; order Rhodospirillales; family Magnetospirillaceae; genus Magnetospirillum. The sequence continues at coordinate 6,058 of JAVBJO010000019.1, forward strand.
CCAGGTTCCGCGCCATGGACTGCTATCGTAATATTCCTGGGGTCTGGTCCAGAATACATTGATGTTAACCATGTAGATCCTGCCAAACCGCCCTTGATCAACGGCATTCTTTAGCATTTGCAAGGTTGCATTACGGCGGTTCTGCTTGACGACGAACAGGCGAACATTGGCATCATCACACGCTTTCACCATCCGCAACCCATCGTGCCACCGGGTGGCCATGGGCTTTTCCGTCATCACGTGACGCCCCGAGACGGCCGCATGGAGGGTCTGCTCACAATGAAGACCGCTCGGGGTGGTCAGAATCACCACATCTGCCGCGGTGTCCTGGAGCAGTTGAGGCAGGTTCGAATAAGGTTTTGCGCCCGTCAGGCTGGCGGCGACGGCAAGAGCTTTGGGATCCACATCGCAAACGGACACCAATTCCACCCGCTCGGCATGCTGCTTCAGGGCGGCGAAATGATTCTGGGCGATACGACCGCACCCAACCAAGGCGAAGCGAATCTTGCGATCGGTAATCGGTGCGGGAAAATGACGCATCATTAGGCCTTCACGATGTGGTCGGCGGGAACGAGATACCGCCCCCGGGAATCAACGATGAGCTTGGCGCTGTCCTTGATCATCTCATAATCGAATCGGTCATGATCGGTGGCCAGCAGCACGCAGTCATAGACGGCCAAGCTCTCCCGGGTCAAGGGAACGCTGGTGAGGTCGAAACGGTGTTCGCGCAGTTTGGGGAAGACGGGAAGATGGGGATCGCTGTAAGCCACCACCGCCCCCAAGTCACGGAGCTTTTCCATCAGGATCACCGAGGGAGACTCGCGCATATCATCCACGTTCTTCTTATAGGCGATGCCCAAGACGAGAACTTTGCTTCCGTTGATTGCCTTTTTGACCGCATTGAGCGCCAGCGTAATCTTGGAGATCACATAATCCGGCATGGCGGAGTTAATCTCTCCGGCCAGTTCGATGAAACGGGTGTGAAGGCCGTATTCCCGCGCCTTCCACGTCAAGTAAAAAGGATCGATAGGGATGCAATGCCCGCCTAAGCCAGGACCGGGGGAGTAGGGAACAAACCCAAAGGGTTTGGTGGCGGCGGCTCGGATGACTTCGTGAATATCAATCCCCATCTTGTCGGCAACGATTTTCATCTCGTTGACCAGACCAATGTTTACCGCGCGATGAATATTTTCTAAAAGCTTGGTCAACTCCGCCGCTCGGGTCGAGCTGACGGGGACAACGCGGTCGATCACTTGCCCGTAGAGCGCCAATCCCACTTCGAGACAAGCGGGGGTGCATCCCCCGCAGACCTTGGGGATGGTGCGAGTGGTGAAGCTGGGATTGCCGGGATCCTCGCGTTCCGGGGAGAAAACCAGAAAGAGGGTCTCGCCCACCTTCAGGCCACCGGATTCAATCCGAGGGAGCAATTCTTCATCGGTGGTACCGGGATAGGTCGTGCTTTCCAGGGACACCACTTGGCCGGGACGCAAATAGGGAACCAACGACTCGGTGGTGTTGAGAACGAAGCTCAAATCGGGTTCGCGGTATTTGTTCAAGGGCGTGGGAACGCAGAGAATCAAGGCGTCAGCCTCGCTCACCCGAGAGAAATCCGTGGTGGCCGAGAACCCTGCCGCCAACGCCTTGGCAATCGACGCGGAGGAAATGTGCTCGATATAACTGTTGCCCTTTGACAGGGCGTCAATCTTTGAGGGATCAATGTCAAACCCAATGACTCTATATCCCACTTCGCAATACCGAAGCATCAAGGGAAGGCCAACATATCCAAGACCAATAATGCCAATTACGGCACTTTTATCTTCAAATTTTCGGCAAAGTTTATTCTTCATAAAGCATCTCCAAAAAACCATCGGCACATATCTGCAAGAAGAGTTACGTTTTAGATTTGGCAATCACCGTCTGATTTCTCCCCCCTTGCTTGGCAAGTTGGAGGGCTTGATCCGCTTCAGTCAGTAATTTTTCCCACTCGCCATCTCCAGGCAGGCCAATGGCAATGCCGATACTCGCCGAAATTTCCAACGCCAGATCGTCTTCAAGCTGGAGGGGGGTGTCGCAAAGAAGATGGCGCAGTTTTTCGGCGCAGTTCAAGGCTGTCATGGGCACATTGGGCCCGTTCTCCACGAGGACCACAAGAAATTCCTCGCCCCCAAAGCGAACCACAAAGTCGCTCTTGCGCGAAGCCTTTTTTAAGCGTTCTGCAACGCCTTGTAAAACGGCATCGCCTTTTAGACGACCATAGGTCTCATTGATCTGCTTAAAATGGTCGATATCCACGACCATGACCACCACCTGGCTTTGATTGGAGGTCACCGACAGGCGGAGTTTTCTTCCCGCCGCCCCCATTCCGTGACGCGTGAGACACCCCGTCAAGGCATCAATCTGAGACCCCGCGCGCAACTCGCTGTTGATGGTTTCTCGTTCCAGGCTCAGTTGCAGGCGTCGCCGTTCTCGCTCTCGCAGGGCAAGGATCGCCGCCACTAATTCCCCGCCCAGGCTGGAATGTCCTTCTTTGAGGGCGTCCAAGTCCGAGGATCGTCCCGTGGCCAGGGCGCGAATGTGCTCGCGCATTGCCAGCAAGGGGCGAATCAAATGGAGGATGACTGAAATGGCAACTAAAAGCGGAGCCGTCATCATCCCTAGACTAATCGCGAGGGTCAGCAGCATTCGATTCCGCGCCTCGACCTGCATGGAGATTGCTTCTGCCATGGAAACGTTGATGATGCGGTCCCGCAAGGACTCCAGAGTGGTCAGAACATTGGAAACAGTGTCATGGAATTTATCCATGGACTCTATTTTTTCTCCACGTTCATTTTTTTCCAGAATAGCATCAATCATAGAGACGACATCTTGGATATTACGCTGATTTTCCAGCATAATATCTCTTATCCCCTTGTCATCGGCAAAAGAAACAAGCCGTTGGTCGAGGACTGATATAATTTGTCTATTTCTTCCATAGTGGAAGTAAATTTTCCGCAGCTCGTATGGCTCAAATTTACGATTATTCAGCAAGGCCGGAGTCATAAAAGAAACAACGCGCCCCGAAAAATCTCGGAGCAAGCTGACATTGCGTGACATGATGACGGCAGAGGAGACATTGGAATTGTTTTCTGTCGCAACCAAAGCGCTGGCGGCAACAACCTCGTTCAGACTATCGAACGCGGCGAACATGGTGTTCAAACTTTGTTGGATGTCTTTTTCCGGCCGGGGCGCTCCTGGGCTCGTCCCAATCTTGTCAACCATGGCGCGTGCAGCGGCCAAGTGTTCGCGTTCGATCTTCAGATTTTGTCGGCGTTCCAGGGATGGAACGCCACTGCGCGCCAACAGGAAACCCAGGTGATCCAGGGATTTGTCGGTATTGCCGCGAAAGTCCGCCAGCCACGGACCAGAGGGACTATTCCCTCCCTCTCCCTCCAGCATCAGGGCGCTGCTGGGGTCGCGTTCGGCGGCAAAATTCCCTTCCACCACCAGGGCTGCGTGGAAAATCTCGAGGAAAGCGACGGTGCGAGTATTCTGCTGATACTCATGCCACGCTGGATGCAAAACGAGACTAGCCAGCATCAAGGTTCCCAAAGAAACAATGATAGTGTCCCGGAGCATTTTTCCGTTAAAGAGGGTGTTGCTGGATCGGATTCGCATCGTCTATGTCTAGCGGAAAAAGGGGGCCCAAGGAAGAGGGAGTAAGAGGCATCTCCTCCTTGAGTTACTCTTTCTCCATAACTTCGTCCCCCCATTCCGTGGCTAATTTTTTCTGGGCTGCCCGCAATCCAGAGGTCTTTCTTCCGGTAACAAAATTCACCCAAGAGGTGATCATTGGGGGAATAAACAGATAAAACATCCATCCGACCCCGGCGGATCCATAGGCCCATACCAAGACGGTGGCCTCGGACAGCATGGAAAAGGCACCTTCGGCCGTATGATTTCCAAACCACAAATTAATAAGATAGTGAACAACACCCGCAAAATTAAATCCACCGACACACAGCCATGCGTATTTCTCGCGGTGTTTCTCCCCAGCCCAGGCCCCTAATGTTGGCAGCATGGTGAAAAACAACAAGATAACACTTCCCATCGCCAGGGGGACCAGCGCAGCGAGAAGGATGAAAACAACGCCTTTATTGATACTGCCGTGTTTTTTTGCAGGATCATCTTGAGGAGGCTGGGCCACGATGTCTTACAATCCTCTCGTGAGAATGGCAAAGGCCGTCGCCACCGCGCCCACCACGATTCCGAGGACGGCCACGGATTGCCGTCCGATCCGGGTTGCATCCTGGTTGCGCTCTTTTTCTTCCGCGTCCAGGAACTTCAAATCATGCGCAGCCATACGATACTGGGCCTGAGCCCACGAAAACCCCTTGGTATCTTTCTCCCGTTCGCCGGGATTTTCAAACAGGTTGTAAATTTCAACCAAAGATCCGCGCCGCACCGCCTTGGGGAGTTCTTTCTCCAGAATGGCGCGTCGCTCGCGGGAATGATACGACTTAATCAGCGGTGCCGCCAGTCCGCCGATCCACGCTGCCAAGGCGGGAACTTGCTCCGGCCCATTCCGGTGCTGAAAGACGGCGAACAAGTTGAGGAGCGCGATCAAGCCCTTGCTTTGGTCGCTGCTGGCCAATTGAACCAACTGGCGCTCGATATCCGCGCGGGAGCGCGCGCCCATGAAAGCGGCGATGTGGCGATCCACCGGCCACTTGCTGCCATCGGCCTGCTCGTTGGCCACGGCATCCAGGGCCGGGAGCAGGTCTTTCAAGTCCACCACATACTCATCGGCCAGGATGGGGCTCAGACACTGCAAACTGTCGTTCATCTCGTAGAGGCAGCGCTCGATACCGAAACCGATTCCGCTTTGACTGAGGAAAGAGCGTAACTCACGGGATTGGATATCACCGCCATTCTCCAGATCGTGGCCCTTACGAACCTCGACCCAGGCCCGGGGGACATCGCGATTGATCATTTCGGTGAGCAGCCGCAGATCGGTTTTTTGCACCATGGCCAACGCCAGGGCATTGCCCAATCCGTCCGGCATTCCGGTGAAGCCCTTGTAGCGGATTGGCACCAACGGATCCAGTTCCAGCAAAACACGGAACAACGTCAGATCGAAGGCTTCCTGCTTATTGGAGGTTCCCGACAGGCCGGCCCGAGCGATCTCTGCCACCGTCGCGGCCCGTTCCAGATCCTCCACCGCTCGCTTCAGCCACAGCTCGAGCTTGCCGTCAACCACCGGGCCAAGCGCCTGATCCCAATGTCGCGACATGGCCATGGCCAAATCGCGACAGTTCATATACTCCCGATCATTGAACGGGAAGCCCCGCGCCGCGCGGCGTTCGTGTTTGTGCTGAATGGGCGAGAGACGACGGCCGGAAAGCCACAGCTCGATGGCCTCCACCCCCCAGCGGAGATGGATATCATCGCTCAACAAGCCGCGCAGCAGCTCGATCATGGATAGAGGGACGCGATTCTCCCCCACCAGGGCCGAGTAGGAACCATACTGCACCTTGTGTCGGATGATGGTCTCATCCTCCAGATGTCCCACGGGGTTCCGCCCCAGCAGAAGACACAACAAAGTGACGCCAAAGGAATAACAATCGTCGTTATGCGATCCATTCCCGCGGGCAATTGGGCTGCACAGACAAGATTCCAGCGCCTCGAACGCCACGGGTTGATCAAACGCCGGAGGACACGTGGTGCAATCCCCCAGGGCCAAACGCTCTCCGCCCTCGTCCATCAGGAAAATGTTGGTGGGGCGAATGGCGCGATGGGTGATGCCCCGCCCTTCTAAATCCTTCAACAGAGCCAGCATCGGCTCGATCACGCGACGGATGATGGTGTATTCGTCCACCGGCGTGATTTCGGACTGGAGCGTCTCCATCAGCCGCCCCCCTTGAGGGCGCTCATAGATCACGCACAAGGACGTCGTCCCCGTCGAGCTCGAGACCACCGGTCCCCAGTCCACCAACTGGAGCAATCCCGGCGCCTGTGCCCCCTTCAATGTCCGCATGATGTTCGCGCGAACCGGGAAACCGGGGCGGCAAACCAAGGCAAAAAGCGGGCGGGCACTTTCCCGCTTATCCACCACCGTGAAGGCATCTGCCGTGGGAAGAGAAAGCTGGGGAATGGGGGACGCCATGTTGATCGTAAAGCGATCCCTCAGGACGCCGGGGACGCGGCTACGAGGTAGGGCGCCATCTTGCGTATGCTCAGAATTCGCCATTGGCCCGATGCGTCCTTATTTGCTTCGCGTCCCTCTCTTTGTCTTGTACGCAAGCGGGGCGTTGGTTTCAATGGGAGAATGTGCAAAGGGGCAAATTCGGGTCAAGGGTCCCTCGACCCTTGACCCGATTGGTGAGCAAATATGCCGCTCCCGATGCTCCCGTCGTCACCGCGACCACGATGATGAAGGCCTGCTCCAGCATCAAGCTCTCCCACCCGGGTCCCAACCGTGCCATCAGGATGGCAACGAGGATCATCTGAGCGGCCGTGTTGATCTTGGAGATGAACAGTGGTGTACTGGTGAGGGCTCCGGCCAGAACGTAAACGGCGACGTAGAGCACGATCAGCACATCCCGCAAGACGACCAGAACCACCAACCAGAAAGGCAGGTCGCCACGAAGACCCAGGGCGATGTACAAGGAGACCAGCAAGACTTTATCGGCGATGGGATCAAGCCACAGTCCCAGTCGACTGCGAGCGTTGAACATGCGGGCGATGGCCCCATCCACGGCGTCGGTGAGTCCGGCGAAAACGAACAGCCAGAAAGCGGCTGTGGTTGCCTCGGTCATCAGACACCATACGACCAAAGGCACCCCGAACAGACGTAAAGACGTTAGGATGTTGGGAACATGCCGCATGCCTCCGATATAGGGGCAAAAAATGTTTATAACAATGTGCCTTCCTCTATCAGCACGAGAACTTAAGGAGATGTCATGGTTGTTTGTCAGTCCCTAAGCGAGGTTCGCGAGCAAATTGATCGTTTGGACCATCGGATCATCCCTCTTTTGGCTGAGCGGGCGACGTATGTGGAGCAGGCGGCCGGGTTCAAGCCGAACAAGGCGGCGGTGGTGGATTCGGATCGGATCGAGCAAATCATCTCCAAGATCCGCCATCTCGCCATTGAGGAGGAGATGGACCCGCAATTGGCGGAAAACATCTATCGCGCCATGATTGATGCTTTCATCCTTCACGAGGCGAAGGTTTACATCAAACTCCATCCCCAAGATTGATACGCGCGGCGGGCTCTTGACCCCAGAGCGCCAAGTGTCGAAAATGCGATGAACCTTCTGGCCATCAAGGATGGAACAGCCCTATGAAACTCCGTCCCTTCTGGATTGTCCGCTGTGCGGCTCTGTGTCTGGCTTTTGCCCTGACGGCTTGCGCGAGCGAGACGACGCAGCAAAGCTTTGCTCCTATCGATTTTTCCAAGGAAGCGCCCCTTCGGATCAACGTCCATGAATTGAAGATCGTTTCGGAATACGTGGCACCATCGCGCAAGCCGAACGTGGAGCATCTGATGCAGGTGAACCCCGAGGGTGCCGCCATTCGTTGGGCCAAAGATCGTCTGCATCCCACCGGTCAAACCGGCGCGGCCCGCGTGATCATCAAGGACGCCAAGGTGGTGGAAGTGCCCTTGAAGACCGACAGAGGCGTCGGTGCCGTATTTAAGACCCAACAGTCCGAACGCTATGATAGTGCGCTCGACGTGGTGGTTCAGATTCTGGACGAACGGCAGTTCCCCGTGGGGGAGGTCACCGCTCGCGCCACCCGCAGCCGCACCGTGCCGGAAGGACTCTCCCTGAACGAGCGGGATCGCATCCTCTACGAGATTACCGAATCCCTGATCCAAGACATCAATTCCCAGATGAACGGCCTGTTGCCGAGCTTCCTGAACCGCTGGATGGTAAACTGACCCACTATGCCCTATAACGAGAACCGAACGACGCCTTTTCTCCTATCGGTCGTAATTCCCTTCTACAACGAGGAGAAGGGGATCCCCGTGCTGTTTGGCCGCTTGCTCCCGGTCCTAGAAGGATTACAGGTGCCGTTCGAGGTGGTTTGCGTCAACGATGGCAGTCGCGATCAAACCTTGGTGGGCCTGGTGGAGGCGGCGCGGCGGCACCCTGAAATTAAGGTGATCGATCTCTCCCGCAATTTTGGTAAAGAGCGCGCGTTATCGGCGGGACTCTCTGTCGCGGCGGGCGAGGTGGTGGTGCCGATGGATGCCGATCTTCAGCATCCGCCGGAAACCATCGCCGTGATGATCGAGAAATGGCGTGAGGGTGCCGATGTGGTCTACGCCGTGCGCCACGCCCGCGTGGGACAAGGGTGGAAGGAAAAGGCCTTCGCCGGAGCCTTCTATTGGTGCTTTGAAAATCTAACGGAAACCCCCCTCCCGCGGGAGGCCGGAGACTTCCGCCTGATGGATCGCAAGGTGGTCAACGCCATCAACCAGATGCCAGAGCGGTCTCGGTTCATGAAGGGAATCTTCGCCTGGGTGGGGTACCGCCAGGTGGGGATCACCTATATCCAGGAGCTACGCGCGGTCGGAACCTCCAAATGGGGCTCGCTCAAGCTGTTGCGCTTCGCCATTGATGGCCTGACCGCCTTTTCCAACTTTCCCTTGCGAATCTGGAGCGCCGTCGGAGCCTCCATCTCGGCGCTGGCTTTCGTTTATATCGTGATCCGCTTGATTCGCACCCTGGTGCGCGGCATCGATCTGCCCGGGTACGAAACAATCCTGGCCTCGGTCCTGTTCCTGGGGGGGGTGCAGTTGTTGAGCCTCGGTATTCTGGGGGATTACCTGGGACGGGTTTACGAGGAAGTCAAAGGCCGACCTCTTTATATCATCCGCGAGATTTATTCTTTCCCGGCGGAAAAATAATGCAAGGGGACTCCGTTGGCTCTATGCGAGTCACGGTTTATTCCCTTTGCCTCGCTCACGTCTTGACCATGATTGGGGGATTTTCCTTCCCCGCCTTGTTGCCGATGTTTCAACAGGAGTGGGAGCTGTCCGGGACGGATGCCGGGTGGATTTCCGGCATTTACTTTATCACCTACGCCCTGTGCATCCCATTTTTCGCCACCGCCACCGATCGCATCGACGCCAAGCGGATCTATTTCGCCGGGGCGGTTGTGACGGCCTTCTCTACCCTGGGCTTTGCCCTGATGGCAGAGGGATTTTGGACCGCCATGATCTTCCGTGCCCTCTCCGGGGTGGCCCTCTCCGCCACCTACATGCCGGGACTGCGCGCCTTGGTGGATCGGACCCAGGGGCCACGCCAGCCCCGCTGGATGAGTTGGTACACCGCGAGCTTCTCCCTCGGCACCAGTCTTTCCTTTTTGCTCTCCGGCGTGGTGGCGGAGAGTTGGGGGTGGCGCTCGGCTTACTGGGTTGCGACCGTGGCGGCGCTGGGCGCGGTGATGGTCGCGGGAATGCTGAAATCGGTTGTGCCTCCACCGGTGACGCATACCGAGCATCCGCTTGATTTCCGTCCGGTGCTTCGTCACCGTCCGGTGATGGGCTACGTGTTCGGATACGTCGCCCATGTTTGGGAGCTGCTCACCGTGCGGAGTTGGCTGGTAGCCTTCCTAACTTTCGTCGCCGCTCGTGAGGGAGGGGCCACCGGTTTGACTCCCACCCAAATCGCAACGGCGTGCGCTATCCTCGCCATGGTAGGGAGCATCGGGGGAGCGGATCTCGCGCTCCGCTTCGGCCGCCGCCAGCTTTGTGCCTTAGCGGCGCTGCTATCGGGGCTGATGGCCTTGGGAATAGGCTTGGCTTCATCGTGGTCCTATGGCTGCCTCGCGGCCCTTCTCCTCTTCCATAGCGTGGCCATGCAACTGGACTCGGCGGCCCTGACCACGGGGGCCATCATGGAAGCCGAACCGGGGCGACGAGGACTCACCATCGCCGTGCACTCCTTGCTTGGATTCATGGGCGGCTTTCTAGGACCCCTCGTGTTCGGCTGGGCGCTGGACCAAGGCGGAGGCCAAGACCAAGCCTTCGCGTGGACCTTGGCCTTCGGCAGTGTCGCCGTGGTCTCGTTGCTGGCCCCCCTCGCTCTCCTAAAATATCGTTGAAAAAGAAGGGGGTCTGGGGCATCGCCCCAGGCGAGGCAGGGGGCGGCAGCCCCGGCGCAAGCCCCCCTTTTTTTATCCCAAAATCCCCAACACGGCCTCTGGCGGTCTCCCCAGCGCAGCCTTCCCGTTGGCGACGACTACGGGCCGCTCGATCACCTCGGGATGCTCGACCATGGCCTGAAGGAGGGCGGCATCGGACAACCCTTCCGGCTCAATCCCAGCCACAGTGGCGTCCCCCTTCCGCAGGAGGGCACGCGGCGACACGCCCAGAAGGGTAACAATCCGCTCAAGCTCCTGGACAGAGGGGGGCGTTTTCAAGTACTCGATAACCGTTGGGTGGATTCCCCTCGCCTCGATGAGGCGGAGGGTCTCCAGGGATTTGCTGCAACGGGGATTGTGGTAAATAACAACATCCATCATTGTATCTTCCTGTCCCTTTGGCGCTCTACGGAGACTGGTTTCCCTCATGGCTCAGTGTCTCACCCGATTTCGCGGTATTTTATTGATCGCACTGTGCCTTATGGGGCTGTTCTCCTGGAGCGCACGTGCGGCTCCGTCCTCAGCTTTGTCTGTTCCGGCCGACGGTGTCAAGGCCGAGGCCATGAAGAGCGACGAGCTGGAGCGCCTGATCAAGACCCTGGAGAACGACACCGAGCGCAAGGTCTTGATCGACCAGATGAAAAGTCTGGTCCAGGTTCAGCGTCAAATCAGCCCTTCCGAGGACGGGCGTTTCTTCTCCAACGTGGCCGCCCGCGTGGAATCGATGGTCAACGAGGTCGTCAATACCGCCGGAGCCTTGAAGCATTTTCCCCGTCTGCTGATCTGGCTGGAGCTTCAGGTGAGCACGCCAGAGTCCCGACTCCACTGGGCGGAGATCTTGGGGAAGTTGGCCGTGGTGCTGGCCTTGGGCCTTGTGGCCAGTCATCTTTTGACCTGGGCCCTGCGCCGCCCCGAGCGGATGCTGGAGCCGCGCGAGCCGATAACCCCGTTGATGCGAATTCCCTTAGCGGTGGCTCGGGCGATTTTGCGCTTGATTCCCGTGGCAGGGTTTTTTGCCGTCTCCAACGGGGTGCTGATCTTTATCGCCCTGTCCGGCAGCACCATGAACGCGGCCAACTTGCTGCTCACCGCCTTTATCGGCGTGCGCTTGGTCATGGTAGCGGCGTTTCTCGTGCTGGCGCCTCGGACTGCGGCGTTGCGCTTGATTCCCGTCAGCGACGAGACCGCCGAATATCTGGTGATCTGGATTCGCCGCCTGGTGAGCGTCGGCATGTATGGGTTTTTCTCGGCCAACGCGGCTTCGATCCTGGGGTTGCCCGCCGGAGGACATCTGTTCGTGACCAAGGCGGTGGGGCTGTCCTTGGTGGTCATGGCGGTCATCTTCATCCTGCAAAACCGCCAAGCCGTGGCGGCCTGGCTGCGCGGCCATCGCGCCAGCCTGCCCTTTGGACGCCAGATCCAGGGGGTGAAAAATCGCCTGGCCGATGTTTGGCATATCCTGGCCTCCATCTACGTGATCGCGGTTTATCTCGTCTGGGCCATGCAGGTCGAGGGTGGGTTCGAGTTCATGATCCGCGCCAGCGTACTCACCGTGGTGATCCTCGTCGTCGCGACGGTGCTGTCGGCGGGGGCGCGGCGGTTGATCGTGCGCGGATTCTCCATCGGGCAAGACGTGCGGGAGCGGTTTCCCTTGATGGAAATTCGTGCCAATCGGTATTTGCCGCTGCTGCAACTGGTCTTTCGCATGACGCTGCTGGTGTTTACCGTGCTGGCGCTTGCCCAAGCCTGGGGGATGGATAGCCTGGGGATGCTGTCCTCGGAGACGGGGCTGCGTATTCTCAGCTCCCTCCTGAGCATTGCGACCGTCTTGATCGGGGCTCTGATCTTCTGGGAAATCACCTCGGGGGCCATCGAGCGCTATCTCCGGGCCACCGACCGCGAGGGGAACCGCATTCAACGGTCCTCGCGGGCGAGGACTCTGCTGCCGCTGGCGCGGAACGTCTTGATGGTGGTGCTGGTGGTGATGGTCTCGCTGATCATCCTGTCGGAGCTTGGCGTCAACATCGCCCCCCTGCTGGCGGGGGCCGGGGTGGTGGGCGTGGCCATCGGCTTTGGCTCGCAGAAGCTGGTCCAGGACGTGATTACCGGGGCCTTCATCCTGTTCGAGGATACCATGTCGGTGGGCGATAGCGTGACCCTCAACAACAATTCCGGCACGGTGGAAACCATGAGCATCCGCGCCATCCGTCTGCGCGACGGCAGTGGGAGTCTGCACACCATCCCCTTCAGCGCCCTTGGAACCATCGTCAACATGAGCCGGGAATTCGGCTTCGCCGTGTTCGAGGTCACCGTCGCCTATCAAGAAGACCCGGACCGGATCATGGACCTGTTGCGCGATCTGGGCGAGGAAATCCAAAAGGATCCCCTCTTCAGTCTCTATATCGTCGAGCCTCTGGACATCTGGGGGGTGGAGCGCTTTGATGCCACCTCTCTGGTGATCAAGGCACGGTTCAAGACCTTGCCAACGAAACAGTCGACCGTGATGCGCGAGTTCCAACGCCGGATGAAAAAGCGCTTCGAGGCGGAGGAGGTGGAAATGCCTAATCCTAAGACCATGGTGTACACCGCTAAAGGCCCTCGGAAGACAAGGGTTCGCCGCCTGGGGGCTGCCAATGAAGGAGAGGCTGCGCCCCAGCCCAGCTAAAACGCTTGCCTCTGGTTTGAAGTCAGTCCATCTATTGCTGGTCAAAATATCGTATGGGACGATCTCATGGAGCATATCATCGGCTCCGGCCCCAAGGCCGGAGCGGTTCCAGGTGCGCTTATCAAGGACGGAACCACGGCGTCGTTCGTGGCCGATGTGATCGATGCCTCGCGCTCGGTTCCGGTCATCGTCGACTTTTGGGCTCCGTGGTGCGGCCCCTGCAAAACCCTGGGGCCGGCCCTGGAGAAGCTGGTACGCGAAATGCGCGGCGCCGTTCGGATGGTCAAAATCGATGTGGATCGGAACCCGGATCTGGCGGCTCAGCTGCGGGTGAAGTCGGTTCCCATGGTCTATGCCTTCAAGGACGGGCGACCGGTGGACGCCTTTACCGGTGCCGTGCCGGAGAGCCAACTGCGGGCCTTCCTGCAACGTCTGTTGGGCGGAGGGGCTGCTTCTCTGGAAGACGCCGTGGCCCACGCCCAAACCTTGCTGGAGGAAAGCGATCCCCAGGCCGCCTTGGAGGTGTTCCAGGAGATTTTGCAGGCGGAAAGTCATCACGCTCCGGCGGTGGCAGGATTGTTGCGCTGCCTTTTGGCCTTGGGGGATCGGGCTGCCGCCAAACGTATCCTCGACCAATTGCCCGAGGCGGTCGCCGCCCATGCCGAGGTGGCAGGGGTCAAAACGGCCCTGGCCCTTCTGGAGGATGCTCCCCAAGGCGCGGATCTGGCGGGTCTGCGGCAGCGGGTCGCCGACGCGCCGGGGCAGCATCAGGCGCGCTTCGACCTGGCCATGGCCTCGTATGCCCAAGACCAAGTCGAGGCTGCCATGGACGAACTGTTGGAGATTTTCCGCCGCGACAAGACCTGGAACGACGGGGCCGCTCGGCGGCGCTTGGTGGAGATTTTCGATGCCCTTGGTCCTACGCACCCCTTGACGATTTCAGGGCGCAAACGGCTGTCATCTCTGCTATTCTCCTAAGATGAATAACGCCGATCGCCCTTTCGTGGTGCCCGTGTTCGCTGTGCCTGGGGTGTTGCTGCTCCCCGGTGGGCATCTGCCCCTCACGGTGTTTGAACCGCGCTATCTTGCCCTGGTGGATGACGCACTGGGAGAGGGGCGTCTGTTGGCCGTGATCCAACCCGCCCCCGAAACCATTGCCCCTGGTCCGGCCCCCGGATTGTACACCGTGGGAACCTTGGGACGAATCGTGGCGTTCGGGGAAATGGATGATGGGCGGTATCTTATTACCCTTCTCGGACTAAGGCGGTTTCAGGTGGTCAGCGAGGCTGAGGAACGCTCTGGCTATCGCCGGGTCATGGTGGACTATACGCCCTTCGCCAAGGACGAGGCCTCCCCGGTCCCCGAACTCATTGATCGCCAACGCCTGACCGGGGCCGTCTCGGCGTATCTGTCCCGTCAGGGGATGCTTATGGACGAGATGGCTTTGCGGAACGCCTCCGATGCGGAGGTGGTGACGATTCTCGCCATGACGGCCCCCCTCTCCTCCGGAGAAAAACAGGCCATTCTGGAGGTTCCCTCCATCGGGGAGCGGGCTCGCTTGATGGTGACCATCTTCGAGATGGCTTTGCTGGGGCGGGAGCATGATGCCCTTCACTGAGTCCCTTTAACCCTGGAATACCCCCATGATTCATCCCAAACTTCTGGAAGTCCTGCGGGCCCCTGGTGGGCAGTCTCCGCTGCGCTTCGACCGCGAGCGCAACGAACTGATCGACGATAAAGCGGGGCTGGCCTACCCCATCCGGGATGGTATCCCCATCTTGCTCCCCGAGGCCGCGCGCCCCCTGGACGAGGCAAAACCAGCATGAGCACCTCCACGATCTACGGCAATCAGCACACGCCCACGGAGATTACCGTCAAAAAAGCCGAACGCGCGGTGGAAATTACCTTTGAGGACGGGAAGATTTTCTGTCTTCCGGCAGAACTCCTCCGCGTAGAGAGCCCCTCTGCCGAAGTCCAAGGGCATGGCCCTGGTCAAAAACTCCTGGTTCATGGCCGGCGAGAGGTCGCCATCATCGGCATGGAACCGGTAGGCCAATACGCCATCAAAATCGCCTTCGACGACCTACACAGCAGCGGCATCTACACTTGGGACTATCTCTATTGGCTGGGTGAAAACCGAGAAACGATCTGGACGGACTACCTAACAGCGCTGGAGCTGGCGCAACTCTCCCGGGATCCTTGCAAAGGGTCAAGCAAAGGGTCAAGGGGCCACGCCCCTTGCGGGGGTGTGGGGGCAGCGCCCCCACCAAAGGCGTAAGCCCCGTCTTGTGACGACAGACAGCACCCCCATGATGGCCCAATACCTGGCCATCAAACAAGCCCACCCCCCGGACTGCCTGTTATTTTACCGGATGGGCGACTTCTACGAGATGTTCTTCGACGACGCGATCAAAGCGGCGGCGACCCTAGACATTGCGTTAACCAAACGAGGCAAGCACCAGGGCGAGGACATCCCCATGTGCGGTGTCCCCGTTCGTTCCCACGAGATGTACCTCTCGCGCCTGGTGAAGTCCGGCTTCAAGGTCGCCCTGTGCGAGCAGACCGAGGATCCGGCCGAGGCCAAGAAACGCGGGGCCAAATCGGTGGTCTCCCGCGAGGTGGTTCGTCTGGCGACGGCGGGGACGCTAACCGAAGACGCGCTTTTAGATGCGCGGGCGAACAACTATCTCCTGGCGATCGCCGAGGCGCAAGGCGGATTGGGTCTGGCGTGGGTGGATGTTTCGACCGGGGCGTTCTCCATGCAGGCGGTGGAGCAGGGCCAAGTGGGCTCCGCCTTGGCGCGGTTGTCGCCGAGCGAGATCCTGGTCTCCGAGCGCCTGTTGCAAGAGCCAGACCTGTTCGAGGTGTGGGCTGATTTCAAGACCGCTCTCACCCCCCTTCCCCCCAGTCGTTTTGGCTCGGAGAATGGGGCCAGACGCCTCAAAGCGCTATTCGATGTGGGCACTCTGGATGGCTTTGGCGCGTTTAACCGCGCCGAGATTTCCGCCGGTGGCGCGTTGGTGGACTACATCGAGCTGACGCAGAAGGGACGTTTGCCGCGCCTGGATCCGCCGCAGCAGGTGACCCAGGCGGAGACCATGGGGATCGACCCCGCCACGCGGCGCAATCTGGAACTGACGATGACGCTCTCGGGGGAGCGCAAGGGCTCTCTGTTGAGTGCCATCGACCGGACCGTCACCGGAGCGGGAGCCCGAGTCTTGACCGGTTGGCTGTCGGCTCCCCTGACTCAACCGGCGAAGATTGCGGCGCGACACGATGCGGTCGCCTTCCTGGTGGAGGAGACCCAGATTCGCACCGATCTGCGCGAGGCCTTGAAGCGCTGCCCGGACATGGAGCGTGCCCTCTCTCGTCTCGGCCTCGAGCGAGGCGGCCCGAGGGATTTGGCGGCGATTCGCGACGCGGTAAAGGACATTCCCCAGTTGCGTAATCTCCTTCTCGGTCTGCGTGTGGTGGATTTGGAGACGAGCCGGGGCACCGTGCCCCCTCCCCCTCCCACCGCTCTGGCTGAGGCTGCGCAAGACTTAGGCGAGCACTCTTCCCTGTTGCACCATCTGGAGCGTGCCCTGGCTGCCGAACTCCCCTTGAACGCGCGGGACGGCGGTTTCATCCAGGAGGGATACCAGCCCGGTCTGGACGAGATCAAGCAGTTGCGTAAAGATGGGTTCGGGGTCCTCAGTCGGCTGGAGCGGCGCTATGCGGAGCAAACCGGCATCGCCACGCTGAAGATTCGTCACAACAATATCATCGGTCACCACATCGAAATCCCCGCCAAGCAAATGGAGAAAGTCGGCCCGGAGTTTGTTCATCGGCAGAGCATGGCCACCTCTGCCCGCTATACCACTATGGAGTTGATCGAGCTTTCCTCTCGCATCCAGGGCGCGGCTGAGCAAGCCACCGCCCTGGAGTTGAAATGCTTCAATACCCTAGTCGATCAGGTGTTGGCCCAAGCGCCGGAGATTGCCCGAGCCGCTCGGGCGCTGGCGCGGCTGGATGTCTTTTGTGGTCTGGCCGAAATCGCGGCAGAGCGCCATTGGACCCGCCCCCATGTGGACGACTCCCTCACCTTCGACATCCAAGGTGGACGGCACCCGGTGGTGGAGGCCGCCCTGGAAGCCTCTCACGCGGGGAGCTTCATCGCCAACGACAGCGATCTCGGACCGGCACAACGGCTGTGGCTGATCACCGGACCCAACATGGCGGGGAAGTCCACTTTCCTGCGTCAAAATGCGGTGATTGCCGTTCTGGCGCAAATGGGCTCGTTTGTTCCCGCCGCTCGGGCCAACCTAGGCGTGGTGGATCGTCTGTTCAGTCGCGTGGGCGCTGCCGATGATCTCGCCCGGGGGCGCTCCACCTTCATGGTGGAGATGGTGGAAACCGCGGCGATCCTGAACCAGGCCACCAAGCAATCCTTGGTGATTCTCGACGAAATCGGGCGGGGGACGGCGACATTCGATGGTCTTTCCATCGCCTGGGCGGTGGTGGAGAACCTCCACGAGGTCAACCAATGCCGCGGCCTGTTCGCCACCCACTACCACGAGCTGACCCGGCTGACGGCGCGTCTGCCCCGCTTGTCGTGTCGAAGGATGCGCGTCAAGGAATGGCAAGGCGATGTGGTCTTCCTCCACGAGGTCACCACCGGGGCAGCGGAGCGGTCTTATGGCATCCACGTCGCTCGTTTGGCGGGGCTCCCGCCTGGCGTGTTGCGGCGGGCGGAAGAGGTGCTCTCTACCCTGGAGCGAGGAGAATCCTCCAATGCGCTCTCGCGGATGGCCGATGATCTTCCGCTGTTTTCAGCGCGGCCGGTGGTGATGAAGGCGGCTCCGGCGGCGCTCTCCGCCGTGGAGGAGCGGCTGAAGACCCTCTCCCTGGATGATCTCACCCCGCGCCAGGCGCTGGATCTTCTCTACGCCCTGAAAAACCTTACGGAGAAAAAGCTTACGGACGGCGAAAAACCAGCGACGTGTTGATGCCGCCAAAGGCAAAGTTGTTGGACATCAGGTATTGAGTCTCTAAGGACCGCGCCGCGCCCTGGACGTAATCCAAGGCCCCGCACCGCTCATCCACGGTTTCGAGGTTCGCGGTGGGGCAGAACCACCCTTCCCGCAGCATCTCGATGCCCAGCCAGGCCTCGATACTCCCGCAGGCCCCGAGGGAGTGGCCGAAATAGCTTTTCAGAGAGTGGATAGGGATGCTGTGCCCCAAGACCGCTGAGGTCGCTTGAGTCTCGGCGATATCGCCCCACTCGGTGGCGGTGCCGTGACCACTGACAAAGCCGATGGCCTCGGGAGGAAGACCGGCATCCTCCAGGGCGAGGCGCAAAGCGGCCGCCATGGTCGCGGCTTGGGGCTGGGTGACGTGGTTGCCGTCGCTGTTGGTGCCAAACCCCACCACCTCGGCGTAAATGCGGGCACCGCGAGCCTGAGCGTGCTCCCACGCTTCCAAGATCAAGGTGGCTGCCCCTTCGCCGATGACCAAACCATCGCGGTCCCGGTCATAAGGACGAGGCGTGCGCTGGGGCGTATGGTTTTGCGTCGAGGTCGCGTACAGGGTATCGAACACGGCGCAATCGGTGATATCGAGTTCCTCGGCACCCCCGGCGATCATGACATCGGCCTTGCCCCAGCGGATGGCTTCGGCGGCGTAGCCGATGGCTTGGCTGCCGGAAGTGCACGCGCTGGAGGTGGGAATCATCCGCCCCGTCAGCCCAAAAAACAGCCCGATATTCACTAAGGCGGTGTGACTCATCATCTGGATATAGGTGGTGGCATTGAGATGCTTCGAGGCCCCGTGCATCTTCAGATCGTAGAACCCCAGCACCGCATCGGGGCTGCCGAACGACGAGCCATAAGCCGCCCCCGTGCGGCCGCCGGAGAGGACGGGATCCTCGTGCAGCCCGGCATCGTTCAAGGCCTGCTCGGTGGCAAACACCGCCATGCGGGCCACGGGGCCCATGGTCCGGGTTTTCTTGCGGGGCCAGGTCTCGGGGGTCGTAAAGCCGGGGACCGGCGCTGCGAGGTGACAGTTGACGCCCGCAAAGCGGTCCCATTCGGGGCTCATGTGCCGAATCCCCGTGCGGCCCTGCGCCAGATTGGCCCGGATGGTGGGCCAGTCTTGTCCCAAGGCGGTCACGCCCCCCATCCCCGTCACCGCGACGCGACGCATCACACCAGTCCTCCATTGACCGAGATCACTTGACGCGTGATATACGCCGCATCCTTCGAGCAGAGAAAGGCCACCACGGCCGCCACTTCCTCTGGGGTGCCGAGGCGACGCATGGGCACCATTTTCTTGACCTCTTCCAAGGGAAGGTCGGCCACCATCTGAGTGGCGATCACGCCTGGAGCCACGCAATTCACGGTAATTTCGCGCTTAGCCAGTTCCAGAGCCAAGGCCTTGGTGGCCCCGATCAGGCCGGCTTTGGCCGCCGAGTAATTCACCTGCCCCCGATTACCCACCAATCCCGACACCGACGAGAGGGTAACGATCCGCCCGCCGCGCCGGGCCGAAACCATGGGCATCACCAGGGGATGCAGCACGTTGTAGAACCCATCCAGGTTGGTCCCCAGCACATCGTCCCAGGCGGAAGGCTCCATGGCGGGGAAGGCGGTATCCCTGGCAATCCCCGCATTGAGCACCACCCCCCAAAACGGCCCGTGTTCCATCAGATGCGCTTCGAGGACGGTGCGGGTGGTCTCGCGGTCGGACATGTCAAAGCCAAGGAGATGATGATCCGAGGAGGACGGTAGGGCTGCCAAAGTCGCCTCGGCCCCGTGCCGGTCCGCGTGGTAATGAACCGCGAGGGAGAAGCCCTCTTGGCCCAGTCTTGCGGCGATGGCGCGGCCGATGCCCTTGCTGGCTCCGGTGACGAGGATGGTCTTAGACATCAAGCAAAGTCCTCGCCGTGGGAAGAAGAGTCTCGGGAGAGACGGGTTGATAAACGCTGAGGCTTGCCTCGGCCAGGGTTACATCGCCCTGTTGGATGATACAATCATAGACTCCCATGGGGGGCTCCAACAGCGCCACCTGAACCGTGATGGTGAGGCGCTGCCCAAAGGCGAACCAATCGGTAAAGGCCTGGTAGCGCCGCGTCCCCAGCAACACCCCCATGCGCACCGGTTCTCCTGTGGCCTGAGCCCGTGCCCCCGTGTGAGCGCCGCACGTTTGGGCCATCAGTTCAAGCCCCACATGAGCCGGGACACCGTGCTCTCCGGCAAGGGGATGAGCGGAACCAGGCGTGACCTCGGCGATGAAACGCAAGGGGGTGAAGGCCACGCCGCGATCCAGCAACAATAGCGGCGCACGGTGCGGCAGGAGATCCTCGATCGGCCACGGGCAAGGCTCCATCATGAGTTTCGTCCCAGGATCAGGCTGCAATTGCTGCCACCAAAGGCAAAGGAGTTGCTCTGGACGGCGCACGCTGCGCCAGGGGGCAGACGGCTCCCGAGGTCCGTGAAGCGGAGCGGCGGCAGACGGGGATCCGGCTCGCCATCCCACCGATGGGGTGGCAGGCGTCCCTCGGCATTCCAGGCCCGCGACAGCGTAAGCCAGAGGAAGGCCGCCTCCACCGCTCCGGCGGCACCCAGGGTGTGGCCGGTCAGGGCTTTGGTGGAACTGCACGGGACGCCTTGCTTGAAGACGTGGCTGACGGCGATGCTTTCCATGGCGTCATTCAGGGGGGTCGCCGTACCGTGGAGATTCAGGTAGCCGATGGCCTCCTGCCGCAATCCCGCGTCGACCAGAGCGGCCTCCATGGCCTCGCGTGCGCCTCGCCCCGAGGGATCGGGAGCGCTGACATGATGGGCGTCGGAACTTTCCCCCACCCCAAGCAGTTCAATCTCCGCCGCGTCTCGGGTCAGGAGGAACAAGGCTCCGCCCTCGCCGATGCTGATCCCATCGCGATTAACGCTAAAGGGGTTGCAGCCCGTAGACGAGACTGCCTCCAAGGCGGAAAACCCCGCCCGGGTCATGCGGCAGAGGGTATCGGCTCCTCCCACCACGACGGCATCCACTACGCCCAGACGAATCAGCCGTCGCGCCGAGGCAAACACCTTCGCGCTCGACGAGCAAGCGGTAGCGATAACGTAAGCCGGGCCATTCACCCCCAGAGCCTCGGCCACGAAGGCCGCCGGACTGCCCAGTTCCTGTTGCGCATAGCGAAACCCCGCAGGCCAATCGCCCGTGTCCCGATGATGGCTCAGAGCCGCCTCCCCCTCGGCAATGCCAGAGGTGCTGGTCCCCAGGAGGACACCGATCCGGTCTGCCCCATACCTGGATCGAGCCACCTGGAGCGGCGCCTCAAGGTCTCCCAGCAAGGCCCACAGCAGGCGATTGTTCCGGCTGTCATGGGCGGCAAGGGAGTCCGGCAAGGGCGGCAACGGAAAAAGACAGGCTCCTCCGGCAAGGGGGTGTGGCCCGGTGAAGAGGGCCTCGGCATGAGCCGCTTTCCCGAACCCCAGGCAACTCGCCACGCTCATGGCGGGGAGGAAACACCGTTGCCGACTCACGGGCTCACCAGGGCGGAGCGAACGTCCAACGTGTATCCCCACGTCATATTTTCTAGTTGCGCGACACCGCTCCAGGGGGGGCCTTGCCAGGGGGGGCCTTGCCAGGGGGGGCCTGGATAGCGAATCCGCATGATCTCCGTCCCTTCCCGGAGCACTTTACGTCCCGTGGGGGATCGTTCCAACACAGCCCCAGCGAGGCGAGGCCTCAAGACCTCTTCCGGCCAGTAGAGCAACATGATGTCCGCAAGAATGTTCTCCGCCCGCAAGGAGTCCGGCAGCCAGGAGGCTCGCTCGGTTTCCAGACCAGCAGCACTCCAGCGCAGCCGCAAGGCCCTCCGACCCAGGGAGTCGGTGCCAACCAAAACGAAGGCCTCGGGGGTGGCGGAAAGGCGGCCCTCGAAGGTAAAGGCCTCGTCTTGGTAATGGAGGGTGACCAGTTGAGTGGCTTCGACGCGGCGGCCTAGGGTGTCCGCCGGGGGAAGGGTCAGGGTTACCGCTGGGGAAAGGGGGACTTCCTGGAGGAGGGGGGGGGAGACACACGCCCCAAGCAGGAGAAAGAGAAGGGGGAAGAGGGGGCTTCTCATGACGGGCTTTCAAAAACTAGAGAAGGGGGGCTTACGCCATGCAAGGGGGCGTTGCCCCCCCCTGCACCCCCCCACAAGGGGCAAAGGCCCCTTGACCCTTATTAGAGAGGGAGGTTGAGGGCTTTGATCGCCGCTTGCGTTCGATTGCCCACCCCCAGCGTGCGGAGAATGGCCGTCATGTGGAGCTTTATGGTGATCTCCGCGAGATCCAGTTCCCGCGCGATTTCTTTGTTGGTTTTGCCTTCCCGTGCCATGATCAGGACGGTTTTTTGACGCGGAGTCAGCGCCTGGCAAGCCTGGCTGAGCGGTCGCGCCGAGGCCTCGGGAAGGGTGGTGTTGGATACCGCCTCGCCATTCAGAACCGCGCGAATCGCCCCCACCATGACGGCAGAGGACGAGGCCTTGGAAATATAGCCGACCGCCCCCGCTTCCAAGGCGCGACGCATGTCATCGGCTTCCTCGGACCCTGAAACCACGATCACGTGCAGATCGGGAGAGAGCCGTTTCAACGCCTCGATTCCCGACACGCCATCCATTCCTGGCATGTGGAAATCCACCAAGGCAATATCGACGCTGTTATCGGCTTCGATGGCGGCAAGCGCTAAGGGAAAATTTTTGACCTCGATCACCTCGAGCGTTTCTTCGATCAGATCGGCCAAGATCATGCGAAGCCCCTCACGGAAGAGGTTGTGATCATCCGCTAATAAGACTTTCATACGCCGACACCCTTTCTGATGGAAACGAAACGAAAAAATGGCAACATAGAATATTCTACCGATCCGTTAAGATCAGAACATGGGCACTCTACGACTTTAGGGGTAGCCTTGACAAGACGAGGGCTTATTGCCGTTTGGCCCGCCCCCCCCCTTGATGAAAGAGAAGGGGGTCCGGGGCATCGCCCTGGGCGGGGATTGGGGCGGCAGCCCCGGCGCAAGCCAGACAGCCCATCCCCCCCGACCCCCCAACAAAAAACCCCCGCAAAAAAAGGGGGGTTGGGGTGGGGGGGTGGGGGGGGGTGGGGGGGCGGGCGTGCGGCGGGGGGGGGGGCCCCCCCCCCGCGCGGGGGGCGCGGCC
>JAVBJO010000094.1:0-4785 GCA_031546925.1 Rhodospirillaceae bacterium
CATAATTAACGCTTAGCATTAAAGATGCGCTGAGCTTGTTCCTATAAGCTCCGGTTTTTTTGGACCGGCGCCGCCCGCGCATCCCTTCCTTCTCGTCTTCACTTGTCAAATAGCCCGGCCCCGTTTCCGAAGACCGCCCAACTCAGGTGAACCGCGTTTCCGCTGACCACCCCTCGCTGGGGAGGCCGGGTTATAGGAAATTCCAAACCCACCGTCAATACCTTTTTTCAGAAATTCGATCTTTCCGTCCCGCTCTAGGGAATCTGCGGACAGGGGGAAGGTTCGTCTCAAGGCCTCTCGCATCCAGAAGGAACCGCACCAGACGGTTTCTGCGATCCAGGGGGTCGGAGCACCATTGCCTCCGTGGACCGCGTTATACCGTTTGGAACGCGCCCCCCCCTGCGGTGAAAGAAAATGGGGTCCGGGGCATCGCGCCCTAAGCGGGGTATGGGGCGGCAGCCCCGTAGAGCAGGCCAGCCCCCCCCCTGATGCGGGAGCTTTACCCCGCCCCTTCGGCACCATCTTGGGATTTGTCCCGAAATGCGAGAGAGGGCGGGGCAAAGCTCTCCGCATCAGGGGGGGGCTGGCCTGCTCTACGGGGCTGCCGCCCCATACCCCGCTTAGGGCGCGATGCCCCGGACCCCATTTTCTTTCACCGCAGGGGGGCGCGTTCCAAACGGTATAACGAAGTGGCTGCTTGCTTGGAGGGGATCCGGCAGTGAGGGGGCGGACATAAGAATATCCGCCCTCTTCCCTCCCCGGAGTTAGAATTGATAACGGAGAGCGGCAAGCAGTTCATGGCTGCTGAGATCGCCAGTCACTTGCCCGACACTTTTATTTCCCATGCTGACACGACCAAGATCGATGTAGCGATAGGAGCCTTCTGCACTCCAATGAGAATCGAGAGCATAACTCACCCCGCCCCCCAGGGCCCAGGCGAATTCTCGCCTCGACGAACTCCAATCCGCTGATTCTTCCGTGGAAATCAGCGTTGCGTGAGTCTTGCTTTTATTGGTGGCAATACCGATACCAGCCCCCACAAAGGGTGTGAACTTGGTGCCAGTGTCTATATCGTAATAGACATTTATCATTATGGTTTGACTAGTGATGGCATTGGTGGATCGACTTGGCTCCTCGACCTCTGTAAAATTCAGGTCGGGATTGTAATTAAAGTTGGTACGATAGCTGTATTCTAACTCGCCGCGAACGGGCAAGCCTCGTTTCTTGAAATTTAAGCCAGCAGCAGCGCCAACGATACCAACTGTATTCCTTTTGCTCGTTGTCGCCACGGGCCAGGTATCCCCAACCGTAGGTCTCTGATGTATTCTCAAGACTGCTGAGGCCCGCAAAGGATGCGCCACCCTTGATCGAGACATAGAGGGGGAGCGGCGCTTCCTCGGCCAAGACCCCGCCCGCAAATGTGGTCACGACGATGGTCGCCGCAATGATATGTTTGTGATCCATAGACTCAAAGTCCCCTTGTCGGCCCGGCTTGGTGCCGGGCGGTTAGTCGCGTGTGGACAAGGGCTCTCACGCCCCACGTATTTCCTTGGAGGGTGTTGCATTCCGTGGGCCGCCCGACTGAGCAGGAGTCCCTTGTCCATCACGCGTACAAGCGTGCCGCTGCCAGCGACTAAACCAGCAAACGGCTTCTCCTTATCCCATATGTCGGGAGCGATATCTAATCCAAAAGGAAGGTTTATCGCCAAATCCGAAGATCGCCCGGTTCTCCTTCCCTTTCGTCATTCTCGCACCACCAGTGCCAAGTGGGTTCCTCCATCTCGTCCGAGAGCCACCGCCATTCCCCCCCTTTCCTTTGGCCACCGCCTCCCGCAAGGTCCAGCAGGCCCGGCTCGTAGGCCAGGAAAGCCTCCTGGCCTCCCCGTGCCGGTTGCCCTCCGCCGACGGATTTCTGAGGCGGGAAGGGAAGGGCTGGAGGCGGCTTGGGCGGTCTGCCTCAAGTGGGACAGCCCTTGAGCTTACGGATGATTCTCCCGTCCCGACATGCTCAACAGCCACAGTCAAGCACAAAATTAGCGATTTGGGGCTTGCCTCCGCTGTTTTGTGCTGCGATAACCCTTTGGACTCTGATGTTATCACGTTCGAGGGGACGGGCCGTTGAAACGCCATGTCGTAATCCAGATAAAGCACGTCCTGATGGTCGTGGGCGTTCTGGGAGTCGTTGGAATCGCTGCCGTTGGGGTGATTCTCTTACCCAGCCTCTTCTCCAGCAAACCCATGGAGACCGTGGGGGCCGTTCTTCCTCACCCTGACTATGAGGCGGAACGCAATCCTGGGCTTGCCTTGGATGCCATCTCCGACAGTGAGCTGGAGGACCAGAGCACGCGGCCGATTGAACGTCTGGTTCGAGTGGCCTCGGGGGATACCCTGGCTGACGTCCTGGGGCGGGCTGGAGTCGATGGGGGAGAGGCGGCTCAGGCCATCAACGCGCTGTTGACGATTTATAATCCTCGGTCATTACGGGTTGGGCAAAAGGTGACGGTGGCGTTTGACCGGCCCTCCCATGGTTTTGGCACGGGGGGATTTCAGAAAATATCGCTCAGCGCCGATGCGGTGCGGGATGTCTCGGCCGTGCGCAACGCCAGCGGTGACTTCGAGGGCGTTGAGAGCAAACGAGCCACCACGCGGCAAGTCGGGCACTATACCGGCACCATCAAGTCCTCCTTATATGTAAGTGCGCAGGAGGCAGGCGTTCCCGCCCCCGTTATCCTGGGTATGATTAAGGCGCTCTCTTATGACGTGGATTTCCAGCGCGACATCCAGCCTGGGGACACCTTCGAGGTTCTCTTCGAGGCGGATTATGATGCCAAGGGGAAGCTCTCCCAGTGTGGAGACATGCTCTACGCCGCCGTCAAACTGAGCGGCAAGCCCATCGTCATGTATCGATTCGAGAACGGAGCCGTCCAAGCCGAGTACTTTAATGAAAAAGGAGAGAGCATCCGGAAGGCTCTGCTCAAGACCCCCGTGGATGGTGCCAAGATTACCTCTAAATTCGGCATTCGCAATCATCCGATTCTTGGCTACACCAAAATGCACAAGGGCGTTGATTTCGGCGTTCCAACTGGAACGCCGATCCAGGCCGCAGGCGATGGTCTCGTCGAGATGGCTGGACGCAATGGGGGATATGGGAATTATGTCCGTCTGCGCCATGGGAATGGCTATGGGACAGCTTATGCGCACATGCACCGCATCGCCCAGGGGATCAGTGTTGGGAAGCGCGTCTCCCAGGGGCAGGTCATCGGCTTTGTTGGGACAACAGGACGGTCCACCGGGCCGCACTTGCATTACGAGCTGCTTCGCGGCACGACGCAGGTCAATCCGGTTTCCGTCATCATTCCCACCAATATCAAGTTGGCGGGCAACCAGATGGACCAATTTAAGGCCGCCAAGCGCCGCGCTGATACCTTGCTGACGAAGATCCCTGCCGCCTCGCGGGTGGTAGAGAGCGCTCTGCGACTCAATACCCCATCGAATTAGAGGGACTATACCTTTTGGTCTATAAATTAAATTATTCCAGTTGAAAAGCACTGCCCGCCAATGGATACTAAGCTCTCTTTTTGTGTGGGTATCGAGACCGGGGGGAAGTGCTTTCTCTGGCTCGTTCTGAGAGGGGAGCTCTCGTAAAATGCAAAAATTCAAAATCACCGCCGTGGCTCTTGCAATGGTGGGAAGCCTGCCTGTCGCCGCCCTCGCGGCCTCTGCGCCCGAGCCGCTGATGACCCAGGCACGGGGGGTGTTCAAACCCATTCCGACCAAAACTACTGCCTTCGCTCGGAATCCGGCCACCGCCAGCAAGCTGGAACTGGGCAAGGCCCTGTTCTTTGATCCGCGCCTGTCGTCCAGCGGACTGCTGTCGTGCAATACCTGCCACAATCTCGGCCTGGGTGGGGTCGATGGGTTGGAGACCTCCGTTGGACATGGTTGGCAGAAGGGGCCTCGGAATGCTCCGACCGTGTTGAACTCGGTCTTTAACATCGCTCAGTTCTGGGACGGACGCGCCGAGAACCTCAAGGAACAAGCGAAGGGACCCGTTCAGGCTGGCGTCGAGATGAACAGCACCCCCGCTCGGGTGGAGGCCACCCTCGCCTCGATCCCGACCTATGTGTCCATGTTCAACACCGCCTTCCCCAATGAGTCCGCTCCCGTGACCTTCGACAACATGGCCAAGGCCATCGAAGTGTTCGAGGCAACCCTGACAACCCCCAACTCGCGCTTCGATGCCTACCTGGCAGGAAAAGCAACCGCCCTCAACGCCATGGAAAAGCAAGGGCTGAAGCTGTTCATGGATAAGGGCTGCTCCAGCTGTCATGCCGGTGTCAATGTTGGCGGAGAAGGCTATTTCCCCTTCGGTGTCGCCGAGAAGCCGAACGAGGACGTTCGCCCCGATGGCGATAAAGGCCGCTTTGCCGTCACCCAAAGCGAAGGGGATGCCTTCTCGTTCCGCGCTGGGCCTTTACGCAATATCGCTTTGACCGCGCCCTACTTCCACTCCGGGCAGGTGTGGGATCTCAAGGAAGCCGTCAGCATTATGGCCGCAAGCCAGTTGGGGCAAAAGCTCAGTGATGGGGAGGCCGATGCCATCGTCGCCTTCCTCAAGACCCTGACGGGAACCCAGCCGAAGGTTGAGTATCCGATCCTTCCAGCATCGGGACCGAAGACTCCTCGCCCGTCCCTGGCTGTCGAGTGATTTTATGGAGGGGGGCTCTTTGCAGAGATCCCTCCAACCGTTGAAAGAGAAGGGGGTCCGGGGCATGGCCCCGGACC
>JAVBJO010000102.1:0-6236 GCA_031546925.1 Rhodospirillaceae bacterium
CATAATTAACGCTTAGCATTAAAGATGCGCTGAGCTTGTTCCTATAAGCTCCGGTTTTTTTGGACCGGCGCCGCCCGCGCATCCCTTCCTTCTCGTCTTCACTTGTCAAATAGCCCGGCCCCGTTTCCGAAGACCGCCCAAATCAGGTGAACCGCGTTTCCGCTGACCACCCCTCGCTGGGGAGGCCGGGTTATAGGAAATTCCAAACCCACCGTCAATACCTTTTTTCACGGGGGCGTGCAGATTTTATGCGGATAGGCATACCCCTCTTCAAAGGGGGTGGGGGGGCTGCTCCAATGGGGGGGGAGGGGGGGCGACTATGACTTTGGCTGATACGCGATGAAAGAGAAGGGATTTGCTACACATGGCATCGCCCCAGTCAGAAGGATTATACACGGTATTGTTGGGAACAAATCCATCATTAAGTGCAAAATTACAATAAAATTGTCATTCCTATATTTTAAATTCCACAAATTACTTGATTAATTATTAAAATTATAAAGGATTTATTTTCCATCACTCCTGCAGAGATGATTAGAAAAGCGCCTTCAAATTCATCCCAGATTTGGAGAAGGCGATCATCGTCTATATCCATCATCGGAACCAAAGCGCTAAATGATTCCTCTTGGCAAAATCTTCCCACAATATTCGACAAGAACGCACATGTCCGGATGAGTCTGCATAAGATAGTTCGGCATGATCTTAGAGTAGTAAGCGAGATACGACCCCTGTTTTTTCTCTTGTTATTTCCAGTATCAAGCAATATCCGGTGGATCTTCTCCTTGACAGGAATTATTACGAGAGATACGGTTAAGAGTGACGGATTGGACGTACGTTGTTAGGACGTATAGTAAGGCGATGCGTTGTTAACACGTGCTGCAAGAGCGCCGTCGTGAATGCTTAATTGTTTTGGAGGAATGAATAATGTCGATCAACCAAGAACAGATGCTCCAAGCGATCTATGATACGCTTTTCAGCTCCTTCACCGCCCCTCCGGCAGGGATGAGCCTGGAAGGGGCGAGTCAGGCCAAGCAGACCTATCTTACTCTGCAGTGGCCTGGTTTGCAGATTAATCCCGCCGACTTCGCCAATCCTTATAGCCCCTCCAATCCGGAGGGAAGCCAGGCAGTGGTCGAGAATTTCTCCGCCATGGTCAACAAGGTGCAGGCCCTCAATCCGATCACCTCGCCAAACGGGAACACGGTCTCCCAGATCTATCAGGCGGTGCTAGAAGCACAGATTACACCACCTCCGTCTGACCCCCGGGCTGAGCAGCGGTACAAGGAGGCGCTTGATTTTCTGAAAGCAAAAGGTACAGATTACGATGATGACGGAAAGCCAATACAGATAGTGGTAGATTCTCCAATCTACAGAAGCTATCTATCTAAGAAGGCAGCCTATAGTAACGCTGTTGTAAGCTTGATGGCAAACTATTCTCAGTACAAAATGGAGAATCCAGAAGACCAACGCAAGTGGTCGTTACTCGGCCCGTCACTTAACGATGGCGTTTCTACCGCCTGGAAAAACTTGGTTGCTGCACAGAAGGACAAGGTAGAGAGTGCTCTGGCAGTATTAGGACAGGCTTCTAATAATCAAGTTGGCAAAATATTCGATGACGCAAAAATGCAGTTCACAGCCCTGGCGAGGGGTGGCATCGTCGATCCAACGAGCAAGTATTGGAGGTCTTATGCGTTGCCCAGTAACTGGTTCGCCCCCTCCGCTTCTGATATCTGGACGGAGGTGACGATCAATTCTGGAAGTACGAACGTAAGCGAGCATTCAGATTTCTCCAGCATATCCAGCGGAGGTTGTGCAAGGTGGGGAATGTGGTCGCTGGGAGGCTCTTTTAGCAAGGAAGACAGTCATCAGTCGATGGACACGGAGACCACGAACCTGGCGGCAAAATTTAAGTTTGCCCGCATCGACATTCAACGTCCCTGGTTGAACTTCCTCCTGTTCAGCATGGGGGGCTGGAGCCTGAATGAAATGTACAAGCCCGGCAAGTTGTCGAATGGGACGAAGGACCAGGCCGGCACGGCGTTTCCATTGCTGCCAACCTCCTTTATTGCCGTCCGCGACCTGTCTATTTCCGCGGATTGGGGCAAGCAGGACGCCTCGATGATCTCCAGTAAGCTGAGTGCCGGTGGGTCTTTTGGCTGGGGTCCCTTCGCCCTTGGTGGCTCGTATTCCAGCGGTTCAAGCACGAAAAAGTTCAAGTCGGATTTCGACCATCGAACGATCAGCAATAATGGCCTACAGATCATCGGTTGGGTGAATACCGTGGTGCCAAACTGCCCGCCTCCTCTTTCCTAAGCCCTATCTCACCTGCGGAGAGCGCCTCTCCGCGGGTGAGTTGTTGGGGGAGGCCTTGCCAAAACAGAGAGACACCACATGAGCTTCCAACTCTCGCAGCCTGCAATCACAGATTCTATCTACCGGACGATTCGAGCCGCTTTCACTGAAAGTCCGATGACGGGCCTGCCTGCGGTGCATGGGAGCCCCTCGGCGTTCCTGGCCTACGCTTGGCCAGGAGCCAATTTGAATGAAACCGCCTACACGAACCCCTGGTCCCCGAACAACGCCAGCGGATCCCAGTGGGTGACCGAAAATATCTCTGAACTCGTCAACTCGGTTCCGCTTCTCTCCGAGGCCTATACCAATTCCGGAAACACGGTGGAACAGGCCTATCAACTGATTCTGATGGCTTCGCCGGTGTTGCAGAGCGTCTTGCCCCTGCTTGACCGAGACATATCCGCCGCGGCTGGCGCCTCAAGCCTTGCCGCTGTCCGAGGTTTGGTTTCGAAAGGTAAGTCGATAGCTCGGCAAGTCGAAGACAAGATCGCGGACGAGAGGCCAGACACGATCCTGGAGATGGAACGCCAATACGCCAACGCGTCGGCCAACCTGATCGCCCATCGGCTCCAGTACGATCTGACCGATCCCGTTGGTCGCCAGGCATGGGAGGCGGTCGCGCCGAACTTCGAGGCAGCCGTCCGCGCCGCCTGGGGCTTATTGAAGGAGCACGAGGCCGCTAGCGTCGGCGACAGGGTCACCAGGGAGAGCAGCACCAATCCTGTGGCCTCTATGCTCTCCATCGCCAACCAGGCTTTTGACAGGATCAAGCTCTCCAGCCTCCGGGATCCCGGCAAGACCTACCATCCCTCCTATGTCAGTCCTGCCGACTTTGCCGATCCGATGACAGCGACGAACTGGGCCTATGCGCCTTCCATCAAGGTGACCACTCCCGGTAACGTGACTCCGAACCTGAAGATTTCCTTCCGGTTCTGCCGCGTGGATATCCGCCGTCCTTGGCTGGACATGAACATCCTTCAGATGCGGGGCTGGAGGATCGAAGGTCAACCTTCTGGGATCCTGTCCACAGGCGATGCAACCAACAATGATGGGAGCTTTCCCTTGCTGCCTGTGCATTTCGTGGTCGCTCGAGACATGACCATCACGGGAAACGGCGACGATGTTAACACTGTGTATTTTTCGACGAAAGGTTTGCAGATTCTCGCCTGGATTAACCGTGTGACTCCCTATATGCCGCCCGCTTCCTGATCCATATCTTCCTCAGCCCTCGCGATATGAGTCCCCAGAGCCCGCCCCGTTTCAAGCGACATAATCTCCGTATCCAGTTTTTGGGGGGAAGGCCCTGGAATCCTAGCCCTCTTTTGTGAGGGAGCCTTAACCGTTCCTTAAGTCCGCCCGGAAAAAGCTACGCCGAGTATCGTCCTGGCGAAGAAGGAGCCGCTTGTGGGTCGCGACTTGTGGAACGAAAAAGACGAGCAGCCCAAGACGGAAAACGCGGCCCCCGTTGCTCACGAACCGCATATGGCGATTGCTCTCAGCTACGATCCTGCGGGAGCAGAGGCCCCTCGGGTTGTGGCCTCGGGGCGCGGATTCGTGGCGGAGCGGATTTTGGAGATGGCCTTCGCCAATGATGTTAAGGTCCGCACGGATCCCGATTTGGTGCGTCTGCTGTCCGCCATCGAGGTGGATAGCGTCATTCCCCTAGAGGCTTTTGATGCCGTGGCGGAGATTCTTGCCTATATTTACCGTCTTAATGCCGAGTCGTCTTCGGCGGTTGCTGTGGAGCCGTGAACCCTAGGATGATTGGTGTCAAACAGGTCCATGAGGAACTTGCCAAGGCGAGCTCGATGGTGATGACCGCACGGCGGTTGCTGGCAGGCGGTGGGAGTGTTGACCTCTCTGCCCTGGAGGAGAAAATCACCTTCGTCTGCGAGCACAGCCTTCAGCTGGACCGCGAGGAGGGGCGGAAGCTCATCCCTCTGATGGAGCGGCTGGCGAACGATCTTGATTTTCTGTTTGCCGCCGTGCAGGAGCAAATGGAAGTCTTCGCGCCAGACGTGTCCAAGGATCCTTCGGCAGAGCCGACCTGAATGGGCACGATGGACTCCCTTTCCTATGTGCGCTTCGCAGGCACGCTCGTTCTCGTTCTGGGAATGATACTGGGCATGGTGTGGGTTTTGCGCCGTTTTCTCCCCGGCGCGAACGTGCGGAAATTCGGTGCTAAAAGACGTCTTGGCATTGTGGAGGTCTTGCCTCTCGATACGCGTCGCCGTTTGGTTTTGGTACGGAGAGATGGTCGTGAACACCTCTTGTTGATTGGCGGCGTCACCGATATGCTCGTTGAGCCCGATATTCCCGTCGTTTCCGAGGAAACGCCAAAGCCACAATTCGTCCCTCAGCGCGACGAAGAGGAACAAATTCCATGACTATACCGCGCTGGACTCGCTTGCTGTTGCCGACAGGAGTCCTCCTTGCTGTGGGTGCCGTCGGACTTATTCTCGGCTTGGGGGAAGCTCACGCTCAACAGTTTAATTTCGACTTTGGAACAGGCGGGGGGAGCGGCAATCCGCAAAGCTCGACTCTGCGACTGATTCAACTTTTGGCGCTGACCACGATTCTCTCCGTCGCGCCCGCCATTGTGATGATGACCACCTGCTTTACCCGGATCGTGGTGGTGCTGAGTTTCCTGCGCCAGGCGTTGGGAACCATGCAGAGTCCGCCCAACATGGTCATCGCCAGCTTGGCCATGTTCCTCACCTTCTTCGTCATGACTCCCACCATGGAGCAGTCGTGGAGCAAGGGGATCCAGCCCTATATGGATGGGCAACTCGAGGAAACCGAGGCCTTCGAGCAAACCGTCAAACCCCTGCACGCCTTCATGCTGCGCCATGTCCGGGATCAGGATGTGAAGCTGTTCTTGGACTTGTCGCACTCCGCCGAGGTCGCCAAGCCCGAGGATGTTCCCCTGAAGGCCTTGGTCCCCGCTTTCATGATCAGCGAGCTGCGGCGCGCCTTCGAGATGGGGTTCTTGATCTATCTGCCCTTCATCGTCATCGATATGGTGATTGCCTCGGTGCTGATGAGCATGGGCATGATGATGATTCCGCCGGCGATGATCGCTCTGCCGTTTAAACTGGTCTTCTTCGTGCTGGTGGATGGCTGGTATATGGTAGTGGGCTCGCTGGTACAGAGCTTCGGACCTGGATAGAAGGATACTCAAATCATGATCGTCGTGGATGCTCCCGCCCCCGCCTTTTCTGCCGACACTGACGAAGGAAGGCGGAGCCTCCTCGATTATTCCGGCAAAAGGCTGCTGCTGTATTTTTACCCCAAAGATAATACCCCGGGCTGTACCACTCAGGCGCTCCAGTTTCGGGATTGCTTTCCCCAATTCGTTAGCGCAGGCGTGGAAATCCTAGGAGTCTCTCGGGATTCGCTGGAAAGCCATCGCAAATTTCGCGCCAAATACGAGCTTCCTTTCCCGTTGCTCTCCGACGGAGACGGCTCCATTTGCGAGGCTTTTGGGGTTTGGAAGGAAAAATCCATGTGTGGAAAAAAGTACATGGGGATTGAGCGGTCTACCTTTCTCATCGACGAGGGCGGGCTCCTCCGTGCGGAATGGCGGAAGGTCAAGGTGGGAGGCCACGCTGAGGCGGTCCTCAAAAAAATACGGGCGGTAAATACTCGATGAAAAGAAAGGGGGTCCGGGGCATGGCCCCGGGCGGGGGTTGGGGCGGCAGCCCCGGCGCAAGCCAAGACCTTCCATCCCCCCCGACCCCCCAACAAAAACCCCCGAAAAAATCGGGGGTTTTTGTTGGGGGGTCGGGGGGGATGGAAGGTCTTGGCTTGCGCCGGGGCTGCCGCCCCAACCCCCGCCGGGGGGGCGGGCCCCGGCCCCCACAGCTGTTATAAATTTTGGGACG
>JAVBJO010000189.1:0-6878 GCA_031546925.1 Rhodospirillaceae bacterium
GCGCGGCGTGTTAAATGCTGGGGGCGTTCGTTATCGTGAGGCACTATGGTGTTCCTGAAGCATTTCTAGGTGGTGTGGTATTGATGAACGCGACGGGGGGCGGGGGGGTTGCCCCGCCCCGGACCCCCTTCTCGTTCATCAATCCCACACCACCTAGACATCCTTCAGGAACACCATCTGCATGCGCGCCAACCCAGCATTCAACACCGGAAAAATCCCCATCATCAACAGATACTCAAACGTCGCCGCCTTGGCATCCATCAACCGCGAGGTCAGCATCAAGGACAGCATCCAGGACAGAGCGATGGCTCCAGCGGCGAGCAGACCAAAGGCCCACCACGCCACGAGAAACGATTTTCCCGCGAAAAATTTCCTCTGCCCAGCGGAAACCCCCTGAACCAGCAGCAGCACGAGGGCATTGATGCCAATGGGGGTTCCAGAGAGAAAGTCATAAACAAGTCCGATCAGAAACGCCATCCAGGCAGGAAAAAGATCGGGACGATAGATTGCCCAATAATAAACCCCCATGAGGGGAAGAATCGGAGCAATACTCGCATAATTTGGCAGATGAAGAGGAATGACGCTCAGGAGTAGTAACAGAAAAGTTACGGTGAAAGGAAGCAAGTGGCGGACCCATGTATCCATGCGGATCCACAAATTTGGCTTCAATTGGCGGCTCCCCGTCGGCGCTCTGGCAGGGGAATTTTCTCAAACGGAAGGATGCCCCCCAACCCGTAATCGACAATGGTGACGAATTCCAGTTCATCGCGTCGCACGAACGGCGTGACGCGGATGGCCCCATCTTCGGAGGCCTCGGCCACCCCAATGGGAATCCCTGGGGGGAAGGCGGCTCCAGAGGAGGAGGTGACCACCCTCTCGCCGCGCGAGATCACGGCATTGCCCATATAATTGAGCTTGGGCCGATCCTTATTGTCCCCGGCGAGGATAGCCCGGGCTCGCGTCGATTCGATCATGACGGGGGTGCGGGCGTTGATATCGGTGAGCAGCAACAATCGTGACGAGCGTTCCCCGGTTTCGGTGATGTGACCGACGAGAGTTTCCCCGGCCAGCACCGCCTGCCCGATTCGGATGCCATCCCGGCTCCCGGCGTTCAGGAGCATGGATTGCCCAAAGGCCGATCCGAGATCCCCGATGACCCGGGCGGTAACGAAAGCGGGATTGGGATCGGGAACCACGTTCAGGTGCTGGTGGAGCAAGACATTTTCGGCATCAAGCCGGCGTGCGACGGTTTGCCAGTGTTGCAGGCGCTGGTTTTCGACCTTGAGCCGCTGGTTCTCGGCGCGGAGGTCGTTCCAAGAGCGGACATTTTCAACAATATCGGCAAATGCCGCTGTCGGTCGAGACATGACGTCGAGCACGGGAGAGAGCCCATCGGCGACCGTGCTTCTCAGCCGTTCGACCAGGATCGGATCGGCCTTGCCCAGGATCATGAGCGCCACGGCGGCGAAGGCCAGGGAGGCAAAGGCGAATCGCTGCGCCAAAAGCCGGAAGGTGGCAAACCGTCCGACCGCACCGGACTGCTTCACGAGCGTATCTCCATCTCAGGCATCCGCTTTACTTACAAGAGCCGACTTTCAAGGGATGACTGATCCCTTACCTCGATACCACTCTTAATACATGCTTGTCAGCACGTTGCGCAAGCGCGGCATTTCCTCCAAGGCCCGTCCTGTCCCCAAGGCGACGCACGACAGAGGATCGTCGGCGATGGAGACGGGCAGCCCTGTCGCGTGACGCAACACATAATCCAAATTCGACAGCAACGCCCCGCCGCCGGTCAGTACGATTCCCTTATCGACGATATCGGCGGCCAGCTCCGGCGCGGTATGCTCCAGGGCGACCTTGACCGCCTCAATGATGGCACCGACGGGTTCCGCCAGGGATTCGGCGATCTGTCGTTCCGAGACCACCAATTCCTTCGGCACACCGTTCATCAAGTCGCGTCCCTTGATTTCCATGGTCCGGCCTTCGCCGTCCTCGGGCGGACAGGCCGAGCCGATTTCCTTCTTGATCCGCTCCGACGAGCTTTCACCGATCAACAGGTTATGATTGCGACGGATGTAAGCAATAATAGCCTCGTCCATTTTATCACCGCCCACGCGGACAGAGCGAGAATAGACGATTCCCCCGAGCGACAGAACAGCCACCTCGGTTGTACCACCACCGATATCCACCACCATACTTCCGGTGGGCTCGGTGACGGGCAGGCCGGCGCCGATGGCGGCGGCCATAGGCTCTTCGATCAAAAACACCCGACGTGCCCCGGCGCTTTCCGCCGATTCCTGAATGGCTCGACGCTCCACTGCGGTGGAGCCCGAGGGAACGCAAACGATCACCAACGGGCTGGCAAAGGAACGGCGGTTGTGCACCTTACGGATGAAATGCTTGATCATTTCCTCCGCCACCTCGAAATCGGCGATGACGCCGTCGCGCAAGGGACGGATGGCATGAATATAGCCGGGGGTGCGCCCAAGCATCATCTTGGCTTCATCACCGACGGCGAGAACCTTTTTCTTGCCTTTTTCCTCGGCAATGGCGACCACTGACGGCTCGTTAAGGACGATGCCTCGACCTTTCACATAGACCAGCGTATTGGCGGTTCCCAAGTCGATCGCCATGTCCGCGGACATCCAACCCGTCAGTTTCGAAAACATAATCCCTCGCTCGCAGGTATCCGATGATTTTTACTGAACGCCGCCTTATATCAGGCCAAGGATGGTTCAGGGGCGGTTTTTTCACGTTTGACGAAAAGTTTATTCAACGCGTTAAGGTAAGCCCGGGCCGAGGCCACCATGGTATCGGTATCTGCCCCTTGGCCATTGACCGTTTTCCCATTTTCTTCCAGACGCACGGTCACCTCTGCCTGGGCATCGGTTCCTTGGGTCACGGCGTGAACTTGATACAACTGCAACCGGGCATCGTGGGGGCAAAGTGCCCCAATCGCCTTAAAGATGGCATCCACCGGTCCACTCCCTTCCGCCTTAATGGTCCTGGTCATCCCATTGATGTCGAGGGTCATCTCTGCGGTCGGAGGAGTATAGCGGTTCCCACACAAAACGGCTAAGTCGCACAATCGCACGTGCTCATTCTTTCGATCCACCGTTTCATCAATAAGGGCAACGATGTCCTCATCGAACACATCTTTTTTGCGATCGGCCAAGGCCTTGAATTGGATAAAGGCGCTCTCCATGGCGGCCTCGTCCAGCACATAGCCCAATTGTCTCAACTTATCCCGGAAGGCCGCTCGCCCCGAGTGCTTCCCCAACACCAAGGCCGAGCGCACCAATCCCACGCTTTCCGGCGTCATGATCTCATAGGTTTGCGCATTCTTCAGTACGCCGTCCTGATGGATCCCCGACTCGTGAGCGAAGGCATTCTTCCCGACGATAGCCTTGTTGGGCTGGACCACGAAGCCGGTGATGGCCGAAACCAGGCGCGACACCCGGGTAATGGCCTCGGTACGGATGTTGGTGACATAGGGAAGGCGATCCGGCCGGGTGCGCAACGCCATGACCAGCTCTTCCATGGCGGCATTGCCGGCGCGTTCTCCCAACCCGTTGATGGTGCATTCCACCTGACGCGCCCCAGCGGCGACAGCAGCCAGGGAGTTGGCCACCGCCAACCCCAGATCGTTATGACAGTGAACGGACAGAATGGCCCGATCCACATTGGGCACGCGATGGAGCACGTTGGCGATAAGAGCGGCGTACTCCTCGGGAACGGCGTAGCCCACGGTATCGGGGATATTGATGGTCTTGGCCCCGGCAGCAATGGCCGCCTCGACGCAACGACAAAGGAAATCGGGCTCGGAGCGGGAACCATCCTCGGCGGACCATTCCACATCTTCCGTCAGGGAGCGGGCGAGGGTCACCGATTGGGTGATGAGCTCCAACACCGCCTCTGGTCCCATCTGCAACTTGTATTTCATGTGCAGCGCACTGGTGGAAAGGAAGGTGTGGATACGCTGCCGTCGCGCTGGTTTCAAGGCCTCGGCGCAGCGTTCGATATCGCCACGGGTGGCACGAGCCAGTCCGGCGATGATGGCGCTTCCGGAAACCGCGCGACACACCGCCTGGACCGCCTCGAAATCCCCGATGGAGGCGACGGGAAACCCGGCCTCGATCACGTCCACGCCCATATCTTCCAGGGCGAGGGCAATCCTGACCTTCTCCTCAAGATTCATCGAGGCGCCCGGAGACTGCTCTCCATCACGAAGGGTGGTATCGAAGACGATAACGCGATTTCGGTCCATGCACTCAAACGATCATGAGGGAGAGTTTCGAGCCTGGATGAAGACCGAGTTATCGACTCTTGTCAATATCCTCCTCTACAAAAAGCGCGGCGAGGAGCACATTCGTCGATAAAGATACCCTGTCACGGCTCCCAAGCACAACCAGAACAACAATTGTGTCCCCATGGCCATGGCGATGAACTGCTGGACCAGCTCGTGGGGCGCACTGCTGTGATGTTCGGCCAGATGCGGCGCGCCAATCCCATGAGGCAGAAGGATCATGATCACGGCGGCCACCATCCACAGCGGTTTGCGGTGGAAGGCGAAGATGGCCAAACCTCCCGCCGTCAGGAGGGCGGTCATGGCCCACCACATCTGACGATCCAACACCGGTGCCGCTGCCGACCCCGGCAACTCGGGCGGCAACCCCAATCCCGGAGCAAGGGTGAACACGGCAAATCCGGCCAAGCCCCAGAACAGCCCTTTGCGCCAAGTGATGTTTTCTTCTCGACTCAGAGCATAAGCGCCCACCAGCAGCAGGGCAAAGGCGATGCCGGTCAGCACATCCATCGCACAGGTGAAGGAATTGCGTTCCAGGCCATTTTCCGGTTGCCAGGCGTGGGGATCATGCACGTGCCCCCCTGCGGACTCCTCAGGGTGGGAGACAAGCGCCTCGTGATTGACCGCCTCGTGAGGCTGTCCGGGATGACCGTGGGCGGCGGAGGACTCCTCGAACATCTCGGCTTCGAGGATCAAGGGAACGGCCCCCACCTGATGGAGCAGAGCGCTCAGGCCTCCGGCGAGCGCCCCGGCGATCACGGCGATAAAAAACAGCTTCCGAAAGACACTCATGGAGCGGCTCCCCTCAATGACAGGGGAAGGCATTGCTGTGACGGGTGTCATGGGCGGCATTGTGCATCTCGGCCATGGGAGAGAACCCCACCGCCCACAAGAAAAACACCCCCAACCCCATGGTCGCGAGGGCGGGAAGGACAACTGCCAAACGCGAGGACTCGGTCCCCTGGCGGGAACTGGTCTGGAAGGAAGCTTCAGTGTGAATCATCATTGTCTCCGTCGAAAAGGACGGAAAACAGAGGCTGTCGGAGGGGTCATGAACAGCAGAACCGTTGCATACCCGCCGCGAGAGCACCCCCGTCTCCCGAATCGGTTTCCTGTGACGGCAGGTCTCCTGGCTCGCGGGTCGTAACCTTGTCACCGACCTTCCCGGTTGCCCAGTGGTTCTTTGCGAGGTGACAGGCTCTCCGCTCACAGTTGCGGGGGCAGCTCCGGATCGGGCCCCGTTTGGGTCGTCCCTACCGTATTCCCTTTTCATCCTCGCGGGGTTTTTCCCGAATCCGAGGAACCATCAGAGACTACTCTAATGGGGGAGGTGCAAGGGGTCAAGATTGATATCCCCAGCCCCACAGAGGCAGAAGACTCAGATGCTTTTAACGAAAGCCTGTTCCAGATGCTGAAATTCCTCACGCGCACACGCCACATCCTTGGCGAAGACCAAGATCAAAGGGGCCGGAGCGGAGGGAGTGGGGAAGAACTGGCGAACCGTCACGGAAGGCTCTTCAGGCACAAAAGGATGCGACAGGATCACCAAATCGTAAGCGGACGAAGGTTCGGGAGCCTGGGAAAGACGGTCCACCTGGGTCACGCGCACCTGGGCGTTCTTCCTCCAAGAGGAGGCGGTTTCGCGCTCTTGGCTCACCACCAGGATTTTGAAGGAGAGCCTTCTCAGGATGACATCCGACGGGATCGGTCCCTGGCGAGACCAAAAGGAAATATGGCCGAGGCGTGAGCAGGGATCAGATCCTTCTGACCAAGCGAGAGGAGGATTCCCCCCAAGGCAAGCCATCCTCGGAGCTTATCTCAGGGGTGAGAGTATCAAGGGGGGCGCGCTGCGGTCAAAGAAGGAAGCAAAAGAGATCTGAGATCTATCCGCTCTTCAATCGCAATGCGTGCTCCAAAAAATGCCTCAGTGTTATCAATGTTCAAGCTCATGGATTGTCAAAAATGGTATGGTTCGTCAATCAACAACGTTTTTTTGTAAAAAATATAGCTGCAATTTTGTCGATAAGCCCCGTCAATGGGCATCGCTAACTTAAGCATTTTTTTGGAGCACGTATTGCAGTATTGTAACGATACGAAATTCTACACCCTGTCTATATTAATCTAAATCCATCTCTATTCTACCTTCTAGGGTATATTTCTATAGATGATCCTCCTTTTCTATATCTTCAATTCTGACAAATGTTTAAATGGTCCTTTACTCAAATCAAACCCCATATCTAAAGCTAATTTAGTGGCCTCCCTATATTCATCAATCGTTATAGATACGTTATATTCACAGATATGGTCGCATAAAATCTCAAAGGCCAATCCTTCTTCATTATACCCAACATAATCCAATGCCCCTTGGAGTAGATCTACATCCAGGCGTTCCTTAAACTTTTCCCCAAACCTAGGTGTATGGTCCCAGAATTTAATGGTGTATTCTGCTCCTCAAGCTGGAAGGATGCGCTATGGGCCAAATTCTCCACGGATGCGCCACGACGACGGCGGCGGTGCGTCGAGCGATACAAAATAGTCAAGAGAGCCTGATCACGCTTGCCAAGCGTTA
>JAVBJO010000065.1:0-4985 GCA_031546925.1 Rhodospirillaceae bacterium
CGGCCCGGCCCCCCTCCACGTGAGCCTTCCCCGGACCTCGGGGGGTCGGACGCTATGGGTTCATGGGCCTTTCCCCCGGCAGCCATGGGTTTCGGGGCCCGCGCCCCGGACCAGGGCGCTCCCCCCGACACCCTTAGCTCCGGGGCGAAAGCCCCTTGACCCCTTCGCTTCCTCCCCCACTTGTTCCTGTCATAGATCACGTGGAGGGTGGACGAGCATGCGCATCGCCCAAGTGGCTCCTTTGAATGAAGCGGTTCCCCCTAGGCTTTACGGCGGGACCGAGCGAGTGGTCTCTTACCTCACAGAGGAATTGGTTGCCCTAGGGCACGAGGTGACCCTATTCGCCAGTGGCGATTCTCAGACCTCGGCCCGATTGGTTCCCTGCTGTCCACGCGCGTTGCGTCTGGAGGGAACCTGCGAGGCTCCCCTGGCCCACCATCTGCTCCAATTGGAGCGGGTCATGGCTGCCGCACATGGTTTTGATATCATCCATTGGCATAGTGATTTGATTCACTATCCGTGGGCACGACGATCATCGGTTCCGGTGGTTACCACATTGCATGGGCGACAAAATGCCTATGACTTCACCGCTCTTTATGGCGAATACCGCGATCTTCCCTTGATTTCCATTTCCAATCATCAACGTCCGCCCGGGGCACGAGCCCATTGGGTGGGAACGGTTTATCACGGTCTTCCTGTGGACTTGTTGACGCCGACGTTAGATCTCAAGTCGGGGGCCTATCTTGCCTTCCTGGGGCGGTTTTCGCCGGAAAAAGGGTTCGAGCGAGCGGTGGAGATTGCTCGACGGACGGGTTACCCCCTGAAGGTTGCCGCCAAAATCGACCCCGAGGAATCACTTTACTATGATACCGTGGTCCGCCCGCTTTTGGAGGATCCTCTGGTGGAGTGGCTGGGCGAGATCAACGAGGCGGAAAAAGCGGCCTTTCTGGGCGGAGCCTTGGCTCATATTTTCCCCATTGACTGGCCCGAACCCTTCGGTGTGGTGTTGATTGAGGCAATGGCCTGCGGTACACCAAGCATCGCCTGGCCCTGCGGCTCCGTTCCCGAGATCCTTGAGGAGGGGGTTTCCGGTTTCGTAGTGTCGTCCGTGGAGCAAGCGGTTTCCGCCGTGGCCGCTTGTGTGACTCTGGACCGCGAACGGTGCCGCCACGCTTTCGAGCGTCGTTTTACCTCTGCCCGCATGGCCATGAATTATGCGGGGATTTACCGTCGTCTTGCCACGCTCACCTCTCGCCGAGGAAAGGCCATGACCGCATGACCGACATCATTCGCGTGAAAGGGCACGCTTACGTTCTGGCCACCAGTCCGCGCGTCGCCATGCGCACCTTGACCTTGAAGGATGGGGATACCTTCGCGGTGTTTGATCGCTATGGCGACACCGGGAGTGTCGGCTCGGGCGAGCAGGGGATCTACCACCGGGGAACGAGGATGCTCGCTCATCACGAGTTCCACCTGGGACAGCAGCGCCCCTTGCTGCTGTCGTCCACCGTGCACGAGCACAATGCCTTCGTCGCAGTGGATCTCACCAACCCGGACATCCCCGTGGGCGGAGAGCGCATCATCCCGCGCGGTGCGATTCATGTGTTTCGCTCGACGTTTTTGTGGCAAGGCGCCATGCACTGTCGCACGCGGGTTTACAATTACGGGGATACGGATCTCGATATCGATCTGACCTACCTGTTCGAGAACGATTTCCTCGACGTGTTCGAGGTGCGCGGCGTCACCCGTAAAGCCCGAGGCCGCCAGTGGGAGGAGGTAGAAGACCGCGCCATCCTGCTGTGCTACGAGGGCCTGGATGGCGTGCTTCGCCGTACCCGCATCGATTTTTCCGAGCCCCCCAGTGCGTTATCGGCGCAGCACGCGCGCTTTACCCCCCGGCTTGCTCCCCGAGAAGCGTTTGAACTCTACCACTCCGCCAGCTTTGAAGCCGTGTCCACCCAGCCTTCCAGTGCGCGGTTTCAGGAAGACCGGGAGAAATTGGTCAAGAAGCTCTCAGGCAGAACGTGCTCCGTGACCAGTTCCAACGATCAATTCAATCATTGGCTCAACCGCTCCAGCGCGGATTTGCGGATGTTGGAAACGGACACGCCCGATGGACCTTATCCCTATGCGGGGGTTCCCTGGTTTTCCACTGTTTTCGGGCGCGACGGCATCATTACCGCCTTGGAGATGTTGTGGCTGGATCCCGGAATTGCGCGAGGCGTGCTGGCCATTCTGGTGGCCAACCAGGCCGAGCGCGACAGCCCGGTGCAAGATGCAGAACCGGGGAAAATCCTCCACGAGTGGCGCGAAGGGGAAATGGCCAATTTGGGCGAGATTCCCTATGGGAGCTACTACGGGAGCGCCGATTCCACGCCTTTGTTCCTGATGCTGGCGGCGGCGACGTGGCAGCGTACGGGGGACCGTCGCTTGTTGGAGTCCCTCTGGCCCGCCGTCGAGCGTGCCTTGTTTTGGATCGATCATCACGGGGATGTGGACGGAGACGGCTTCGTCGAGTACGCCCGACGTCGCCCCGAAGGACTCATCAATCAAGGTTGGAAAGATTCCGAGGACTCGGTCATGCACGCCGATGGCCGTCTCGCCGAAGGCCCCATCGCCTTGTGTGAGGTTCAAGGCTACGTCTATGCCGGAAAACGAGGCGCCGCGCTCATGGCTCAGGCCTTGGGGCACACCGCTCGGGCGGAGGCCTTGCTCCTCCAGGCGGAGGACCTGAGGAAGCGCATCGATCGGGACTTCTGGATGGAAGATCGCGGCACCTATGCCCTGGCGCTCGATGGGGCCAAGGAGGCCTGCTTGGTGGAAAGCTCCAATCCGGGGCATTTGCTTTACTGTGGCGTGGCCTCGCCCGAGCGCGCCATCCGCGTGGCCAATTCCTTGATGGGGCCAGACATGTTCTCGGGCTGGGGGGTGCGGACCCTGGCGGAACGGGAGCGCCGCTACAACCCCATGAGTTACCACAACGGGAGCATTTGGCCCCATGATAATGCCTTGATCGCCGCAGGATTGGCGCGGTACGGCATGGCGCGACGGTCTCGGGCGGTTCTTGCCGGCTTGTTCGATGCCGCCTTGGCGGTGGATTTGAACCGTCTGCCCGAATTGTTCTGCGGTTTTCCTCGCCAACCGGGACAAGGACCAACCCTTTATCCCGTCGCGTGTATCCCCCAGGCGTGGGCGGCGGGAGCCGCTTTTCTCGCCATTCAATCCATCTTGGGGTTGGAAATATCGACCTCGCCGGCCAGCATCCGCTTTTATCGGCCCTCTCTTCCCGAATTTTTGCCCCAACTTCAGATTCACAATCTTCAGGTGGGGGATTCGGTGGTGGACCTCGTGCTCAACCGCCACCCCCATTCCGTCGGCGTCAATGTCCTAAGACGCGAGGGCGACGTGAAGATCATCATGGATATGTAGAACGTTAGCCTTGTCTAAAAAACAGATGGTAGCGCGGCAAAGAGGGAGTAGAATACATGATATCCGCACATAAGTGTAAAAGCGGCGGGATACACGATCAAGAGGTGTAAGACGATGGGGCGAGCATCCTTAGAAGCA
The DNA here is from genome assembly GCA_031546925.1 of Rhodospirillaceae bacterium. GTDB lineage: Bacteria > Pseudomonadota > Alphaproteobacteria > Rhodospirillales > Magnetospirillaceae > Magnetospirillum. Next base: position 3,568 of record JAVBJO010000065.1, read on the forward strand.
GGCCCGCGGATCAAAGATATCAGTGAGGCCGGCGCGATGTCTTCCGACCGCGTTGCCGCGTGTGAAGACATCATCGACCAGATCATTCAGGGGAAATATGCCTCGATTCCCCCCGGGACATGCCCCTTGAGCCGCAAGCTTGAGGCTCTGGCCCATCATTTGGAGCAAAATGCGCGGGGCGAGCTGGTGCGGGATGTGGATATTTCCGTCAATATCAACACCGCTGTCACCAAAAACAGCACGATGATTCAGTACCTGAGCGAGGTCGATCATCGCAGTCACGCCATCGCGAGCGCCGTTGAGGAAATGGTCGCCAGCATGCAGGAAATCGCCCGGACTTCCGACCTGGCCGCTGCGGATGCTCAATCCACTCAGGAAACGGCGCACGAAGGACAACAGGCGGCCGAGCAAGCCGTCTCCGCCATGGAAAGCATCTCCCAAGCTGTGGAAGAAGCCGCCTCCAAGGTGGAGCGTTTGGCTCAAGCCTCAGGACAGATCGGCGAAATCGTTAATCAAATCGAGGCGATCGCACGACAAACCAACCTTCTCGCCCTGAACGCCACGATCGAGGCGGCTCGTGCTGGAGAGGCCGGAAAGGGATTCGCCGTCGTCGCCCACGAGGTTAAAAACCTCGCCAACCAAACCGCCCGAGCCACCGAAACCATCCGAGAGCGCATTACCAATCTGCGCGAGGAAATGTCTTCGATCGTCTACTCCATGGAAGGCGGAGCGCGTGCGGTCAGTGATGGGCAGACGGTCATCATCTCTGCCGGGGAAAGCCTTCGCAATGTGGCGGAGCAAAGTACGCGTGTCACACAGGGCATGATGTCCGTGGCCTCGATCCTCTCGCAGCAAAATGCCGCGACCTCGGAAATCTCCTCGGGAGTCGCGGTGGTCGCCGATATGTCCTCGCGCAATGTCAATGTCATCAAGGATGTTGCCGACTCTATGGATATCACCTGCAAGATTATTGCGGGCTCTCTCAACGAACTGATGAAACAGGAAATCACCGACGCCACCATCCATGTCGCCAAATCCGATCATGTCATCTGGTGTAAGCGCTTGGCCGATATGCTCGCCGGGCGGGAGAAGCTCAAGGCCGAGGAAATGGCCAACCACACCAATTGCCGATTGGGGAAATGGTGTGCTCAGGTCTCCGATCCTACGATCCGGAATCATCCCGCCTTTAGCGAAATGGAAGCGCCGCATCGGGCGGTCCACAGCAACGGGATTGAGGCCATCAAGAAATATAACGCGGGGGATCTGGTTGGGGCTGTCGCCTCCATTGCCCTGATGACAGAGGCCTCGAAAGGGGTGCTGTCGGCGTTGGATCGGCTAAGCACCCGAGGAAAGTTCTAAAAACGAAGGGGGTCCGGGGCATCGCCCCGGGCGGGGGTTGGGGCGGCCGCCCCGGCGCA